>JAQAJI010000007.1 GCA_028278665.1 Candidatus Rariloculus versatilis
CTTGTCCTGCGGATCGTCGCCCACCGAGGCAAACGAAAACACGTGATAGTCGGCGCCCATTTTTGTCGGTCCGCGGCTGACCGCGTGCGCATCGATGCGGCAGCCCGGACCGATCTCGACATCCGCGCCGATCACCGCGTAGGGCCCGACATACGCGTCGTCGTGAACGATGGCCGAAGGATCGACGACGGCACGCCTGTCGATCAAGGCTCTTTCCTGGTAGCCATGAGGATCTCCGCCTCGGCCACCGATTCGCCGTCCACTTCGGCGTGGCACTCGAAGCGCCACAGGGCCTGCTTGCGGGCCGTCCGCTCGGCCTTGAGCACGCGCTGATCGGCCGGGCTCACCCTGGGCGTGCAGCGCGCGCTGCGAATCCTCACGCTTTGCTCTGCTGCCGTTGCGCTCTCCCAGGCAAGCACGCCGCTCGCCTGCGCCAGGGCCTCGATGACGAGCACGCCCGGCATGACGGGATGGTCTGGAAAGTGCCCGACGAAGTGGTCTTCGTTGATGCTGACGTTCTTGATCGCCACGATCGACTTGCCCGGAACGACCTCGGTAACCCGATCGACCATAAGAAACGGGAAGCGATGCGGCAGACGCTGCAGTACCCCTTCGATGTCCAGTGAGTGCGATTCAGCCATTGTCCTGTCCTTGCGGGCCATTCCCGTCGGCCCGTGCGGAGATTCCCGTCTGTTCGATGGCCCGAAGGCGCTCCGCGAGCGCGTCGAGTTGCCGGAAGCGGGCGGCGCTGCGCCGCCAGCGCTGCGCCTGCTCGGCCGGCAGGCTGCCGCCGTAAACGCCGGGCTCTCGAACGGACTTCGTCACGACGCTTCTGAACGTGAACATGACATCGTCGCAGATCTCAAGATGGTTGATCATGACGACGCCGCCCCCGACCTTGCAGCGCCGGCCGATCCTGGTGCTTCCGGCGGCGCCCGACATCGCCGCCATGACAGTATGGGCACCGACGCGAACGTTGTGAGCGATCTGCACGAGATTGTCGAGTTTGGCGCCATCCTCTATGACCGTGTTCTCGATCGTGCCTCGATCAATCGTCGTGTTGGCACCGATCTCGACATCGTCGCCGATCGTGACTCCTCCAAGCTGGGGAACCTTCACCCACTCGCCGTCGTCCTCGGCAAAGCCGAAACCGTCCGACCCGACCACAACTCCGGGGTGGATCACGCAACGCGCTCCAACGCTTACGCCGTCGAGGAGCGTCACGCGAGCCAGCAAGCGCGAGGCGGCTCCAATGCGTACGTCGGCACCGATCACGCTGCCGGCGCCAAGCATCGCCCCCTCGCCGACAACGCTCGCCGAGCCGATCACGACATTCGGGCCGATGCACGCCGACTCGGCAACGAGCGCGTCGGCAGCGATCGTCGCGGTGGCGTGTACGCCCGGTTCGAAGTCGCGCGGCGGATGCAGGAACGCAGCGATACGAGCGTAGGTCGCGTAGGGGTTCGAGCTGACCAGGCTCGCGACGGGACAGTCCGCCCGGTGCCGTTCCTCGAGAACCACGGCAGCGGCTCGAGTGTCCTGCAGTTGGCTGCGAAAGTGAGGGTTGGCCAGGAAACTGACGGCGCCGGGGCCTGCGCCGGACAAGGTCGCTACGCGGTCGACAACAGCGCCGCTGTCGCCATCGAGCTCGCAACCGTAAAGACCAGCGAGCTCACCGAGGGTCACCGGCTGCGCGGGCTCGCGCAGGCCAGAGACACTATTCCTCACTGCTGGATTGTTGAAAGCCGGCCTGTATCGACTCCAGCACGTCCTGGGTGATGTCAACGGCGGTGCTGTAATACAGAACGTCGGCCACGACGAGGTCGAAACCGGTCTGCCTCGCGTAAGCCTGCACTGCCTGAAGCAACGAGGCCTGCAGGTTGCCGAGTTCCTCGTTGCGCCGCAGGTTGAAGTCCTCGTTGAGCTCGTTGTTTTCGCGCTGCAGGTCGCGTTGTTCGTCGCGAATCTGCCGTTCGAGGCTGACGCGCTCCTCTTCGCCCATGACCGAAGAGTCGCGCTGATACGTTTCCTGCTTCTCCTGCAGCGCGGTTTGCAGCGCGACAAGGTCGCGCTGGCGAGGCGCGAACTCGGCTTCGAGCGCGGCCATGGCTTCCTGTGTCTGAGGCGCTTGCTCGAGCAGGATGCCCACATTGACGACGCCGATCCTCAGCGGCGCCTGCGCAAAGGCGGTAACGGCCGCAAACGCCGTGGCAAGCAGCGCGACCCGGGTCGCCACGCGCTGTTTCCTCGTCATGAGTTCAGTCCCTCAATAATTCAAAATGCGTTGCCGATGGAGAACTGGAACCTTTCGATCTCGTCGCCCCACAGGTAGTCCGTCTGCTCTTGCGCATTCAGCGGTGACGCGTAGCTGAAACGCAAGAGACCGAGCGGAGCGAGCCATTCTACGGCAAGCCCCACCGACTGCTTCAAATTATCATAATCGAAATCGTATTCGAGTTCGTTGACGCCGGTCCTGTCGTAGAACGTCACGCCGCCCGTGGAGAACACGTTGCCGATATCGTAGAAGAGCGAGATTCGCGTCGAATTGCCGAGCTTGCCCGGCGTCGGCAGGATGAGTTCGAGCTGATTGGCAACCAGCATGTTGCCGCCGTAGGGGTTGCCGAGCGAATCGATCGGCCCCATCCAGCTTTCCTTGAAGCCCCGAACCGTGCCGGGCCCGCCGCCGAAGAAGTTGCGAAACGGCGGCGGTGCGGTGGTCTCACCGTAGCCTTCGCCAAGCGCGAGCTCCGAGTTGATCTTGAAGCGCCAGGCGCCAGGCAGCCGGAAGTACTTGGTGAAATTCATTCGGGCAACGTAATACTCGACCTCACTGCCGGGCACGGCGGCCTGCAGATTCATGCTGAGCCGCATGCCGCTGTCGGGAAAGAGCACCCGGTTGCGCGAATCGAAAGCCCAGCCCGCGACCAGTTCGAAAGACTGGGTCTCGGTTGCCGCAATCGCGGAATTCGGGTCGCCAATGTCAATCTGATTGCCGTTGTTCAGGACCCACTCGCGCGCCTGCCGGGAGCTGTAGTAGCTCGTGATCAATTCGGCGCTCTGGTAGGAGAACCCGAATCTGAGTTGCTGATACTCCGTGATCGGGTAGGCCCAGTTGAGCCCGGCGGTCATCGTGGTCGTGGAGAACTGCGAAGCGACGGACGTGAATTGCTCGATGTCCTGGTAGGAGAACTGGATCGACCTCTGCAGACCGTCCATGTTTCGGTATGGGTCGGTGAAGCTCAGGTCGTAGACCTTGTAGTACTCCCCACCCGTGAGGTTAAGCGCGACCCGGTTGCCGGTGCCCATGAAATTCGAATGGATGAAGTTTCCGCCGAGGATGACGCCCTGCGTTCCCGAGTAGCCGACGCTGCCACCGAATTGTCCCGGCAGGCCCTCTTCGATTGCGAACTGGACATCGACGAGATCGGGGCTCCCCGCCACGGGCACGGTTTCGTATTCGACGGTCTCGACATACGGCAGGCGCTGCAGAAGGATCTTCGAGCGCTCCAGCAGATCGTTGGACAGATAGCCGCCCTCGAACTGGCGCATCTCGCGCCGGAACACCTCGTCGTTGACGTTGTCGGCGCCATTGAAATTGATGCGCCGCACGTAGACCCGGCTCTGCGCGTCGACGAAGAACGTCACGGCGACTTCCTGCGTTTCCTCGTCGAGTTCGGGCACGGCCTGAATCTGCGGAAAGGCGTAACCGTCGCGGCCGAGGCGGATTCGCATCGCCTCCTCGCTGAACGTCAGAAGCTGCTGGGAGAAAATCTGCCCCGGCTGAGACAGGATCAGCGCGTTGAGTTCATCTTCCGGGACGGCCGTGTCGCCGGCCAGACGCACGTCGGAGATCACATACAGGTCGCCTTCGTCGACGCTGATCGTGACGAAGATGTCCTTCTTGTCCGGCGATATCGTGACCACGGGCTGACCGTCCAGGCGAAAGTCGGCGTAGCCGCGGTCCATGTAGAACGACCTGAGCGTCTCGATGTCGCCCTCGAGAGCCTCCTTCGAATAGCGGTTGTCGTCACGGATGAACGACAGCCAGTTGCCCGTGGTCAGCTCGAAACCGTCGAGGATATCCTCGTCGGCGAACCGGCTGTTGCCGACAATGTTGATCTGCCGGATCTGCGCGCGCTCGCCTTCCACGATCTCGATTTCCACGCGAACGCGGTTGTCGGAGAGGTCCTCTACGGTCGCCTCGACAAGCGCACCGTACTTTCCGCGGCCGTAGTACTCGTCGGTCAGAAATTGCTGGACTTCGTCGAGCACGGAACGGTCGAAGATCCTGCCCTGGGCGAGGCCGACGTCGCGGAGCGAGCGTTCGAGATCCTCGTCCTCGATGTCCTCGTTGCCGGAGAACGTGAATTCCTCGATCGTCGGCCGTTCGAGCACGGCGATGACCAGCGTGTCACCGTCGCGGCGTATCTCGATGTCCTGGAAGAAACCCGTCGAGTAGATCGCGCGGATCGACTCGCGAACGACCTGTTCGTCGACAGTGTCGCCGATGTTGAGGGGCAGGTAGTTGTAGATCGTGCCTTCGGAAATCCGCTGTGCCCCTTCCACCTGGAAGTTCTGGACGACGAACGGCAACTGCGCCGCAACGGGTGCGGCCGCAATCAGACCGGCAAGACAGGCGATCGTTTGAGTCAGGCGTACATGCATCATTAGCTGAACATCCTGCTTATGTCGTTGTAGAACACGAAACTCATCAAGACGATGAGAAACACGATACCAAGTTGCTGGCCGACGAGCATGGCGCGCTCGGAGAGAGGCGAGCCCTTTAGCCATTCGGCAAGCTGATAGACGATCTGCCCGCCGTCGAGCAGCGGAATCGGCAGGAGATTCATGATGCCGAGACTGATGCTGACGATGCTCAGAAACGCGAGAAATGCGGTGAATCCGGCCTCGGCGCTGTCACCGGCGTAGGCGGCGATCGAGATGGGACCTGAGACGTTGCTGAGCGACACGTCGCCGATCACCATGCGCACCAGCATGCGCACGGTCAGCGCGGTCATCTCCCAGGTCTTTGCGGCACCCCGGTACAGCCCTTCCACGACGCCGTAGCGCTCCTCGGACCGGATTCGCTCCAGCACATCGTCGGGCAGTTGCGATGGACGCCAGGCGCCGATGCGGCCGACACGCTCGCCATTTTCCTCGACCTCGCCGATCAGCATGGACAATTCGACGACCCCGTAGCGCTCGTCGTCCGGAATCCGCTCCACGACATCGTCCGGCAAGCTCGATGGACTGCGAGCGACAACCAGACCGACGCTCTCGCCGGCATCGACACGCATCGCGAGTTCGACCTCGCGACTCTCCCTGAGCACGAGCAACGAGACGGTCTCGCCCGGCCGCGCCCGGATCGTCTCGAGCCAGGCCTGCCAGCTTTCGATGGGCTCGCCGTCGACGCTGAGTACCCGATCGCCGGCCATGAGCCCGGCCTGCTCGGCCGGAGAGTCAGGATCCACACGCTCGATGTCAGGTGGCATCGTCGGACCGGGCCTGATTCCCAGACCGCTGAAAAGCGCCTCGGGCTCCGTGAGCTCCGAGACCCGATCTCGTACGTCAAGTTCCACGAAGCGCTCGGTGCCGGCTGCATCGCTGACGTCGAGTTCGATCCGGCCGTCCGCGAGCAACTCGTCGAGGATCGCGATCACTGCCTGTTCCCAGGTCGCTGTCGGCTTGCCTCCGACAGCCCTGATTTCGTCATCGGCGCGCAAACCCGCAACCGCGGCGACCGACCCTTCCGATACCGCCCCGACGACCGGCTTGAGCGCCGGTATGCCGGAGACGAACATGACCCAGTAGGCGAAGATCGCGAACAGGAAGTTGAAACCGGGACCGGCAGCTAACACGGCGATGCGGTGCGGGATCGGGCGGCGGTTGAAGGCCCGGTGGCGTTCGGCTTCGTCAACCGGACCCTCGCGCTCGTCGAGCAGTTTGACATAACCGCCCAATGGCACGGACGACAACCAGTACTCAACGTGATCCGGCGCCCCGCCCTGCCAGCGCCACAGCGGCCGCCCGAAACCGACCGAGAACCGCAGAACCTTGAAACCCAGCTTCCTGGCCACGATGAAATGACCGTACTCGTGCACGGACACGAGTACGCCGATGGCGACGATGAAAGCTATTATGGAAAGTGCGAGATCCACCATTGCCGGGTCCGGAGCCAACCTCGTTGAGTTGTGCCTGCGGTTATTCTACCCATTCGTCGGGTACGGTGCGCGGACCCGCACCGGCCTCGAAACCCCACGGGCGGCTGCGCGCGGCCGGGAGCATGCACCCCACGACTGAACTGACAGCTGTCGCCGTGCGCGGTTCCGGCCCGACGCGCGAAAAACGGCGAATCTGACGAAATCGTAATGTTTCGCGTTCGCGGCACGCCGCGCATGGCGCAAGATCCGCGTCAGTCCTGCCGCGGCCTGTCAGCCCAGAAGCCCGAAGATCTCCAGACCGAGCGCGTAGACGGGTATCGCGGCCGTCATTGCATCGATCCGATCCATCACGCCGCCGTGCCCGGGCAGCAGGCGGCCGCTGTCCTTCGCACCGACGTTGCGCTTGAGCATGCTGACCGTAAGGTCGCCGATCACGGACGCGGCAGCCATCGCGACCGCGGTCGCAAGAATGGCCGGCAACGGCACGGCGAGCGCGTGGCTCGCAAGCAGGGCCGCGGCGGCGGCAAGGGCGATCCCGCCGCCGACGCCTTCCCAGGTCTTGCCCGGGCTGACTCGCGGCGCGAGCTTCGTGCGGCCGATCGCACGGCCGACGAAAAACGCGCCGATGTCGGCTGCCACAACTAGCGCCAGACCGGTAAACGCGAGCCATGGCCCTCGCGGCCCTGCACCGTGGACATGGATCAGGAGCAGCCAGGCCGGAAGTAGCGCAGCGATTCCGACGGCCGCTATCGCCGTCGCGGGCAGCGGACGCGGCCAGGCGGCCAGCCCGTACGCCGCAACGAGCCACCCCGCCAGCGCGAAAACGAGCACAGCGTCGACAAGCAACTCCGCCCGCGGAAAGGTCGCGAACATGAGCAAGGCCAGAGCGACGACGTAGACTCCACGAGCGCGCGACCCGCACTTCGCAAAGCTGGCCCATTCCCAGCTTCCCGCCAGCACGAAGGCGCCAAGCAGCACCGCGACCGCCGCTGTCGGAAGGAACACGATGCCTGCCGTGGCAGCGCCGCCGAGCACGAGTGCGGTGACGACGCGCGCCGCCAGCGGCCGATTCGGCGAATTGCGGCCATCAGTCACGGTGCCGGAGTCTCAAAACTCCATGATCTCCGCTTCTTTCTCCTTGAGCAGAGCGTCGATCTCCGCCACGTTGCGGTCCGTGATCTTCTGGATGTCGTCGTGCGCACGATGATCTTCGTCCTCGGTGATCATTTTTTCCCTGAGCAATTCCTTGAGCGAACCGAGCGCGTCGCGGCGAATGTTGCGCACGGCAATTCGGCCGGTCTCCGCTTCGCCGCGCACGATGCGGACGAGTTCCTTGCGGCGCTCCTCCGTCATGGCCGGTACCGGAACGCGTATAACGCTCCCCGCCGACATCGGCGTCAGTCCGAGGTCGGAGTTCAGGATCGCTCTCTCGACAACCGCGACCATGGGTTTCTCCCAGGGCGTGACCGTGAGAGTGCGTGCATCCTCGACGCTCAGCGTCGCGACCTGGTTCACCGGAACCTGCGCTCCGTAATATTCGACGGTGAGGTGCTCGAGAAGGCCAATATTCGCGCGCCCGGTTCGCAGGCGCCGAAACTCTCCCCTGAGCGACTCGATGCTGCGCTGCATCCTCACGTCGGCTTCCTTCTTGACGTCTTCTATCATGAGTTCGTGCCCGTGGCTGACAGCGTGTTCGTGACCGAGGTCCCGAGCGGCGCGCCGCACGCGACGCGCACGAGATCGCCGGGATTGTTGAGATTGAACACGACCAGCGGCAGATCGTTGTCGCGGCACATGACGATCGCCGTCGCGTCCATGACATTGAGCCTGTCCGCGAGAACCTGATCGAAGGACAGCGAACCGTAGCGCTCGGCTCCCGGATCGACCTCCGGGTCGGCTGAATAGACGCCGTCGACCCTGGTGGCCTTGATCAGGACATCGGCGCCGATCTCGATCGCCCTCAGGCTCGCCGCGGTGTCGGTCGTGAAAAACGGGTTGCCGGTGCCGGCGGCGAAAAGCACAAGCCGGCCTTTCTCGAGATGCCGCACGGCCCGGCGGCGGATGTAGTCCTCACAGACCTCATGTATCTGCAGCGCCGACATGACACGCGCGTACACGCCCTGACGTTCGAGGGCATCCTGCATCGCGAGCGCGTTGATGACCGTGGCCAGCATCCCCATGTGGTCGGCCGTGACACGGTCCATGCCGGCTTCGGCGAGACCGGCGCCGCGAAAGATGTTGCCGCCGCCGATGACGAGTCCGACCTCAACGCCCCGGGAAGCGATTTCGGCAACTTCGGTCGCGATTCGATGGATGACGGGCGGATCAATGCCGTATTGCTGGCTGCCCAACAGCGCTTCGCCACTGAGTTTGAGCAGTATCCGCCGATATGCGGGCGAGTCTTGCGCCATTAAGCCCCCAAGGCCCGCGGCGATACGCCGCAGCGCCAGCCTTTATAGCAAAGCGGCGACCTCTTCTCCAAAGCCGGCCTGCTTCCTTTCGATGCCTTCGCCGACCTCGAAGCGAACGAAACGCTTGACCGTGGCGCCTTGCTGCGCGAGCAACTGACCGACCTTCGTGTCGGTGTCCTTGACGAACTGCTGTCCCGTCAGGGTCACTTCGTCGAAGTGCTTTCTGAGCCGCCCTTCGACGATCTTGCTGACGATGTGTTCGGGCTTTCCCGTCCGGGCCGCCTGGGCCGAGAGTATCTCCGTTTCCCTGGCAACCTCGTCCTCGGGTACATCGTCGATGGAAACGTAGCTTGGCGATGCCGCGGCAACGTGCATCGCAAGGTCGCGTGCGAGCTCCTCGCTGCCGCCGTGAAGATCCACGACCACGCCGATCCGGTCCATGTGGACGTAGGATCCGACGGTGTCCGCACTCTCGAGCCTCGTGAACCGGCGTACGACGATGTTCTCGCCGATCTTGCTGATGAGCGCCTGGCGCAATTCGCTCACGGTCGCACCGCCGACGTCCAGTTCCATGAGCGCCTCGACCGAAGCCGGCGCATGGTCGAGCACCGCCTGCCCCACGCGCGCCGTGAACTGGCGGAAATTCTCGTCCTTCGCGACAAAATCTGTTTCGGAGTTGATTTCGAGCAGCGCGTAGCGGCCGCCGTCCGCATCGCCCGCGATGAGCACCTGCCCTTCCGCGGCGATTCGCGACGCCTTCTTGTCCGCCTTCGCCTGACCCGCCTTGCGCAGCAGGTCCAAAGCCGCATCGATGTCGCCGCCGGCTTCGACGAGCGCTTTCTTGCAGTCCATCATGCCCGCGCCGGTGCGTTCGCGCAGTTCCTTGACCTGTGCCGGTTTAATCTGCATTGCAGAGCCTCGTTTGCAATTGGATGAACGCCGCACCGCGGCGGCTGTCGCCGCCCGATCCGGCCTAGTCGGCCGGTTTCTCCGCGGAAGCTTCCTCGGTCGGCTCCGCCGCCGAAGCCTTGCCGGCGTCGGCCTCGCCGCTCGATTCGACAACTTCCGCTGACTCGGCAGCTTCGGTCGGCGCGTCGTTCTGTGCCGTTTGCGCGGCGTCCGGCGACTCTGCTGCCTCGGTTGGTTCTGCAGCATCGGTCGGCGCCGCAGCCTTTGCCTGTTCTGCGGCCTCGGCAGCCGCGGCCGCGGCAGCCGCGTCCTCCGGCGCGGCGGGTTCGCCCGATGGCGCGGTTTCCCCGGATGCTTCCGCCTCGCTCGATTCCGGCGCGGTGGCTGCAACCTTGGATCTGGCCCTCGTGCGGGTCGTCACCGTTGCCTGTTTCCTGACTCTGGCCTTCGGCCGCTGTCGCCCCGGTGTCGATGCGGGTTCGGCAATCGGCCGGCCTTCTTCGTCGAGTTCGATGAAATCGCCCTCGCCGACGGGTACCTCCGGCAGTGACGCCTTGCCGTCAAGCACCGCGTCGGCGATGCCTTCCGTATAGAGCCGGATGGCCCGCATCGCGTCGTCGTTGCCCGGTATTGTGTAATCGATGCCGTCGGGCGAGCAATTCGTATCGACCACCGCAACGACGGCGATACCGAGCTTTTTCGCCTCCCGGACGGCGATCTCCTCATGTGCGACGTCAACCACGAACACGGCGTCGGGCAACGACTCCATTTCCTTGATGCCGCCAAGGGCGCGCAGCAACTTGTCGCGTTCGCGCGAGAGCTCGAGCATTTCCTTCTTCGTGAAGTCGCCGCCGCCCGCATCGGTCAACTCTTCGAGCTCATGCAGCCTCTTGACGGACTGACGGATCGTCTTGAAGTTCGTGAGCATGCCGCCTAGCCACCGCTGGCTCACATGCGGCATTCCGCAGCGCACGGCCTCCTCGGCGACCGCCTGCCGCGCCGCCCGCTTGGACCCGACGAACAGGATCTTGCCGCCGTCCGCGACGAGCCTGCGGACGAACTCCACTGCCTCGCGATACATCGGCAGCGTCTGCTCGAGATTGACGATATGGATCTTGTTGCGCTCGCCGAAGATGTACGGAGCCATCTTCGGGTTCCAGAAGCGGGTCTGGTGCCCGAAATGCACGCCCGCTTCCAGCATCCGGCGCATCGTGACGTCGGCCATGGAAGCTCCTCAGTCGGGTTAGTCCTCCACGTGTCCCCGCCAACAACCCCGGCGGCGAACCGCAGAAGCACCCGGCTGACGAGACGCGACACGTGTGTGTCTTTAAATTGCCTCAAGGGCGCGCGCTTTATACCATAGCGACCGGACAGCAACAACGCTGCCACACGTTTCTTACCCCCACTGACTGCGCGGTCCGTGCGCACCGCGTGCACCGTCATGGCCGCCACGATCAAAACCATTGAAGAACAGGAGAAGATGCGGGTTGCCGGACGGCTTGCCGCGAGCGTTCTCGACATGATCGGCGATCATGTGCGCCCCGGAATCTCTACCGGCGAACTCGACCGCATATGCCACGAGTTCATCGTCGGCCCGCTCGGGGCGATTCCCGCTCCGCTCAACTACAAGGGGTTTCCGAAGTCGATCTGCACGTCGGTCAATCACGTGGTCTGCCACGGAATACCCGGTGACCGGGTGTTGCGAAACGGGGATATCGTCAACATCGACATCACGGTGATCAAGGATGGATATCACGGCGACACGAGCCGCATGTTCCACGTCGGCAAGACGCCCGTGATCGCCGAGCGCCTGTCGCGCGTGTGTTTCGAAGGCATGTGGGAAGGCATTCGCGCCATCCGGTCGGGCGCGCGGCTCGGCGACATCGGTCACGCCGTGCAGTCCCATGTCGAGCAAAACCGCTTCTCGGTGGTGCGTGAGTACTGCGGCCACGGCATCGGCCGCGTGTTTCACGAAGACCCCCAGGTGCTCCACTACGGCAATCCCGGCACGGGGCTGCAACTCACACAGGGAATGACCATTACCGTCGAGCCGATGGTCAATGCGGGCAAGCGCGACGTGAAGCTTCTCGCCGACGGCTGGACGGTCGTGACGAAGGACCACTCGCTGTCTGCACAGTGGGAACATACGGTGCTCGTCACCGACACGGGTTTCGAGGTGCTGACGCTCGGCGCCGGCGACGGGGCGAGCTGACGTGGATGCCGGCGTGAGCCTGACGACTGCTGCTGTGTTGCCGGAGCAGCGTCCGGATCTGGCCGCGTTTGCGGCCTCGCTCGAGCGAGGGTCGACAAGCGTCGACGCCTTGCGCACGCTGCTCAAGGACGCGAACGAGGAACTCAGGCGGCGCTTCCAGGAGCGCGAACCCGTTGAGGACCTCGTCGCGACCCGCTCGGACATCGTCGATCTCGTGATCCTGGCGAGCTGGCGGCAATTTGCCGCCGGGATCGCCGCCACGACCGACCTCGTCGCCGTGGGCGGCTACGGCCGCGGCGAATTGCACCCGCATTCCGACATCGACCTGCTGCTCCTGCTCGACAACCCCCGCCAGGCCGGCGCCGACGCGGCGATCAGCCAGTTTCTGACGTTTCTGTGGGATATAGGGCTCGATGTCGGCCACAGCGTGCGCACGCTCGACGACTGCGCCGAACAGGCCCGCGACGACGTGACCGTGGCGACGACGTTGATGGAAACGCGGCTGCTCGCCGGACCCGGCCACCTGTTTGAAGCGCTGCCCGCCCACATCGGCGCCGGGCACATGTGGGACGCGGCCGCGTTCTACCTCGCAAAGGTCGAGGAGCAGGTGCAGCGGCATCACCGCTTTCACGACACCGCCTACAATCTCGAACCCAACGTCAAGAGCAGCCCGGGCGGGCTCAGGGACATCCAGACGATCTGCTGGATCGCCCTGCGGCACTTCGGCACGGGCAAGCTCGACGAACTTCGCGAGCGCGGCTTTCTGACCGCCGGGCAATTTCGAATACTCGTAACCGGCCGGGCCTTCCTGTGGCGGATCCGATTCGGCCTGCACCTGTTGACCGGCCGGCGCGAGGACCGGCTGTTGTTCGATCACCAGACCAAGCTCGCTGCAATGCTCGGCTACGAAGACGCGACTTTCACGCTGGCCGTGGAACAGCTCATGCAGCGCTACTACCGCACGGTCAGGGAAGTGAGCCGCCTGAACGAGATGCTGCTGCAGCTCTTCGAGGAAGCGCTGCTGCTCGATGCGGACGAGGCGCCCGTGCCGCTGGGGTCGGCGTTTCAGGTTCGCCACGGCTACGTCGAGACCGTCGACGACGGCGTGTTCATGCGCGAACCGTCCGCGCTGCTCGAGATTTTTCTGTTGCTCGCGCAGAACCTGGACCTGAAGGGAATCAGCGCGCGCACCATCGCGCAGATCAAGCAGCATCTTTGGCTGATCGACGAGGAATTTCGCCAGAATCCGCGCCATCACCGCCTGTTTCTCGACCTCATCCGGGCGCCGAGCGGCGTCACCCGCACCCTGAAGCGGATGAACACCTACGGCGTGCTTGGCCTGTACATCCCCGCATTCGGCCGCATCGTCGGTCGAATGCAATACGACCTGTTCCATACATACACCGTCGACGAACACACGCTCATCGTCGTCGAGAACCTCAGACGGCTTTCGCTGCCGAGATTCGACGACGAATGTCCGCATGGCAGCGCAGTAATGCAGCAACTGGAAAAGCCCGAGATCGCCTATCTCGCGGGACTTTTTCATGACATCGCCAAGGGCCGCGGCGGGGATCACTCCGAACTCGGCGCAGTCGACGCCGAGGCCTTCTGTCTCGAGCACGGCATGAGCCGTTACGATGCGCGCGTCGTCGCATGGCTCGTGAGGCATCACCTGCTGCTGTCGATGACGGCGCAAAGGAAGGACATCAACGATCCGGCGATCATCAACGAGTTTGCCCGGGCCGTCAGCGACGAGAAGCACCTCGATTATCTCTATGTGCTCACGCTCGCCGACGTGCGCGGCACGAATCCGAAGATCTGGAACTCGTGGAAGGACACGCTGTTTCTGGAGCTTTACCGGAACACCAAGCGCGCATTGCGGCGCGGGCTCTCAAATCCCATCGACAAGGACGAGCTGATTCTGGAGACCCAGGCCAGTGCGCGCGATCTGCTTTTCGAGCGGGGCATCGAGCAGGGCCGCTGGCAGGATCTGTGGTCGACGTTCACGGACGAGTATTTCCTGCGCCACCGTCCCGAGGAAGTCGCCTGGCACACTGAGGTCCTCGTGAATTCGAAGTCGCCGGAATCCCTGGTCGTCGATCTCAACGATTCGATCGCCGAAGGCCTGACGGTCATCATGGTCTACGCGATGAGGCAACTGCACTTCTTCGGCCGCACGACCGCGGCACTTGACGAACTCGCACTGAATGTCGTCGATGCCCGCATTGTCCCAACGGCCGGCGAACGCAGTCTGGACACCTACTGCGTGCTGGAAAGCGACGGCAGCCCGATTACCGAGCGCCGCCGGCTCGCCGAAATCAGGCAGCGCCTGATCCGGGCGCTCTCGCGCGACGACCCGCACCCGATCCGGGTCACGCGCCGGGCGCCGCGCCAGGTCAGAATGTTCCTGACCCGGGTGCAGGTCTCGATTTTCAGCGAACCGAACAACCAGCGCACCGTGGTCGAACTCGTCGCAAGCGATCGGCCGGGCCTCCTGTATCGCGTGGGCAAGGGCTTCGAGCATGAGCGCGTGGCGTTGCAGAACGCGAAGATCGCGACCATCGGCGAGCGCGCCGAGGACGTCTTTTTCGTAACGACCGAGAACAACATTCCGCTCGACGAGCCGCACTGCGAGCGACTCGAGGGCGCGCTTCGCTCGGCGCTGTCCGAACTCGACCGCAGGGAGACCTGATGGCGGAGCCTGGCGATGTGATCGAAGCCGCCTGGGAGCGGCGCGGCGAACTCGCCCCGGGCATGGTGGACGCGGAACTCGGCGAAGCGATCGAAACGTGCATCGCCGGGCTCGACAGCGGCCGTTTTCGTGTTGCCGAGCCCGTGGACGGTACATGGGTCGTCAACGAGTGGCTCAAAAAGGCCGTGCTCCTTTCGTTCCGGGTCAGGGACAACAAGACCGTCGACGCCGGTTACACGAAATTCTTCGACAAGGTGCCGCTGAAGTACTCGGAGTGGTCAGACGACGATTTCGAACGTGCGGGCACGCGCGTGGTCCCCGACGCAGTCGTAAGGCGCGGTGCCTACGTCGCAAGCGATGTCGTGCTCATGCCGTCGTTCGTCAACATCGGCGCATACGTCGACTCGGGCACCATGGTCGATACCTGGGCGACGGTCGGCAGTTGCGCGCAAATCGGCAGGAACGTTCACCTGTCGGGCGGCGCCGGCATCGGCGGCGTGCTCGAACCGCTGCAGGCCGCGCCGACGATCATCGAAGACGACTGCTTCATCGGGGCGCGGTCGGAGGTCGTCGAGGGCGTGGTCGTCGAACGCGGCAGCGTGATCTCGATGGGCGTCTTTATTGGCCAGAGCACGCGAATCTACGATCGGGAAACCGAAGAGATTCTCTACGGCCGGGTACCGGCCGGATCCGTCGTCGTTCCGGGCAGCCTGCCGGCCGGCAACGGCAAGTACAGCCTGTATTGTGCGGTCATCGTCAAGCGCGTCGATGACCGAACGCGCGCCAGGACGAGCATCAACGAGCTACTGAGACTGTAGCCGCCGCGAGTGCGGTTGCACTCCCGACATGCGGGCGATGACCCGGTGGATGGAGGGGCGGATCGCATCCCGGGGAGCCTGCGCCACAGGAATTCGCGGCTGCATTTCCGCTATCGCCGCCCCTGCGCCAGCAACTGCCTACGGGAAAAGATGGCGAGCGGGCGCGCTGACGTCGCGCGGCGAGATTCAGCCGAAACGGCCCGTGATGTAGTCTTCGGTGAGCTTGTGGCGCGGGTTCGTGAAGATCGACTCGGTGCTGCCGACCTCAACAAGCCTGCCGAGATGAAATAACGCGACTCGCTGCGACACGCGCGCCGCCTGCTGCATCGAATGGGTCACGATCACAATGGCGAAGTTCTGCCTGAGTTCGTCGATGAGGTCCTCGATCCGGGCCGTCGCGATCGGGTCGAGCGCCGAGCAAGGCTCGTCCATGAGTATCACATCCGGGCTCACCGCGATGGTACGCGCGATGCACAGGCGCTGCTGCTGCCCGCCGGACAGTCCGGTTCCGGGCTCGTCGAGCCGTTCCCGCACCTCGGCCCAGAGCCCCGCACGTTCGAGACTGCGCCGCACGATCTGGTCGAGTTCCGTTCGATTCCTTGCAATGCCGTGGATCCGCGGGCCGTAGGCGACATTGTCGTAAACGGATTTCGGGAACGGGTTCGGCTTCTGAAAGACCATGCCCACGCGCGCGCGCAGCATGACGACATCCATCCGGCGCGAGTAGATGTCCTCATCGTAGAGCCTGATCTCGCCGGTCACGCGCGCGGACTCGATCGTGTCGTTCATGCGGTTGAGGCAGCGCAGATAGGTCGTCTTCCCGCAGCCGGAGGGCCCGATCAGTGCGATGACCTCGTTTTGTCCGATGTCGAGGCTGACACGCCGAATGGCGTGATTGTCGCCGTAATGGACATCCACGCCGCGAGTGCGCATGACGGGGTTGGAGGAGCTAGGATCGCCGACCGTCTCGTGAACGTCCGCGATCGCGGCCGGGGCCGCTGCGGACTGCAACGGCGGCTCGACGGCCCGCTCCGGCATCGCTTCGGACAAGTCTTGGCTCTTTGGTTTGGGGACTCCGCTCACAGTCTACTCCAATCCAGGAGGCTCCATCCTCGCTGGTGTCGGCCACGGTACGCGCGGCAGCACGTTAACATAGCCGCACGAGAGTAGCCGCCGAGTATTACGGAACGATTGCGGCAATGCTTCGGCATTGCGCTCGCCCGGACCGGCAAGAAACACGATTTGGCGCAAGATATCAATATGTCAGACAGACACGGCCGCGCGCTGACCGCACTTCCCCCATGGAACTGCTCGAACTGACAAGCGCGTTGATCGCGCGGCGTTCGGTCACGCCCGACGATGCGGGCTGTCAACAGCTTCTCGGTCGGCTGCTCGAGGACTCCGGCTTTCGGATCGAAGCGCTTCCGTTCAATGATGTCAGCAACCTTTGGGCACGGCGCGGGGCTGCCGCGCCGGTCGTGGTTTTCGCAGGCCACACCGATGTCGTGCCGCCGGGGCCGTCCGAGCAGTGGCGCAGCGATCCGTTCGTCGCCGCGGTGGCTGACGGGAAGCTCCGCGGTCGCGGTGCGGCCGACATGAAGGCGAGCCTGGCGGCCATGGTCAAGGCCTGCCAGCGCTTCGCGGCCACGTATCCGCAGCATTCCGGATCGCTCGGCGTGCTGTTGACGAGCGATGAGGAAGGGCCGGCCGTCGACGGAACGGCCCAGGTCATGGCGACGCTCGAACGGCGCGGCGAACTCTTCGACTTCTGTGTCGTCGGAGAGCCGTCGAGCAACGAACGGCTCGGCGATACGATCAGGGTCGGTCGCCGCGGCAGCCTGTCCGGCCTCATGACAATCAAGGGCGAGCTTGGCCATGTGGCCTATCCCTTGCGGGCCGAAAACCCGATACACGCGCTTGCCCGGTTCGTGCAGGCGATGACCGCTGAACCGATCGACGCCGGCAATGACCAATTCCCGCCCACGACCTTCCAGATGGTCAACGTGTCGAGCGACGCGGGAGCGCCGAATGTCACGCCGGCAGTACTCAACTGCCGCTTCAACCTTCGCTACAACTCGCTTTGGAACCGTGAGACTCTCGCAAGATGCGTCGAGAAAACACTCGATGCGCTCGGCATCAACCACGAACTGCGCTGGCGGCTAGCCGGCGAACCGTTCCTGACCGTCGAAGGACGACTGACCGATGCGGTCTTGCGTGCGGTCCGGGAAGAGACGGGTGTCGATGCGACATTGTCGACGGGCGGCGGCACCTCCGACGGGCGCTACATTGCGCCATACGGGATCGAGGTCGTCGAAATCGGCCCGGTGAACGAGACGATCCACAAGGTAAACGAGGAAGTCCTCGTCGCCGACGTGGTCGCGCTCGAAAGGATCTACTTCAGGGTCGCGGAACTATTGCTTGCGTCTAGCGACGCACCGGATTCCAGTTTGCCGCGACGCTGAGGGCACCGAGCGCCACGAACCAGATCAGGACCCAGGCCGGCATGCTGAGTCCCATGAACGACCAGTTGATGTCGGCGCACTCGCCGGAGCCGGTAAAGACCATGCGCACCGCTTCGACCAACGGAAAGACGTCAAGAATGTAGTCGAGCCCGGGCCCGCAGGCCGGCACGGCATCCGCCGGCAGGTTCTGCAGCCAGACATGGCGTCCCGCGATCGTCGCACCGACGGCCGCGACCGCGACTGCGAGCACCCCGTAGGCCCGTGCCGACTTGCCCGCCGGGCCGTGCAGGGCCGCAACGAGCATCACGATCCCGACCCCGATCATGGCGACGCGCTGAAAAATGCACAGCGGACACGCCTCCAGACCCACGACGTATTGCGAATAAAGCGCATACGCCATCAGGCCGATCACTATGCCGACCCCGGCGAGGTTAAACAGGCGGCGCTGGCCGCGCGTTTCGATCATGACGTTGCCTCCGCAGCTTCTCCGGCACGCGCGACCTCCGCTTCGACCGCCTCGACGCTCGTATAACGGATATCCTTGCCGTGCACCATGTAGACCACGTATTCGGAGATGTTCTTCGCGTGGTCTCCGATACGCTCGAGCGAGCGTGCGAGCCACATCGAATCCATGCCGCGCGATATCGTGCGCGGGTCTTCCATCATGAAAGTGATCGCCTGCCGGTGGATTGACTCATACTCCTCGTCGACGATTTCATCGGCCTTGACGATCTCCAGTGCGCCGTTCGCGTCGAGCCTCGCAAATGCATCGAGCGTGCCCCGGATCATCTGCTTGACGTGCCCGGCGAGGTTTCTCAGTTCACGATAATTCGTCGTCGGACGCTCCACTCCGGCAAGCCGCGCTGCGAGCCTGCCGATCTTCTCGGCTTCGTCGCCGATGCGCTCGAGATCGGTGATCGTCTTGATGATCGCGACGATGAGCCTGAGATCGCCGGCCGCAGGTGCGCGGGTCGCGAGAATCCGGCTGCAGTCCTCGTCGATGCTGACCTCCATGCGGTTGATCTTGTGGTCGTCGTGCGCAACCTGCAGACCCAATTCGCTGTCCCTTGTGGTGAGGGCCTGGATCGCGCGGTCGAGCTGCTCTTCGACGAGCCCACCCATCGTCAGAACGGAATTGTAGAGGCTTTCGATATCGGCGTTGAAGCTGCGTGATATGTGTTGTCGGAGATCTTCAACTTCCACCTGGTGCCTCCCTGGCGGTGATCTTTCGGGCCATTATACGGCCGCTTCAGCCTGGCCTCCGCGATACAGGAGCCTCTCCGCTGCGAACCGGCAAAGGAAGGTGCTGCCCTCGCCCTCGACGCTCGCGATCTCGAGCACGCCATCGTGCCGCTGCACGGCGTGCTTCACGATCGCAAGCCCGAGCCCGGTACCTCCTATGGCTCGCGAACGGCCCGGATCGACACGGTAAAACCGTTCGGTGATCCGAGGGATCTCTTCCTCGGGAATGCCGATACCCGTGTCGGTCACTTCAAAAGCCGCGCCCTGGTCATCGGTACGCCAGATGACCGCGACACTTCCCGTCGCCGGTGTGAACCTCACCGCATTATGAATCAGGTTGAAAAAGATCGAATGAAGTTCCGTCTCGTTGCCGAGCAAGGCCGCATCGGTCTCCAGGTGCAAGCTCACGGCCGGATGCTCCTCTGTCGCCGAATCGAAGTCCCTGACCATGAGACCGAGCATCGTGCAGACATCGACGAAGTCGCGGCTCGCGTCGCTCTCGGCGGACTCCAGGCGCATCAGTTCCATGAGGTCGCGCAGAATCTGCGTCATGCGGTTCGACTGACGCAGCATTTCAGCGATCGGGACCTTCCAGCGGTTCGGCAAATCCTCGTCGTCGGCAAACGTATCCAGATAACCGCTGAGCACGGTCAACGGCGAACGTAATTCGTGCGAGGCGTTGGCGACGAAATCGCGCCGCGTGCGTTCGAGATTGACCTCGCGCGTGACGTTGCGGACGATCGCGATCCGTTGGTCCCGCCCGTAGGGGATAATCTGCAGGGCGAGCCAGGCGGACTCCATTTTCGGCGACGGAAACGTGATGCCCTCGCCCCCGGGTTCGGCGAGGTAGCTTACGAATTCGGGGTGCCTGATCAGGTTGTCGAGCCTGCGCCCGATGTCCGTTCGCGGATCGAGGCCAAGCAGCAGGGTCGCAGCCGGGTTGAACCAGACGATCTCGTTGTCGCCATTGAGGATCACGCCGCCGTCGCTCAGTGCCCCCGTACTCTCGCGGATTTCCCTGAGTACGCGGTGGAACTTCTTCTTGCGGTTGCGTGACTTGGTCTTGATCGTATCGACACGGGCCAGGATCTCGGCCCAGAGTCCACGTGTCGCGAACGGCGCGTGCCGCTTGCCTCCGTCGAGCATGCGATCAAGCAGGTAAATGTAGCGCAACGTGTGCGCGACGTAGAGCAGCAGCGCCGCGGTCAACCACCAGGCGGGCGCACCGAAGAGCAGGCCAAGCAGCGCGGCGGCGCCGAGCCAGGCAACCAGAAACGCGACTTGTTTGGCCCACCTGCGCCGCAACATCAAACCTCTCGGGGAGAGAAGCAATAACCGGCCCCACGCGCCGTGCGGATCAGCTTGTGATAGCCGAACGGCGTCAGTGCCTTGCGCAGCCGGCGTATGTGCACGTCGACCGTGCGTTCCTCGACGTACACATTGCCTCCCCATACGCTGTCCAGAAGCTGCGAACGACTGTAGCCGCGGCCGGGATGGCGCATGAAAAACTCGCGCAGGCGGTACTCGGTGGGGCTCAATGCGATTGCGTCATCACCGACCGTCACCAGATGACTTGCGGCGTCGAGCTTCAGTTCCCCGACCGTGAGCATTTCATCGTCCGACACGCTGCCGCGCCTGAGCGCCGCGCGAATGCGCGCAAGCAGCTCGCGCTGCGAGAACGGCTTGACGATGTAGTCGTCGGCGCCGGCATCGAGCCCCGTGACCCGATCGTCCTCGTCGGAAAGTGCCGTGACCATGATCACCGGTATCGAGCGGGTTCTTGGATCGCGCTTGAGCTGCCGCGTAAGCTCAAGGCCGCTGACGTCGGGCAGCATCCAGTCCATGAGGACCACGTCCGGACACCTGTCCGCGATCGCGGCGCGCGCCTCGCGGCCGTCGTCGACCGCCTGGACCTCGTATCCGGCACGGCCGAGATTGAATGCGAGCATATCGCGTATCGGCCGCTCGTCTTCGACTACCAGGACGGTTTTTGGGGACATCGCCTCAATCCGGCAGACCTCGGTCCCACAATTAGAGACGCCCATTATTACAATTTAGTGACGCGTATGCGCGCGCCTGCCCTGGCCTACGGCGACGACGAAGACCGCCGCCACGCGCTCTCGTCGCGAAGATAGACGGGCAGGGCCGACGCGGCGGGGCTGATCCGTCCGGCCGCACAGTCGCGACGCGCGCGCGGCAACAGATCGCGAGCCGTTGGCACACAGGCACCTGGAACCGAGGTAGCCCGGGCAAGCTGCGCCGCGAGTTCATCGCGATACACCGCAAATCCGTTTCCGACGGCGGCCCAGGGATCGCCCGGGGAGCACTTCAATGTCGCCGGGGCACCGAGACGCTCGGGTCCATCGTGCTCGGCAATCCCGTTATCGATTTGGAACATCGCCCAGTACACCTCGCCCATCCGCGCGTCGACGCACACGAGCGAGCGGGTCGATCCATGCTCGCGCCAGGCACGTTGCGCCGCCGCAGCCAGACTCGATACCGCAACGACCGGCAAGCCGCACGATAGCGCGAGACCCTGGGTGACGGCCGCCGCGAGGCGGATTCCGCTGAAGGATCCCGGCCCGCGCCCGAATGCGACCGCGTCGAGCGAACCTGGCGTCAATCCGGCCTCGGCAAGAAGTTCCCGGATTATCGGCAGCACGCGATCCGACTGCGCGCGCGGGGTCGCAATCTCCCGTTCGACAACGGCCTCGCCGTCAAGTACCGCGAGCGAGCCCACGGTGCTGGAAGTTTCTATCGCAAGCAGTTTCATCCGGCGTACATTGTGCTTCGTTCCGCGGGGGAAGGCAGCGAGCCCGCAGGCTCTCGAAGCCCGGCCGCAAATTCGAGCGCGGCATCGCGATCGGTGAGCAGCGGCATCGGCGGGAGGCTCCTGAGAAACACGCGGCCGTACGGTCGGGTCGCGAGCCTGGGATCGCCAAGAACGATGAGTCCACGGTCATCGAAGTCCCGAATCAGGCGCCCGGCGCCCTGTTTGAGCGCGAGCACCGCCTCGGGCAACTGGAATTCCCTGAAGGGATCCCCGCCGTTGCGCCGAACCGCTTCGATGCGTGCCTGGATCATCGGATCATTGGGGGCCTGGAACGGCAACTTCGCGATCACGACGACGCGCAATGCGTGACCGCGCACGTCGACGCCCTGCCAGAAGCTGTTGGTGCCGAGCAGAACCGCGTTGCCCGCCGCGCGAAACGCTTCCAGTTGCTGGCTGCGGGAACCTGCGCCCTGCACAAGCACGGGCCCCGGCGCCGATCGCTGCTCGAGCCAGTCCCGCGCGAGGTTCAGTGCGCGATAGCTCGTGAACAGCACAAATGCACCGCCTCCCGAGGCTTCGATGAGCGGCCAGACATCTTCCATGAGGGCGGTCACATGACCCGGATCGGCGGGGTCCGGCAAGCCCCGCGGCAGGTAGATCCGGCCGTTTTGCTCGTGGTCGAACGGGCTCGGCAGCGTGCTTGTGAGCGCGTCGTCGATCCCGACGCGGGCCAGAAAGTGCGTGAAGTCATCACCGACGGCGAGTGTCGCCGACGTAAAGACCCATGCCGCCGCCTGATCCGCCAGACGCTCGGCCATGGCCGCACCGATGTCGAGCGGGGTCCAGTGCACGGCCAGGGATCGAGGCGACACCTCAAGCCAGCGCAGCCCGTCGCGCGGATCGTCCGCCATGACGACTTCAAGCCGCTGCGATACTTGCGCGCAACGCTCACGGCACCGCGCGAGGCCAGTGCTCGCCGACTCGACCGGTTCGAGCGCTTGGCCGGCCTCGGCCACGGCGCCTGACAGCTCGGCAAGCACAGCCACGAGGTGCTCCGGCGCGGCTTCCCAGGCGAACCGCCCCTGTGTACGGGTCGCTTCGCGCCGCGCGCTGACCAGTGCGCCGGAAAGCGACGCCGACGCATCGCCGGCCTGCCGGTCGAGGCCTGCCGAGTTGCCCTCGCGCACGATGTCGCGCAGCAGCGCTTCCAGTTCCCGGCTCGTGACCGACATGCTGAATACCCGCTGGGCGATGTCCGGAAACTGGTGCGCCTCGTCGACGACGATCACATCGGCGCCGGGCAGGAGTTCGCCGAACCCGGCCTCCTTGAGCGCGAGGTCGGCGAGCAGCAGATGATGGTTCACGATGACCACCTGCGCCGCCATCGCCTTGCGCCGTGCGTCGACGACGAAACAGCGCTCGAGAAACTCGCATCGACTGCCCAGGCAATTGTCGACCGTCGACGTGATCAGACCGCGCAGCGTGTGCTCGGCGGCCAGTTCGTCGAGTTCGGCCAGATCGCCGCTCGCGCTCGACCGCCCCCACTGTGCGAGCGTCTCGAGCGTGTCCGCCGGCACCGATTCGCGGCCGTCGAGACGTGCCGTTTCGAAGCGGTGCCAGCACAGGTAATTGCTTCGGCCCTTGAGCAGCGCAATCTCGACAGGCCTTCCGAGTACGGCGCCGAGCGCCGGCAGGTCCCGGCTGAACAGTTGGTCCTGCAGGGTCCGCGTGCCCGTGGAGATGATCGCCCGCCGGCCCGACAGCAGCACGGGTACGAGATACGCGTACGTTTTTCCGATACCGGTCCCGGCTTCGAGCGCGGCGTGCCGGCCGTCGTCGATCGCCTCGCCGACGAGCTCGGCCATCTGCTGTTGCGCTGCCCTGTAGGTGTATCCGGGCAAGCGTTCCGCCAGGCGGCCGCCCGGGCCGAAGATGTCCGCAAGCAACGGCATCGCGCAACTATAGCCTGTCGCGGGACCGAAGAGGATCGCGAAATTCCCGGCCAGGCAAGACTTTGACGGACTCAAAGTGCGTGCGTGCGCCCGGCCGCTCCCGTTGGCAGAACCGTGAATGTATACTCCACCGCTTTGGCAGCGCGGGTTCCAGCCTGACCGTGACAACACAACTCAAACCCCTCCAAGACTGGGTCGGCGAAGTTGCCGAATTGACCCGGCCCGACAGCATTCACTGGTGTACCGGCAGCGAGCAGGAATACCGGCAACTCATAGATCAGATGCTCGGCGACGGTACGCTGCTTGAGCTCAACCAGCAACATTATCCCGGTTGCTACCTGCATCGTTCGGATCCGACCGACGTGGCGCGCGTCGAGCATCTGACCTTCGTGTGCACGCACAACCAGGAAGACGCGGGTCCGAACAACAACTGGCAGCCGCCCGCAGAAGCGAAACGCACCATGCAGGAGTGCTTCGACGGCTGCATGCGCGGGCGCACGATGTACGTGATCCCCTACTGCATGGGGCCGATCGACTCGCCTTACTCGCGCTGCGGCGTCGAGATCACGGACAGCCCCTACGTCGTCGCGAACATGTATCTGATGACCCGCATGGGCGATTCCGCGCTCGCACGCATCGAGCGCGACGGCAACTTCGTCAAGGGCCTGCACTCCACGGGCGAACTCGACCCGGACCGCCGCTACATCGTGCACTTCCCGGAGGAGCTCACGATCATGAGCTACGGTTCGGGCTATGGCGGCAACGCGCTGCTCGGCAAGAAGTGCCACGCGCTCAGGATCGCGAGCTACCAGGCGCGCACGGAAGGCTGGCTTGCCGAGCACATGCTGATCGTCGGCATCCGGAGTCCCGAGGGCGAGACGCACTATCTGGCCTGTGCGTTCCCGTCCCAGTGCGGCAAGACCAATCTCGCAATGCTGATCCCGCCCGATGGCTACGAGGACTGGACGGTCTGGACGCTCGGCGACGACATCGCCTGGATGCATCTGGACGCCTCCGGACAGCTTCGCGCGATCAACCCCGAGGCCGGCTATTTCGGCGTCGTGCCGGGCACGAATCGCAAGACCAATCCGAACGCTTACGACATGATCGAAGCGGATACAATTTTCACGAACGTCGCGGTCACGGCCGACAACCAGCCCTGGTGGGAAGGCAAGAATACCGGCGAACCCGTGCTCGACTGGGTCGGCAATCCATACGAACAGGCCAACGGACCGGCCGCGCATCCGAACTCGCGATTCACGGTCACGGCCAGGCAGAACCCGTGCTACTCCGAACTCGCCGATTCTCCGGACGGGGTGCCGATCTCGGCGCTTGTGTTCGGCGGTCGCCGCAGCGAACTGGCACCGCTGGTCTTCGAGGCCAGAGACTGGGCGCACGGCGTGCTGGTCGGTGCGGGCGTCGCGTCGGAAACCACCGCCGCCGCCACGGGACAGGTCGGCATCGTCAGGCGCGACCCGATGGCCATGAAGCCCTTCTGCGGCTACAACTATGGCGACTACTGGGCTCACTGGCTCAGTTTCGCGAATCGCTCCGACCGCCTGCCCAGGATCTTTCACGTCAACTGGTTCAGGCGCGACAGCGATGGCCGGTTCCTGTGGCCGGGCTTCGGCGAGAACCTGCGCGTACTGCGTTGGATCATCGACCGCTGCGCGGACCGTATCGGCGCCGACGAGCGGCCGATCGGCTACCTGCCGCGTCCGGGCGATCTCGACGTCAAAGGGATTGACGTCTCCGAAGACACGCTGCAACAACTGTTGAGCGTCGATAACGGGCAGTGGCGCGCCGAAGTCGACGAAATCGGCGAGTATTTCGCCAGCTTCGGCGACCGCCTGCCGCCCGAACTGCGTAGCGAACACGACAGGATCCGCCAAGCGCTCGAATCCTGAGGAAATCTCTGAACGACCCGGGCGGCCGTCCAGGTCCGCTGCGCAAGCGGGCGTTCCACCTCGCGCCCGGTAACCCGGTTGTCCGGAGCTTGCCGACCCGCCGCGCTTTTCTCAGTGAGCGGCCGTCGTTCGCTCCGGCACTTCGGCGGAGCTGCCCGAGTCGCGCAAGCCTGCCGCAGGTCCTGCCGCGCGCTGGGCAGCGAGCAGGCGCTTGCACGCCTTGAAGCCCGCCTTTCCTTCGATCAACTCTCCAAGTCCGCGCCGCCAGCGGCGCGCGCCCGGCTGGTGCGCAAACAGGCCCATGAGGTGGCGCGTCATCACGCGCAGCGGCGTACCCGCGGCGAGTTCCGATTCCACGTAGTCGAGGTACGCTTCAGCGACATCCGCGCGCGATCCGGACACTCCATCGGCGAAGATCTCCGCTTCGAGTTCGCCCATGAGCATCGGTTCGGCATACGCGGTCCTGCCGAGCATGATGCCGTCGACATGCGCCAGTTCGCTCACGGCGTCCCGGACGGTGTCGAGCCCGCCGTTCAGAACGACCTCCAGCTCCGGAAAGTCGCTCTTCAATCGATGCACGCGTGCATAGTCAAGCGGCGGAATCGTGCGGTTCTCCTTTGGGCTCAACCCGCTGAGCCACGCCTTTCGAGCGTGTACGAAGAGCGACCGGCAGCCGGCGTCGACGACGTGTCGGACGAACTCGCGGAGGAACCCGTAATCGTCGCGATCGTCGACTCCGATCCGGCATTTCACCGTGACCGGGACTCCGACGGCACTCTGCATCGCGTCGACGCAAGCGGCAACGAGCGCAGGTTCGAGCATGAGCGCCACGCCGAAACGGCCCGCCTTGACGCGCGGGCTCGGACAACCGACGTTGAGATTGATCTCGTCGTAGCCCGCCGCGTCACCGAGTCGCGCGGCGACGGCAAGAAGTTCAGGATCGCTCCCCCCGAGCTGCAGGGCGACCGGGTGCTCGCGGGAATCGAACCGCAGAAACCGTTCAGCATCGCCGTGAACGAGTGCGGTGGCCGTGATCATTTCGGTGTAGACCCAGGCATTCGGCGAGATCAGTCTCAGCAGATAACGGCAATGCCGGTCCGTGCGCTCCATCATCGGCGCGACGCAAAGCTTGTGCGGCATCATTGCGCGATGCCTCTGGCCGTTTCCGCGATCAGGTGATCGACGACCGCACGGTAGGCCTCGTCTGTCGACGCGCCGGCCGCGAGCGCCTGTCCGTGTACTTCGAGCTGCCGGTGAGCGCTCGTGCCGCGCGCGAGAATCGTCCGCGTATGTTCGACGTGGCTCACGCAGCCGAGCGCCTCGGCATCCTCGCGGACCAGTTCGAGCACCTCCTCGAGCAATTGTGGGAAGGGAATGACACGGCCGCGGCCGAAGTCGATGAGTCCCCGGTCGAAACTGTAGCGCATCGCCCGCCAGCGGTTCTGGCCGATCAGCATGGGCGAGTATTCGCGCCAACGCTGATTGTTCAGGCGCAGGCGGTAGAGCAGGCGCAGGATGCAGCAGATCATCGCCGCGAGGCACAGCGCATCCTCGATGTCGGTGCACACATCCATGATCCGCGCCTCGAGCGTCGGGTAGCGGCCGCTCGGCCGGATGTCCCACCAGATTTTCGTCGCGTCCTCGATCAGGCCCGCCTCCACCATGACCTTGACGAGGCGCTGGTACTCCGCGTAACTGGAGAAGCGCTCCGGCAGACCGGTTCTCGGCAGGGCGTCGAAGACCGTCAGGCGGTAGGACTTCAGTCCCGTATCCTTGCCTTCCCAGAACGGCGACGAGCATGACATCGCGAGCAGATGCGGCAGGAAGTAGCTGGCCTGGTTGAGCAGATCGATGCGCAGTTCGTCATCCTCGATGCCGACGTGCACGTGCATGCCGCAGATCAGCAGCCGCTGGGCAGTCGCCTGCATTTCCTCGGACAACGCGTCGTAGCGGGCACGCTCGGTGTGTTGCTGAGCCGCCCAGTCCGCAAACGGGTGAGTCGATGCAGCGATCGGCGCGAGCCCGTGCCGGTCGGCGACCTCGATCACGGACCTGCGCAACAGGCGCAGCGCCGCCGCGACTTCGTCCATGTTGCGGCAGACACGCGTGCCGACCTCGATCTGGGACTTCAGAAATTCCGGCGTAACCTGCTGGCCTTCCGCGCGCTCGGAGCACTCCTCGAGCATCGCGTCCGGCATCCTTGCAACGAGATCCCGGCTCTCGCGGTCGACGAGCATGTACTCCTCTTCGACGCCGATCGTGAATGACGGCTCGTTCATTTACGCGGCTCTCCTGCCCGGTCAGCCCTATCGAGTATAGAGCGCTTCCTGCTCGAGCACGGGCCGTAGCGCTTGCGCAAGCCGCTCGGCCCAGTGCTCCTGGCCGGTGTTGTCACGGACCAGGTCCTGGCGTATCTCGATGCCGGTGTGCGCAAGGCCGAGCGGTTCAGCGTGGTGATCGATCGTGAAATCGGCCGGATGACGGCCGGAGTACGGTTCGTTGTCGGCCACCACGAGGTCAGGATCGTTCCGCAGCGCACGCATCAGGGGTAGCGGCAACCGGGGATCCTTGTCCCAGAGCACCCCGACGTGACAGGGCCGCTCGATGCCGTTCGCGCGAGGCGTGAAGCTGTGGATGGCGATTAATGCCGGCCTCCGCTCGGCGTCTGTTGCGGCGTCGATCCGCTGCCTGATCGTGCGGTGATACGGGTGATAGACATCGCGTGCCCGCGCCCCCTTGGCCTCCATGCTCAAGCTGATATTGCCGGGAACGAGTATCCCATCGCTGATCTCGGCAAACGCTCCGGCATCGTGCAGGGACCGGTTCGGGTCGACGACGAGGCGGGAATAGACCGCGAGCACGGCGTCCGCATCGAACCACCGTGCAAGCCGGCGCGCGACACTCGCCGCACCTATGTCCCAGCCGATGTGGTCCTCGAGGTGATGATCGGCGAGACCCAGCCCGTCGAGAGAACGCGGCACGCGATTCGCCGCGTGGTCGCACACGAATATGATCGGGCGCGGGCCCGATCCCTCGATCAACTCGTAGGCCGGCGGTTCGTCGTCGGCGAGAATTGAAGCGGATTGCCGTGACAAGGCAGGTTTCGGCTGCATCCCATGTCGAATCGCGAATTCTGCGGGCGACGAATCTGACTCAGTCGGCAGCATGGTTCTCATGATCGATAGAAGTCGGCGATGCGGGCGACGACGTATTCGAGTTGCTCCGTGGTGAGTTCCGGATATATCGGCAACGCCAGCGTTTCAGCGGCTGCCAGGCGCGCATTCGGGAAATCGTCGGGGGCGTGGCCGAGATTCGCGAAGCAGGCCTGCTCGTGCAATGAGTGCGGGTAGTAGACTTCCGTTCGGATTCCCTCGTCGGCCAGCGAGAAACGCAACTCGTCGCGACGTTCTGCGCGAATCACGTACTGGTTGAAGATGTGGCGTCCTTCACCGGCCAACGGAGGCGTTACGTACTCTGCGATTTCCGCCGCTTCCAGCAAGCGGCCATAACGTGCGGCATTGGCCCGCCGCGCCTGAGTCCAGCGGTCCAGATATCCGAGCTTGACGAGCAACACTGCCGCCTGCAGCGCATCGAGTCGGAAATTGCCGCCGACCTCGTCATGCAGGTACTTCGTATGGCCACCGTGGACGCGAAGCTTGCGGATGCGTTCAGCGAGTTCCGCGTCGTTGCTGACACACATCCCTGCATCGCCGAAAGCGCCGAGATTCTTGGTCGGGAAGAAGGAGAAACAGCCGATGTCGCCGATGCTGCCGGCCCTGCGGTCGTCGCCGAGTTCCGCGCCGATGGCCTGGGCGGCGTCCTCGACCACGGGCAGACGATAGCCGCGGGCGATTTCGAGCAGCGCGTCCATGTCGGCCATCTGACCGAAAAGATGAACGGGCAGGATCGCGCGCACACGTCCGCCCGTTCGTTTGTTGACGAGGTTCGCGCCGTCGCGCTCGCAATGAGCGCCCAACAGGTCGGCAACGGCTGACGGGTCCAGGTTGAACGTCGCCCCGTCGATATCGCAGAACAACGGCCTGGCGCCGAGCCGGGCGATCGTCCCGGCGGTCGCGAAGAACGTATAGGGCGTGGTGACAACCTCATCGCCCGGTCCGACGTCGAGCGCCATGAGCGCAACGAGCAAGGCGTCGGTACCGGACGATACGCCGATCGCGTGGCTGGCCAAGGTGTACTCGGCGATTCGCCGCTCGAACTCCTCGACCTTCGGTCCGAGCACGAAATACTGGCTGTCGCAGACCTCGCGGATCGCTTGCTCGACCCCTTCCCTGATTTGCGCGTACTGCGCCTTGAGATCGATCAGCGGTACCTGCATGGCTCGGCAACCCCTGTGTTCAACGGCCTTGCGGGACGTTTTCGCCGTCGAGCGCAGCGCGGACCCGATCGTGGTCTTCGGGCGTATTCACGCTCGCGAGCTTAGATGCGTCCGGAGGTTCGACGCAGCGGATCCGGGACTCCTCGAGCAGGCCGCGCAGCGAGCGTCTTCCAGTTAGTGCGCGGCTCAGCAGAGCGTCGTGGGCACTCGGCTCCCAAATCGCGCACAGCGGCTCGGGCTTGCCGTCGCGACCGCGAAAAGCCGTTGCGATCGCGCCCGGGTCGCGCTCGCCCATGAGTTCCCGCAGTATCGCCGTGTCGACGAACGGCATGTCGGTGGCGAGCACAAGCCACGCGGCGGCTTCGAATCGTTCCCAGGCCGCCATCAGGCCAGCAGCCGGACCCCTGGCAGTCCGATCCTCGTCGACGATGTACGGGAGTTGTGAATAGGGTTCAGCATCGGTCTGCCCCGGCCGGACCGACACGAAGGCGCGCGCGCAGATGGAATCGAGCATGCGCCACGTCCGGATCGCCTGCGGTTCTCCGGCGTACGCAAGCTGTCCCTTGTCCAACCCCATCCTGCGGCTCTCCCCACCGGCCAGCACGAGGCCCCACAGCGGCGGCGCAGCCTCGTCATTGCCCCGGTTACTCAATCGGCTGGTCCGCTCAGTCGAGCCGCTTCTTTTCGAACGCCCACTCGGGATGGTTGCAAAGCCCGCAATCCTCGCCCAGGAACATGGCGGCCGCCCCGGCGTCGTCGCGCAGCGTCCACTCGAGCCAGTTCACAACGACACGCGCGGCCGCGCCGCCATTCGGCTCGTTGTACGTCCCGCCATGGCCCTTGTCGATGTTCGCGACGGCGACGGGCACGTGATCGATGCGCCGATAGTCGTCCATCCCGTTCTCATAGGCGATGTCGGACGGGCCGCCGAGAACGTAGAGCGTCGGAAAATGCAGGTCGTCGAGCACCGCTTTTGTCGTCTCCATTCCGGCCAGGCGCGTGACCTCGTCATTGAGCACGCCGCTGTTCATGATCACGGCCGTATCGACCCGGGCATCGCGCGCGTTGAGCAAGGCCTGCAGGCCTCCGCAGCTAAAGCCCGATACGGCAATCGCACCAGGATCGATCAGCCCGTAGTAGGCGCTCCCCTGCTCGGCGTTCATCGCCAGGGCCCAGTCTATGGCCTCTGCGAGCTGTTGCGGTCGCGTGGCCTGCGCGCGCTCCTCGCGCGTTTCTGCTTCACGGATTCTCAAGGCTTGCGCAGGACGCTCGACCGCATCCGGCCCGCTATGGATGCCGCCGGGTGCGATAGCGAGGTAGCCGTGCGAAGCGACTTCCAGCAGATGCAAGCGGGAACTTGCCGCATCGTCGCTACAGCCGCCGTTTCCGAAAACATAGACGCCGAGCCTGGTGTCGCCGAGGCGGTCGAGATCGTCGGGCCTGTAGACGACCTGATCGGACAGGCCGGGCTCGATCAGCTTCACGGCGGGAAACGGTCCCGTGCCGGGCGTATCCGGCGAAGCTTCGCCACCCGGACGTGACGGCGCCTGGGCTTCGGCCGCGGCGCCAACAAGAACTCCCGAGACAATTGAACACACGATTGCAGTTCGATTCATGTTGCCATCCCCTCGCTTCGCGGAGCTTGTTGCCGCTGAGACCGTATTCTAGGCTTGTCGGTCAGCGTTGCGATATATCGGAAAACCTGCGGCCCGATTACTACAGCTACACCTTCAATGTCGGTTACTGGTGACGTAATTGGCGAGCATGATCGTCGCCGCAAGTAGCAGCCCGCCAACCACCGGCAGTTTGCGCCCGATGTTCGACGAGCCCGTCCGTTCGACGAGCTTGTCGAGCCGGAATCCATTATCCGGAAAGCGGAAGTGGACCCCACTCGCTTGACAGTTTGGCAGCGACGTATCGGGGAACTGACGCCAGTCGCGGTCGTGCTGCCAAACCCATCGGCCGAACCCCATCGCAAACCGAATTGGTCCTTCAGCCTTCGAACCGGGAACAGTCTGCCCGTAGTTGTAACGGTCAATCCAGCAGCCGACCGGCCGCTTAGCCTGAAACAAACCATACCTGGCGACGGGTACGCCATTGCAGCGGAATTCGACCGGGAAGAATGGATTGCCGGTGTCAACTGCCGTAATCACCTTCCGCGAATCGCCTCGAGATCGTCGTCCGTGCTAGCGCCTCGACCCAGAATCGCATAGACGCGTTCAACCGGGTGCTGCGCCGTGGTTCGCTTACGGATGAGTAGACCTTCCCCTGGCGGCGCGATCTCGACCTCCACGTTGTGGTTCATGCCGAACTGATCCCGGAGCGGCTTCGGATGAGCGCCTTAGCCGGAAAGTACCGTAGCAAGGTGGCGTCCCCACGGGTACTTGCAATTAACCCCAGGGCGCCAATAAAAACAATCACGTAGCGTCAACGAGTCTCATATGGGA
>JAQAJI010000070.1 GCA_028278665.1 Candidatus Rariloculus versatilis
GATCTACACGATCGGGCACAGGAATTCGCTAGGACTCGCCGTTCAGCCGGGCACGGGCGACGTCTGGCAGCACGAGAACGGACCCAACGGCGGCGACGAGATCAACGTTCTCGCGCCGGGCGCGAACTACGGCTGGCCGATCGTGAGTCTCGGCCGTACCTATCCCGGGCCGTGGCACGACGGCAACGGTCCAGGCCACGAAGGCTACGTGCCGCCGATCGTCTACTGGATGCCTGCGATCGCCGCTTCAGGCATGGCGTTTTACACCGGCGACGCGCTGTCGAAGTGGACGGGCGACGTGTTCGTCGGCGGCCTGCGCTACGGCGAGATTCCGGGCACGGGTCAACTGCAGCGCATCCTGTTCAATCAGAACATGGAAGAGTTGCGGCGCGAAGTGCTGCTCGCGGACTTGAGGCAACGCATCCGCGACGTGAGACAAGGTCCGGACGACTTGCTCTACGTGATCACCGACGAGCAGGCCGGAGCGGTGCTCAGGATTGAGCCTGCGAACTAGATCTTGAGCCCCATGAGCGGCGGCTCGCCCTCCGAGCCGTCGGCGACGAGCGTAGGCTCCGTACCGGGTTCCCAGGCCGGTACCGAGAATCTCACCCGGCGGCGCACGGGCGGACCCGCTTCCCCGAAGTCACGATCCGGTTGCGCGATCGTCACGAACTCCGCTTCGGCCTGCTCGGCCGTGAAGCGTACGACCGCGTAGCCGAGCGCATCCGTGTCAGCGTAGCTCAGATGCGGGTTCACTGCCGGGTCGGCGGCGCTTCGCGCGGCTTCGGTATCTCCCGTTTCCGAGAGCGTCGCGGCAGCCTCGTGCCCGAACAGCAGCCAGGCGTTGAGCGCCGGCTGCATCGCGCCGGAAAGCCCGACCTCGCGGCCGTCGAACACGGTCAGGCGATCGACCTCGGGATCGCCGCCGGAGAAGGTCACCTGGTTCTTGAGGCGCGGGCCGGCGGTGATGGCCGTGCAGGCGAACTCCGCTACGGCCGCAGACGGGGCATCGGCGTCGAAGTCGTCGTAGACTAGGCCCGCGAAGTGGGCATGACGGTCGCCCGTCAGCGAAACGACGTTGGCCAGGCCGTTGTCGCGAACGTAGCTCATGAGTTCGCGGCGCTCCACGGGATAGCCGTCCCAACTGTCCGTCCACCACAGGTCGTTCAGATTGCCGTGCTCGCGAAAGCTCATGTCGAAGCCGAAGCGCAGCAGCGGCACGTCGTTGCAGATCGCCTTCCAGCGCGCGTCGCTGGCCGTGAGCGTGTCCTTGAGCCAGGCCTTCTGCGCAGCACCGAGCAGCGAACCGCGCGGCGCATCCCGACGCGTGTTCGGCAGCGCCTCGCCGTTGAGTTCGACCGTCTCGGGCGGGTTGCCTTCGTTGGCGGTGCGCCCGGCATTCTGGATCTCAATCAGCCGCGCAGGCATCGGCACGTTCGGGTACGCGACCGTTGCCGAGCCCAGGATCGCGTTATCGAGCCCGCGTGGACCGCGGTAGCTTCGTCCGTCGACGACGACCAGTTCCACCATCTGCCCCCAGCGCAGCGAGCGGTGGATCGCGAGCGTGCCGATCGCGGCCAGATTGTTCGGCTCGTGGCTCAGGTAGTCGTCGTCGAAGTCGCCCGGCGCGACATCTTCGACCTCGCCCGGAATGAAGTCGCGGGCCGGATTCGTGCCGGTCGGCCCACTCTCAGCGAAACTCAGCGCCGCCGGTATGTACTCGAACCAGGCCTGGTTGGCATCGACCTTGCGCCGCTGCATGGGCCCGGACGGATGAAAGCTCTGCCAGTAGTCGTTGTAGAGTTCATGGTCGTCCCAGGTGTGGACGAACGGAAAGGTCGCGCGCGCCTCCTGCAGATCGGGGTCGGAAAGGTAGGTCCGGTAGAGTTCCCGGTAGTCGTCGAGGCTCACGGCCTCGGGGACGTCGGCGATGCGGCGCGGCGAGCCGTCGCGGTTGACGATCTCGATCGGCTGGCCGTCCGCGTCGGTCTGGTTGCGATTGTTGCCTTCGTAGATGTAGTCGCCGGTGTGGATCACCAGATCGATCCTGCGGTCGGCCGGGGCTTCGGCATCGTCGAGCACGAGCCTGCGATAGGCGCTGAATAGCCCCTCCTCGTAATGCTGGCACGCGCACAGGCCCGCCGTGAGCGTCGCTTGCGCGTCGGGCGCGGGCGCCGTGCGCGTGCGACCCGTTCGGCTCGTCCCGCCGTCGGGCGCGATGAAGCGGTAGAACCAGGTTGCGGCGGGTTCGAGCCCGTCGACGAAGCAGCGCAAGGTGTAGTCGAGTTCGCGCTCGGCGGTAAACGCGTCTTCGAGAATGATTTCGGCGAAGTCCTCGTCACGCGCGAGCTGCACCTGCAGCGGCACCGACTCCTCGACGTCGGGCACTTCCGGGACGACTCTCGTCCACAGCACGATCGCGTCCGGCTGGGGATCGGCGGAGGCGACGCCCTGCGGAAAACCATAGGCGGTAGCCCCCGGCCGCGGCGTGGAGCAGCCGACGAGCGCGTTGACGGATGCCGTCGCAACGAAGCAGCCCGCAGTGCGGGAGAAGAGTTCAAGAAACTCACGGCGCGTCTGTTGCATCGATATCGCCCCCCGTCGGGTCATCGCCTGTCGGCATCGCCTGCGCTCCAGGAACCGGCGCCGCAGAAATTCACGGCTGCAAATCCGCTCTCATCCGCCCCATCGCGCGATCGGTCTCGTCAAGTATGGCTCGACATTCTCCTCAACCGATCGCGCGATGCGACGACGATATAGGATTTTCGTTTTCGCAACGTCCTGCGGCGCAGGCTCCCGGACCATCCGGAGACTCCGTTGCGCCGGCCAGGTCCGATCGCAACCAGCCTGTCCGCGGCATTCCGGAACGGGCAATGGTACACATTACGGCGGGCACGTTCCGCCGTGTAAGCTTCCGCAGCGCAACACGCAGCTTGCGATGGTCCGCACAACCGTGGCAAGCAGGCGTAACGGCGCGACGCGCGCCGCAGACACCGGCGCCGCGGTTCCGCAGCGACCATGCGGACTGTAGACTTGGGAGCCTGCGCCGAAGGCTCCCGGCAGCGCCGCCCGGCAAGCCGCTTCGAATCGGGCAGAAGGCTGCCGCGGTTTGCCGAGCCGCTCGCGAAGCGGAATTCGGCGCAAACCGGTCACGTCCGCAGGGGGAAACAGGGCTATGAGAATCGCAACAGGCTTCATCGCGGCCGCCGCCGTCCTCACGCTGGCGGGCACCGCGAAGACGCTCGCCCATCACGCCTTCAGCACCGAGTTCGATGCCAGTCTCGAGGGCGAGCTCGAGGGGGTGGTGACGCGCGTGTGGTGGGCGAATCCGCATATCCGCTACATCATCGACGCCCGGATGCCGGACGGCACCATCGAGGAGTGGTCGCTGCAGCCGCCCGGCAACCTGCCGACCTACCGGCGAGAGGGCTGGACGCGCGAGTCCATTCAGGTCGGCGACATGGTCACGGCGAACGGCAACCTCGGCCGCGACGGCGCGAAGAAGATGTATCCGCTTTGTATCGTCCACGAAAACGGCGAACGATTCGGACGATGCGCGAACGCCGGAAGCATCGCGGAGGTCACCGCGGACCCGGACATCGATTACACCTACTCGACCAACGACTACGAGGTCGACATTTCAGGTTTCTGGGACAACCGCTACCGGTTCCGTACGACCGTCGACGACTTCGAACCCGATCCCATGCCGCTCACGGCCGAAAGCCGGGCAATCTACGAAGCGCGGGAATTCGGCGACGATCACGTATTGCGCTGCCTTCCTGCCGGCTTGCCGCGCATTTTCGGTTCCCCGTATCCGATGGAGATCGTCGACGCCGGCACGCACTACGTCGTGATCTTCCTGCAGGACAACACGCCGCGCTGGATCTGGATGGACGGGCGCGGCGAACCCGAGGACAGGCCGCTGTCGTCAATGGGCTTCTCGGTCGGCCGCTGGGAAGACCGCGCGCTCGTCATAGAGACGACAGTGCTCGATCCCGGCTGGCTCGACGGTTCCGGCTATCCCATGTCGGGCGGCGACGACACCCGCATCGTGGAGCGCTGGGAGATTGCCGAGGACGGCCTTACGATCGACCGCACGATGACGATCCACGACCCGCTCTACACCGCGCCGCTCGTGAGGACCCGCGGTTCGCAGCGCGGCGATGCGCGCAATCTCTTCGAAAGCCCGCCCTGCGACCCGACCCAGCACTACATCGACATGATCGAACGCGGCAGGCTCGAGGAGTTGCTTGTGCAGTAGCAGCTCGGGCGACAGCTCGTTCGTCCGGGACCCGGCCGCAACAATTACTTACATCCATGCGCCATGGGTCATGACGACGCCGAGAATCTTCATCATCAACGCCACGGCGGCAATCATCACTCCGACCGCAATCAGGAGCACGCGCACCGGACATCGTGCGCGACGCCACGACTCGCGCCGCTACCGATACGGATTCCCGTACTCTTCCGGCCTGCGCTTGAACTTCTTGTAGAGCCACAGGTACTGCTCGGGCGCGCGGCGGATGAAGGCTTCGAGAAGTGCGACGAACTGGCGCGTGTCGGCTTGCGGGTCGTCGCTCGGGAAGCCCGGCATCGGCGGCCCGATCTCCACGACATAGCCGGAGTCGTCCGGCAAGCGGCGGAAGAAGTAGGGCAGCGCCGTGGCCCCGCTGATCCGCGCGAGCTTGCTCGTCACGACGTTGGTGAGCGCCGGTTCGCCGAAGAACGGCAGCATGGCGCTCTGGTTGCCGAGATAGGTCTGGTCGGGCATGTAGGCCACGACATCGTTCGCCTTGAGTCGCCTGAGCAGCGCACGGACGTTGTCGCGCGGGATCTGCACGCTCGCGAAGCGGCTGCGGCCGCGCCGGATCAGCACGTCCATCATCCGGTTGCGCTGCGTCCGGTACATGGTGGTCACGCGCGGGCATAGCTCCTCGAGAATGGCGACGCCGACCTCGAGCGTCGTGAAATGCGCGCCGATCAGCAGCACGCCCTTACCCCTGGCCAGCGCCGCGTCGAGGTGCTCGCGCCCTTCGACCCGGATGATGCGGCGCAGGCGATCGAGCGGCGAGAACCAGCCGATCGCCATCTCGACGAGCGATAGACCAATGGACTCGAAATGGCGCTCCATCAGCCGCTCGCGCTCTTCCGCCGACAACTCCCCGAAGCAGATTTCGAGGTTGCGCCGGGCCACGGCGCGGTCACGCTTGCGGACACGGCGCAGAATCGGGCCGAAACGCCTGCCAAGCGCCATCTGGACAGACAGCGGTAACCGCGCGACAGCGTGCAGGAAGAGCCACAGCAGCCAAGTCGGCCAGTAGCGCGGCGCGCGAAACGGCGCAAGCGACAGTATCTCAGGCGCGTCCTGGCGCGCGGCCCGGTTGTCAGCGCGGGAAGTGGACGTCATCGTGAACGGCAGCGGGATCGATGCGGTGCATGTTAACAGCGCGTGGCCGCAACCCGGCTGTCCCGACGCCGGCCGGGCAGCGGTCAGACCGGGGCCGGCCGAAGGGTAACCGGCGGGCGGTCGACCCGGCGCCGAATCCTCTCGGCCGACGGCATTGCGAATTCCCGAGACGATGCTTTAGAGTTCCGTCCGATGGGCACGATCCGCCTTCTCCTCCCGACAGCGATACTCGCCTCCCTTGCGGCGGCCGGCCTCACGCATGCGCAAAGCGGATCCGTACCGCCGCTCGAGACGGCCGACAGGATTCTCGTCGAGAAGTCCGAGCGCAAGCTGTACCTGCTCAAGGCCGGCCGGGTGCTCAGGGAGTTCGACATTGCGCTCGGCCTCGCTCCGCGTGGCCACAAGCAACGCTCGGGCGACTACAAGACGCCCGAGGGCCTCTACTACATCGAGGCCAGAAACACCGCCAGCGACTATTTCCTGTCGCTGAAGATTTCCTATCCGAACGAGCAGGACCGCGAGCGCGCCAGAACTCTCGACGTCAGCCCCGGCGGCCAGATCATGATTCACGGCCAGCCCAACAATCCCGGCTATGACGAAAACTGGTACAAGTACGGCGACTGGACCGACGGCTGTATCGCGGTTTCAAACTCCGACATGATCGATATCTGGCTCATGACCGAAGTGCCGACGCCGATCGAGATTCGGCCCTGACAGACCCTCCGCTGCTCGCGAAGCCACCTGACAACCACGCGACGCGAGGTCTTTGCGGAGTGCCCTGAGCCATGGACGCGCGAATCGCCCTGGAAGGCGGCATCGAAAATCTCGGCGGCGCGAGTTTCGAGCGTCTGCGCGACGCTTTCGGCGGCGACCGGCACGAGACCTGGCGCCGCTGCTCGCTGGCCGCGCTCTACTCGGGATCGGAACACGATGACCTCACCGGGATTCTGAGACGTGACCGGGACTTTCGGATTTCGATCGTCGAACACGACGGCATGATTGCGCTCGACCTCGAAAACGCCCCCGCGGCCGCTTTTTCCGGCGGACGACTCGTTCGCAACGTTCGGAAAAATCTCTTCGCCGTGCTACGGGATCTGGCCTACGCACACGCGGCCGGCCTCTGGGGCAACGGTCGCCGTCTGAAGTCCTCCACCGCGGCAACCGAGGCCGTGTTCCGGATGCTGCGCAACTCGCGGCTCGTCGATACGGATCCGACGCCGGGCCTCGCGGTGTGCTGGGGCGGCCACGCGCTTGACCGCTCCGAATACGAGTATGCGCGCACCGTCGGCCAATCGCTGGGTATGCGGAAACTCGACGTGTGCACGGGGGGCGGCTCCGGCGCGATGCAGGGCGCGACGGAAGGCGCCCTGCTCGGACACGCCAGACAGCGCATGGAGGGCGCGCGTCTGGTCGGAGTGGTGGAGCCGACAATCATGGTCGCCGATGCACCGAACCCGTTCGTCCGGGAACTCGTGATCATGCCCGACGTGGAAAAGCGACTGGAGGCCTTCGTCAGGCTCGCGCAGGGCATCGTCATATTTCCCGGCGGCGTCGGCACGGCGGAGGAGTTGCTGTACATACTGAGCATCCTCCTGCGTCCCGGCAACGAGGCTGTCGAGCTGCCGTTGATCGTGACCGGGCCCGCCAACAGCGAGGTCTGGTTGCGCCGCATGCATGCCTTCATCGGCGCAACCCTCGGCCCCGCCGCCCAGCAACGCTACAGCGTCGTCATCGACGATCCGCAAGCCGTGGCCGAGCGACTCGCTAGCCCGACGGCGCGCACCGGGCAGACGGGCGCCGATGCTGACGCCAAACCCGCGTTCAACCGCCGGATCGAGATTCCCTACGAACTGCAGCAGCCGTTCGAGGCGACGCACGAGTCGATGGCCGCGCTCGAGCTGCACCGCGACCAGCCCGTCGAATGGCTCGCCATCGAGTTGCGGCGCGTTTTTTCGGGAATCGGTACGGGCAACGTCCGCGAAGCGGGCCTGCGCCGTATCCGCACCAGGGGACCGTTCGAACTCAATGGCGAGCGCGAAGTGCTGGTCGCGCTGGACAGCCTGCTCGCCGATTTCGCAGACCAGCGGCGCATGGCTTCGCACGACCCGGCGGGCTACGTGCCCTGTTACAGGATCGCCGTTTGAGCCGGCAATCCGTCGAGCATTCCGCGCATTCGGCACGCCACCGCAGAACACCGTCGCGCAATCCGACTTGAAAAGCCGCGATCCGACCCCATCGTAGCGGTCAAACCACCGTGTCGCGAGGGTCCCCCCATGTCGGAGTCTGCGTCTCCGGAGACCTTCGGCTTTCAGGCCGAAGTCAGACAACTGCTGCACCTCATGGTGCATTCGCTCTACAGCGACAGGGAAATCTTCCTGCGCGAGCTGATCTCAAACGCGTCAGATGCGGCAGACCGGCTGCGCTTCGAGGCGCTCGCGAACCCCGATCTCGTCGGCGACACCGAGCTTGCCGTCGACATCGCCATCGATCGCGACGCGGGCACGCTCACGGTCTCCGACAACGGCATCGGCATGAGCCGCGAGGAGATCATCGAGCAGTTGGGCACGATCGCCCACTCGGGCACCGCACGCTATCTGGAGAACCTTACGGGGGATCAGCAGAAGGACTCCCAGCTCATCGGCCAGTTCGGAGTCGGCTTCTACTCGGCGTTCATCGTCGCCGACGAAGTCGAGGTCGCAAGCCGCCGGGCGGACCGGCCGGCGGATGACGGCGTGCTCTGGCGTTCCGACGGACAGGGCGAGTACAGCCTGCAGGCTATCGCGAAGGCGGACCGCGGCACGACGGTCAAGCTCAGGCTCAAGGCCGACGCGAGCGAGTTTCTCGAGGAGGCGCGGATTCGCACGCTGATCAGGAAGTACTCCGATCACATCAGCTTCCCGGTACGCATGAGCGGCGCCGGGGCCAGCGACGGCGACGGCGACAGCGACGAGCAAACCGTCAACCGCGCAAAGGCGCTGTGGACCCGCCCTCGCACGGAAGTCGACGACGACGAGTACGTCGAGTTCTACCGGCACATCGCGCACGACTTCAGCGACCCGTTGACCTGGAGTCACAACCGGGTCGAAGGCACACGCGAATATACGAGCCTGCTCTACATTCCGTCTGTGGCGCCGTTCGACCTGTGGAACCGGGAAGCGCCGAAGGGCGTCAAGCTCTACGTGCAGCGCGTCTTCATCACCGACCGCGCGACGGAGTTCCTGCCGCTTTATCTGCGTTTCGTCCGGGGCGTCGTCGACTGCGGCGATCTGTCGCTGAACGTGTCCCGCGAAATGATCCAGCAGGACCCGGCCGTCGGGGCGATGAAAAGTGCCTTGACGAAACGGGTACTCGACCTGCTCGGCAGACTGTCGAAGGCGGATGCAGACAAGTACGCGACCTTCTGGGAGCAATTCGGAACGACGCTCAAGGAAGGCCTGGCCGAGGACTCCTCCAACCGTGAAAAGATCGCGGGGCTCTTGAGGTTCAACTCGACCATGTCCGAGGACGTCGCGCCCGACCGCAGCCTCGACGACTACCTCGGCAATGCCGCGGACGACCAGGAATCCATCTACTACCTGCTCGCGGATTCGCCGCTCGCGGCCCGATCCAGTCCTCATCTGGAGGCCTTCAGGGAACGCGGCATCGAGGTGCTGCTGCTGTCCGACCGGATCGACGAGTGGGCCATGCAGTTCCTCGACGAATACAAGGGCAAGTCGTTCAGGGACATCGGCCGCGGCGAGCTCGACCTCGACGAGGGCGAGGAAGCCGGGCCGGTCGATGCCGGCGAGGACAAGGAACGCAAGCACCTCGTCAAGCGCATCAAGCGGGTCCTGCGCGAGCGCGTCGACGAAGTCCGGGTCAGCACCAGGCTCAAGGAATCGGCGGCCTGTCTCGTGCTCAACGAACACGACATCGGCCACCAGATGCGCGAGCTGCTCAAGGCCTCCGGTCAGCAAGCCCCGGCTTCGCTGCCCAATCTCGAGATCAATCCGACGCACCCGCTGATCGGCAAGCTCGCCGACGAGGCCGATGACGACCGGTTCGCGCTGCTCTCGACGGTGATTCTCGACCAGGCCATGCTCGCCGAAGGCCGCCAGCTCGACGATCCGGCCGCGTACGTCCGGCGTGTCAACGACCTGCTGCTGGCAACCCGTGGCGAAAGTCTCGCGAGCACCGAGACCGGCGCAAGCTGAGCCGGCCGGCCGCGGCAGATCAGGTCGGCAGCCGGGACGCCATCATGTGGGCCGGCACGAATCGGCGTTCGATCAGTTCGAAGCCGAGTTCGGCCGCAAGCGCAAGACCGGCCGCGGGGATCGCGCCCTGCAGGATCAGCGTCGTATCGTTGAGCGCGAGTCCCGTAACGATCGGCTCGCCGAGACCGCCCGCGCCGATGAACGCCGCGAGCGTCGCCGTGCCGATGCTGATGACGGCCGCAATGCGCAGCCCGGCGAGCAGATGCGGCAGCGCCAGGGGCAAATGCACGTGCCTGAGCTGCTCGGACTGCGACAGCCCCATGCCGGCCGCGACGCGCTTGAGCAGCGGGTCGACGGTGATGAGCGCCGTGATGGTGTTGCGCACGATCGGCAGCAGCGAGTACAGGAATAACGCGATGATCGCCGGCACCTGGCCGATTCCGAACAGCGGGATCATGAGCGCAAGCAGGGCGATCGAAGGAATCGTCTGCAGGAGGCCCGTCGCGTAGAGCACGCCGCGCGACAGCGGCCGGGACCGGTGGACCGCGAGCGCTAGCCCCACCCCGAGCACGCAGGCGGCGGCGACCGCGATGCCCGTGAGTTTCAGGTGCACGATGGTGTTGTCGATGAGATCCGCCGCGAGCGTACTCGTCGGCCGTGGGTCGGCGGCGTCGGCGACAAGGCCTCGCTCGCGAAGGAATTCGCCCGCGACATCGGCGAACGTGCGCCGCTCGATCGAGACCTCGGCATTGAGTTCGCGCATCCTCGCATCGCTGAGCGTGCCGCCGAGCCGGTTCAGGATCGCCTTGACCTGCGGTTGCATCGTTTGCCGAACCAGCGGCAGTGCGAAGTAGCTCGGGAAAAAGCTCAGGTCATCTTCAAGGATGACGAAGTCGTAGCGGATCAGGTCGCCGTCCGTCAAGTAGGCATCGGTAACGTCAAGGTCCCCCTCGAGCATGGCGCGGTAGGCGAGCCCGTGCTCGATGCCGAAGCTCGTCTGCGGCAGGCCGTAGGCCTCGCTTATGCCGGGCCAGCCGTCAGAGCGTTCGTGGAATTCGTGGCTTACGCCGAACCTGAGCTCCGGATGATCGACGAGGTCGGAGATGGTGGCGAGCCCGAGCCGCTGCGCGGTAGCGCCCCTGACAGTCAGCGCGTAGGAATTGTTGAGACCAAACGTTTGGAGCGTGTCGAGCCCCAACGATTCGACTTCGGCCGCGAACGCTTCGCTCCCGAAATCCGCACCCGAGCTCAGTATGGTGTGCTGCATCGTGCCGCTGTACTCGGGATAGACGTCGATCGCACCGGCCTGTAGCGCCTCGAAGGTCACCAGCGTGCCCCCGAACCCGAACCGGCGGTCGACCTCGTAGCCTTCGGCTTCGAGGAGCTGCGCCATGATTTCCGCGAGAATGTAGCTCTCGGCGAACGTCTTGCTGCCGACGACGAGAGGCTGCTGCGCCGAGGCGAGCGGCCCGAGCAGCGCGGCGCACAGACCCGCAATTGCGGCCCCGGCAATCCCGTGGCGGACCCCTTGCCGCAATCGAGCGGCAAGGCGCCGGGCGCGAGAGCTCCGGCGAGGTTCGAGCGAGCGACAGCCGCAGCGGCCGTGTCCCAAGGCCAGGCGGTCAGCCGTCTCAGGCGCGGCGGTCTTTCGCCTGATACGGCGCGATTCCCGCCGCGGGCCGCCAGGGATCATTGCAAGCGCTCAAAGAGGCGTGCCACGCCTTCGGTGGCCGGCCGCTCGACGACTTTCCGCACGGCGTCGGCCTGCAGCACGCGCCCGTCATCGAGAACCACGAGCTCCGACGCCAGCCGCATCGCTTCCTGCAGATCGTGCGTAACGAGCACGACCGTGACCGGTTCTGCACGCATGAGTTCGGCGAAACGCTCGTGAATTTCATCGCGGGTCAGCGGGTCGACTCCCGAGAACGGCTCGTCGAGGAGCAGAATTTCCGGGCGCAGCAGCATCGCGCGGCAGATACCGACGCGTTGTTGCTGACCGCCGGAGAGTTCGTGCGGATAGCGGCGCGTGAGTTCGGGCGCAAGGCCCATCAACTCGGTGAGTTCGACGATACGGTCGGCGAGTTTCGCATCCGACCAGCCCTCGAGCTTGCCGAGCAGGCCGATGTTGGCGTCGATTCGAAGGTGCGGAAAGAGTCCGGTGCCCTGGACCGCGTAGCCGATCCGGCGGCGAAACGCCGCCAGACGCCCTTCCGGCAAGGGGCTGCCGAAAACTTCGACGCGCCCGCCGTCGGGCACGAGCACGCCGTTGATCATCTGCAGGAGCGTCGACTTGCCGCTGCCGCTCGCCCCGACAAGCGCCGTCGTCCTTCCCGTGCTGATGTCGAGATCGAGACGGTCGAAGACGCTAACGTCTCCGAACCGCTTGGAGACCCCGAGAAACTCAATGATCTCGTGCACAACCGCGATACGATAACATCTCGGCGTTTCCCCTCCGCGGCGCCGCGGCCGGCGAAACGCCCGTGCGATGATTTCGAGGAACAACTGGATGGCGGACAAGACAGGGCAAGTCAATGACGGGAACTTGCGCGAGCGTTTGAGCGAGCAGCAATACCATGTGACGCAGGAAGGCGGGACGGAAGCGCCCTTCACGGGTGCGTATTACGCCAACAGGGACACCGGCGAATACCTGTGCGTGTGCTGCGGCAATCACCTGTTTTCCTCGGAACAGAAATACGATTCGGGCACGGGTTGGCCGAGCTTCTGGGCGCCAGGCTCGGACTCCGCCGTTGAGTCGCGGCGGGACACGAGTCACGGTATGGTTCGCGAGGAAATCTGCTGCGCCGGCTGCGGCGCGCACCTTGGCCATGTATTCGCCGACGGGCCCCAACCGACCGGCCAGCGCTATTGCATCAACTCCGCCTCCCTCGACTTCAAGCCCCCCGGGGCCGACTAGCCGATCCGGCCAACCGCCGCGAGAGTCGCGCCCGATACGCGTCAAGCCATGCTGAAAGCCCTGACCGAAATCTTTGACACGGCCCTGAGCAAAAAGGCCGCCGACATCCCCGAATCGCGAGAGCATGGCATCCAGCTTGCGACGGCGCTGCTGCTCGTGGAGGTTGCGCGCGCCGACTACGAGACGGACTTGACCGAGGACGAGCAGATCGTGGCCCTGTTGCGAACCACATTCGCGCTCGATGACGAGGAGCTTGCACTGCTCGTCGAGGACGCGCGTGCCGAATCCGATTATGCGGCCTCACTGCAGGCGTTCACCAGAACGCTGCACGAGCAGCTCAGCGTCACCGAGAAACACCGCGTGATCGAGATGCTGTGGCGCGTCGCGTTCGCCGACCTGCATCTGGACAAGCACGAGGATCATCTCGTCAGAAAGGTCGCGGGCTTGCTCTACGTCTCCCACGGCGACCTGATCCGGATCCGCAACAAGGTCCGGCAGAGCGTTCCCGGGATGCTGGCGGGCTAGCCCGCAAATCTCACCAAGGGCCACGATGATCGCGCAGGATTTTGTGCGCAGGCGCGTGCTCGCGACCGGAACCATAGCGAGTCTATGGTGGAGGGAGCATGTGCGCGCCTGTGCGCAAAAGACAAGCGAGGGCGTGGCCAGCGCAAGCTGTCACCCGCGCGATGCCCCCGATTGTCTCGCAAGTTCCTGAAATTCATCCGTAATGCTCCATGGCAAGGCGCGGCTTGGTAAGATTTGCGGGCTAGAGTCGACCCCCGGGTTCCCGGCGCCGCGGCGGGCGATCCGGCCAGGCCTTTGGCCGAGGCCGCTAATCGACGAAGAACTGCTTCTGGAATCTGACCGTGAAGGGATCAGGCTCGTCCGTGGGCGTGGCACTCACCGTGAAGATCAGGGTTTCGGAGTCGGCAACCGTCGTCTCGCCGATGTAATAGATCGCATCGCCCTCATCGATCTCCCGGACCGGGATGTTCTTGAGCTGGCCCGTCAGGTTGATTGCCGATGCCGCGACACTGCCCGACACGGCGGAGGCGAGACCATCGCCGCTCGTGTCCAGGATGCTGAGCGTGAGCATGACGCGGTTCGGGTTCCTGACGATGCCGTACTCCTGGGCGATCTCCGGCGTGAGCTGATTCGTCCCGAGCGCGTTGAAGTGCAGTTCGTAATTGCCGAAGGCCTGCGACGACTCGGTGCTTGAAAGGATCTCGGCATCGTCGCCCGCCGATGTCGCGGTGTTGCCCGCCTGATCGCATCCGGCGACCAGAAGCAGTGCGCCGAACAATGCCGCAAGCAATTGTGAATGACCGTACATGCGCGCCCCCGGGATCTTGTCGCGCTCGAATATAAACCATTTGCCGGCCGGCGGCATTGCCTGTGGACGCAGTTGCGCCAGCCACGCGATCCCCCCGCGTGCGAGGCCGGCGCGCGGC
>JAQAJI010000071.1 GCA_028278665.1 Candidatus Rariloculus versatilis
ATCGAGGTCGACATCTGGGTCTACGACCCGCCGGTTCTGGTTGAACCTTGGTACACTAGACAGGTTTTCAAGAAGCTGACCAACGACGATAACGCGCTCAGGATTCGCTATTGGCACTTCAACGAAAACCAGAACAATGCCGTGATCGAGACCGGTGACGGCAGTTCGGACTTCGCGGACTTCACGTTCACGGACCAGGACGACAATTGACGGTCAGGAGAAATCAACCATGAAGATCAAACTGACAGTGGCACTCGCGGGCGCCGTACTCGTTGCAACCACGGCTCTCGCCCACCATTCGACGGTAATGTTCGACGAGGAGCAGGAAGTCACCGTATCCGGCGTCGTCAAGGAATTTCAGTACACCAATCCGCATTCCTGGCTGCTCGTCGATGTCACGAACGAAGACGGTTCGGTGACAACCTGGGGATTCGAGGCCGAGGGCCCGAGCACGCTCATGCGCGCGGGCATTCGCAGGAGCGATTTCTCGCCGGGCACGGAGCTTACGATCACCGGACATCCGATGAAGGACGGGCGTCCCGGCGCTGCATGGCTGCATGCGACCAGGGGTGACGGCACCGAGTTCGATCCGCGCTCCGGGTTCGCCATCCGCTAGAAGGGACTTTCGGACGCTACTCGACACGGCGGCTCCGGTACGCGCGACCGGAGCCGCCGTCGCTCGTCAGGCCAGGGAATGTTCGCGTTCCAACGCCGGTGCGATGAACTGCGCACCGGAGCGTAGATGCAGGTCGCGCTGCGGATAGGGAATCTCGATACCTTCCGCCTTGAACTTCTCCCAGATTTGAAGAAGCACTGCGCTCTTCACGTTCGTCACGCCGTTTTGCGCGTCGGCGATCCAGAACCTGACCTGCAGATCCACCGAACTGTCTCCAAAACCGACGAGCAGACACTTCGCCTTCGGATCCTCAAGCACGCGATCGTTCTCGCCCGCTGCTTCGGCGCACAGTTCGATGGCCCGCGGGACGTCAGTGTCGTAGTGCACGCCGACATCGAGCTTCAGCCGCGTAAGGTTGTTGCTGTGGGTCCAGTTCTCCACGCGTTCGGCGATCAGCGTCTCGTTCGGAATCAGGTGCTCGACGCCGTCGCGCGTCACCACCGAAACGTAGCGGCCGCCGAGCGCCGTGACCCAGCCATAAGTGCCTGACACCGCGATGACGTCGCCGGGCTTGATCGACTTGTCGAGCAGCAGGATCACGCCGCTGATCAGGTTGCCGATCACCTTCTGAAGGCCGAAACCGACACCGAGCCCGATCGCACCGCCGACCACCGCGAGCGCGGTCAGATCGATCCCGACGCTGTCGATCGCGATCAGGATCGCAAGCCCGATCAACACGATCTTCAGCGACTTCGCAAACAGCACCTGGACGGACGGGGAGAAGGCCTCGATCGTGCGTATGCGGGCTTCGAGCACACGCGTCAGGTAAATCGCGATCCACAACAGGACAGCGAGCGCCAGTGTCGACTGGACCACGGTGAAGAGCGAGATTCGCAGTTCGCCTAGCGTGATCGCGATCGAGTCGAGCACCGCGATCGTAGGCTCAAGCAGATTGAGAATATTGAGCGCCGCGATCGACCACGCGACGAGCGTAAACGCTCTGGACCACACCTCGTTCCTTGCAAGACGAGAGACCAGGCGTATCGCGACCCACGCGGTCAGGAGGCTCGCAACCGTGATCAGCAACCGATCGGACCAGCCCACCGTACTGGCCGTCGAGATCGGCAGCAGCAAGGGCATCGAGATGACGATCGCGCGCGCCGCGCCCGGTCGCGACGACAGTGTGCCGAACCACGGCCTCAGCCGCCTGGATGTCCACAGCGCAACGCCCCATGCCGCTGCGACGACCGCGAGCTGTACGGCGCTGTCCGGCACGAGCACGTTGGTCAACGTCCACTGATACGCAAGGTTGCCGAGTTCCACGAGCCGCTCTGCCGAAAATAGGTCGTTCATTTGCCCTTACTCCATTTGGCCGTTGACGAACTTCGATCAGTCTAACAGGGGATGAAGCGGGCGCACGGCACGCGGAGTCGCACGCCGAACACCCCGGCCACAGGAGCGCTGACCGTGCAATTTCCTTCTGACTTTCAGGACCTTGCAGAGATCTCTTCGCGCGATGCAAGCTGGCGGCACCGTCCGTTTGCCCACCTCGGGGCTGGATCGCTTCGCGATTCAGGCGTCGGGCAGCGTCGGGTGCAGGTTTCGCTGCCGAGCGAACCTGCGACCGCGGCGCAGATTCGGCAAAAGGTTTGAGCTTCGAGCCGTCGAGATGCTATTGCGCCCGGCAGGGTTGCGGATCCCATCCGCTGCGGTCGGTCTGCCGGCGGAAGTTGCTGCTCGTGATGACCCTCGTCGTGAAGTACTCGGGGTCGTCGAGAATGCTGAGCGCGACGAGCCACTCCGTGCCGTCGGGGTGAGTCAGCAGTTCGAAATACTCGGTGAGCCGGGCATTCTCACTGTATGGGACACCGTTCTTCCTCAGGTAACCTGCCCGCATGCCCGTCGTTTCGACCTTGAGCGTACCGTTCACGGCCGGCTGTCCGCGGCCTGTGCCGTGCATGACCCACTCGGCTTCGGACACGCCCTGCCAGGTCGGTTCTCCCACCGGCTCGGGCGCACCATTGAAGTGCAGACGGCGGGTCTGGCGTCCGGCGTCGGTCTCGATCTCGAGAGTCGAGTCGCCGGCCCACAAAATCCTGAGCCGTCCGGGCACACGCATGATCGCCGCGGCGCCGTAGGACTTGCACTCGTCGCCCTCGGCTGCGTCGCGCTCGGGATCCCAGGCATCGGCAACGGCCCGGGCGGCCTGATTGAGCGGCAAGCCCGGATAATCGTTTCTCGGTGGCGTCACCATCCGGAACCGCCAATCTTCGGTAACGATCGACACCCACTGACCGGTCAGATCGATGGGTGCGACATCCCGTGCCGGCCCCTGCTCTGCCGGGCCGCCGGGAAACTGCGCCAGCGCCTGGCCATTGACGCCGAGACTGACGACGGCTGACGCAAGGACTGCCCGGATCAACTGCATCGTTTTCATTGCTCGCTCCGAATCTGCTCGCTCAGGCTTGCATACGCCGCCTCGATGAATCTCTCGGTCGTCCAGAAACCCTCGGTCGAACCGTAGACCGGATCGTAATCGCGCGTCGGCCCGGCTGCCTTGACCTGCTCGAGCGTCATGCCCGAGTCGATCATGTGCCGCAGGCGGTCGTGAATGACGAGCACCATTTCTCGGTAGTCGAGCACGTCACCGAGACCCGACAGCCTGCCGTGCCCGGGAATCACGAGCGTGCCGCCGTCCTGGCCGTAAACCGGGATGATGAGATCGACGATCGTGTTGAGCGCCTCGATGATTCCCTGATAGCTGCCGCCGTTCGCCAGGTCGAGCACGGGATAGTTGGTGGTCGAGAAGACGTCGCCGACTGCGATGACATCGGACTTGCGGAAAAACACGATCACGTCGCCGTCGGTGTGTGCACGCGGCTGATGGATGATGCGGATCCCCTCGCCGTTGAACCAGAGCCTCTTTTCGTCGTTGAAGAAGGTATTGGTCGGCCACAGCGTCGACGGGACGGCCTGCTCGCCGGTCTGTGCGCTCAGTCGAAGTATGACGTTCTCGTGCGCGATGACCTGTGCACCGCCACCGGCATACGGCACGGGGCCCGGCATGTTGCCGCCGGTCACGGTGTTGCCGGTCGTGCGCAGGTTCGCATTGCCGCCGATGTGATCGCCGTGATGGTGGGTATTGACGATGTAGCGAATCGGCAGGTCGGAAAGCTCGCCGATCGCCGCGGCGATCCTGTCGGACAGCGGCGCGAATTGCGTGTCGACCACAAATACGCCGTCGTTCCCGACCTGCACGGTGATGTTGCCGCCAGCCCCGACGAGCATGTAGGTGTTTTCGGTCACCTGCAGCGTCCGGATCTCGACGTTGCTGAAGTCCTGCTGCTGAGCTTCGGGCGTGCCGGCCGGGAATACCGCGCCCGCGCTCAGCCACGCCAGCCAGATGCATACCGGAAACGATTTCATCGACGCCCCGATTCGGGCAGCGGCGCCCGGACCACGAGCAATGCCCGACCGGATGTATCCCGGATACCTTGTCACGGTTGCGCCTCTTCTGTCCGCCCGGCTCATTGCGCCGGCCCCTCGGGCAGCGGCATTTGCCTGATCGTATCCATGTACTCGGGATACATCGTCGCCGCACCGCCCCGGGTCGCTTCGTAGGGAATGCCGTGGTTGACTGCAAACTCTTGCAGATAAGGATTTTCGCCAGGCAGGTAGTGCGGGAAATAGTTCTCCGGCATGTCGGTCTCGATCACGCTCTCGCAGGGGTATGGCCCCATGCGGCCGGTCGGATTCAGGACGTAGTCCCGGTTGCGAAAGAACGGCTCCTCCAGATACGCCGGATCCTCGATGTAGACATGCCAGGTCAGGACGTCTTCGCGGCGCGTGAAGTGCTCGGTGACCGTCGCGTTCCAGCTACGCGCCACGCCGTTGCGACGCAGCCACCCTTCCTTGAGATGCGTCGTGCGGACCCTGAGCGTCTGGCCGATGAACTCGCCGGTCGAGAAACCCATGGCGGTGTGCTGCGCATACTCCGGAGGATGTTCGCGGCCGTCCATCCAGATGGTACGTATCGTTCCCCAGGCGAAGTGCTGGATATGCATCGCCTCAAGCTGCTGAGTCTCGGAATCGACCGTCTCCCAGATCCTGATCTGCGCGAAGCTCGCGGCATAGTCGACCGGATGAACGCGGCACTGGTAGAGCGGCAAGGACAGGATCGAAGCGCTCCAGGCCTCGGCCCGCATGCGGTTCGCGTCATTGAGCGGCAACCCGCCGTAATCGCCAAGTTCGGGGCCGGGCAAGCGGTCCGGGAAGTCCTCGTGGTACATCCCGGTCCACTGTCCGGCGAGATTGACCTGAGCCGCGGCAGGCATGGCCAGGAAGCCCGCGGCGAGCGCGACAACCGCGCGCACCGCAGTAAGCGAAAGGACACTCCTCATCCGATAGGCTCCCGGAAATAGTCCACGGCGGCATTAGCCGCGCCGCCACCGGCGAGCGCGAAATGCTAGCACAGCGCTCGGGCATCGCGCGGCTGAAACCGCGCGTCGCAGGGTCCCTGCGTGCAAGCGCGAACAGATACGGACAAGCGGTAGATGCGCGCGATACCGCAAAGCAGCGTGATCGCCAGTCACACCACCACGAAATGTCGAGAATTCTTAACTTTCGGCCTCGCCATATTGTCCCGAACGGAACCTTGACCTAAGCTTTTGGTCAGACCACGTTGGTAGGACCAACTTCACGATGGCAACAACCAACCCCGGATCTTCGGGCCGTACCCGCATCTCCCGCAGCGAAGGCATAGCGGCGATCCTCCGCGACGAGATTCTGCGCGGCCAGTACCGTGCGGGCGAGCGCCTGCCGTCGGAGCGGGACCTGACGATCCGATTCGCCGCGAGCCGCGGCGCCGTGCGCGAAGCACTGAAGAAACTCGAGCAGCTCGGTATCGCATCGATCCAGCGCGGCGGTGCACGCGTCGTTGCCGTCGAACACTGCACGCTCGATGTGCTCGGGCCCTTGCTCGATCTCGACGACATCCCCGACGCCAAGCTCGTCGACGAGGTGTTTCACGTGCTCGGCATTCTCATGGACACCGCAGCGCTTGCCGCGATCGAAAAGGCGACGGACGAGGACCTCGAATACGCGGACGAGCTCATAGCGGAAATGCTCCGCTACGAGAGCACTGACGTGCGCATGTTTGGCGCGTTGCGCAGGCTGAGCAAGTTCTTCGTCGAGGTCGCGGACCACCTCGTCCTGCGGCTCACCATCAACGGATTGCGAACGACATTTCTCGCGCGACTGCGCGAGCGCGGCTTCCGACCGAAGTTCAGCGACGAGAGTCGGCAATCCGTGGCCATCGAGCTTCGCGCCGCGCTTGCCAAGCGCGACGCAATCGGCGTCGGCAACGCCTTGCGACGCCTGAACAGAATCTTTCGCGAGGGCGCCAGGGAGGCTCTCCTGTCGACACCAAAAGGCAATCAAGGGATTAACGCATGAAAGCCAGGTACATTCTTCCGGTCCTGCTGGTCGCCGCCGCGCTCGGCGTAACGGCCGTTCTTGTCACGACCGGCAGTCAACTCAGTCCATCGCAGCCCGAAGCGGCGCCGATCGCCGTGCGGGTCGTCGCGGCCCGACCCGGCCCGGTGCAATTGCAGGTCCACGCGCAGGGTACTGTCGAACCCCGAACGGAAACCGAACTCGTCCCCGAGGTGTCAGGCAACGTGGTCTGGATCTCGCCGAACCTCGTCTCCGGCGGCTACTTCGAGACGGGCGAACCGCTGCTTCGAATCGACGACCGCGACTACCGCGCCGCCGCGCAAAGAGCTCAGGCGACCCTGACCCGGGCACAGGCCGAGTTCGAACTCGCACAGGCGGAACTGTCGCGCGCCGAAGACTTGCTCGATCGGCAACTGATCAGCCGCACCGACTTCGATACGCGGCTGCGCACGGCGCGCGTGGCGCAGGCGACACTGCAGGATGCCGAACTCGTGCTCGAAACGTCCCGCAGGGACCTCACGCGAACGACGATGTCCGCGCCGTTCGACGGTCTCGTGCGCAGCGAACAGGTCGACGTCGGCCAGTTCATCAGCCGCGGCGCCTCGATCGCGAGCGTGTATGCCGTGGATTTCGTCGAGGTACGGCTGCCGATCGCCGACCAGCAGCTTGCCTACCTCAACGTTCCGCTGAGTCAGCGCGGCGAGATCGACGAATCCCGGGCTCCCGACGTGTCGCTGACGGCCGAATTTGCCGGTGAAAAGCAACTCTGGACAGGCAAGATCGCCCGCACGGAAGCACAGATCGATCCCGGCAGCCGCATGGTCTACGCAATCGCGAGAGTGCGCGCGGACGCGAGCGAGAACGCCGTGCCGCCACCCGTCGGGCTTTTCGTTCAGGCGGAGATCGAAGGCATCGCCGAGGACGATGTCGTTGTCCTGCCGCGTTCGGCACTGCGCAACGAAAACCAGGTGCTCGTGGTCGACACCGAGAACCGGCTTCACTTCCGCACGGTCGACGTGCTCAGGGTGTACCGGGACGACGTATTTGTCACCGGCGGACTCGAGCGCGGCGAACTGGTCAGCGTCTCGGCGCTGCAGACCGTGGTGGACGGCATGCGCGTGCAGCCGCTGCTGCCGCAAAGCTGACCGGAGGTAGCGTCAAATGAGAAGCATCATCCAGTGGTTCGTCGACAACCCGGTTGCCGCGAACCTCCTGATGACAGTGCTCGTCGTCGGCGGACTGGTCACGCTGAGCAACACCCGCCAGGAAGAGTTTCCCGCGGTCGATCTCGAAATCGTCACGGTCACCGTTCCATTCCTTGGCGCGACCCCCGAGGAGGTCGAGGAAGGCGTCTGCGTACGCATCGAGGAAGCGCTCGAGGGCACCGAAAACGTCTTCAGGATGACTTCCACATCGAGCGAGGGCAGTTGCTCGGTGACCGTGGAGCTCGAATCGGGCTCAGACACCATCAAGGCACTCAACGACGTCAAGAGCAAAATCGACAGCATCAACACCTTCCCGGCCCAGACCGAACGGCCGATCGTTTCGCAGGTCGCCGTTACGAGTCAGGTCGCCGACATCGTCATTTCCGGACAGACCGACGAGCGCACCCTCAAGACGCTGGCAGAGCAGATGCGCGAGGAAATCGCCGCGATCGAGGGGATTTCACAGGTCACGATGGAGTACGTGAGGCCCGACGAGCTGTCGATCGAAGTCTCCGAGAACACGCTCAGGCGCTATGGCCTGACGCTCGATACGGTAGCCAACGCGATACGCCGCTCATCGCTCGATCTGCCGGGCGGCGCCATCAAGACCGGCGGTGGCGAGATCCTTGTGCGTACCAAGGGCCAGTACTACGTCGGCCAGGAATTCGAGGACATCGTCGTCGTCACGCGTGCGGACGGCACGGCACTGACCCTCGGCGAGATCGCGCGCGTGGTGGACGGCTTCGAGGAAGGCGACCTGAGCGTGCGTTTCAACGGCCAGCCGGCTGCGATGGTGCGCGTCTATCGAATCGGCAACGAGGACACGATCGAATCGTCGGAGAAGGGCCGAGCCTACCTTGAGGAAGCACGAGCGCTTCTGCCCGACGGAATCGAACTTACGCTCTGGCGCGATTCTGCGAACGAACTTGGCGCCCGGCTCGATGTGCTGCTTACAACGGCGCTTGGCGGCCTCGCGCTCGTGCTGTTGGTGCTTGCCCTGCCGTTGCGCTTCCGACTTGCAATGTGGGTCGCGGCCGGCATTCCGATCGCATTGCTCGGCAGTGTCATGACCTTCGGCTTCTTTGACGTGACGCTGAGCACGCTGACGGTCATGGGCTTCATTCTGGTCCTCGGCATCGTTGTGGACGACGCGATCGTCGTCGGCGAACGTATCTATGCGCATGAAAGAGATTCCGAAGACCAGCGCACGGCGGCCGTGAACGGCACCCATGAAGTGGCAGTGCCCGTCATCTTCGGCGTGATGACAACCGTTGCGGCATTCATGCCGATTATCTTCGTACCGGGGCGGCTCGGGGACTTTTTTGCTGTAGTCGGCATCGTGGTCTGCATTTGCCTGGCGTTCAGCATCATCGAGTGCATGATGATATTGCCCTCGCATCTTTCGCACCGTAAGCGTGCCCGCGACAACAAACAGGGGCCGCTTGCGACGAGGTGGCTCGGCTTCCAGAACAGGCTCGCGGAGGGTCTCGAGGACTTTGCGGAGCATACGTACGGGGACAGGCTGCGCGCGGTTCTCTCGTGGCGCTACTCGGTCATTGCTGCCGGAGGCGCCGTGCTCATCATCATGGCCGGGCTCGGGCTCAGCGGCCGGATCGGGTTTTCCTTCTTTCCGGCAATTGAAGGCAACCAGGTCACCGCCTCGCTGACGATGCCCGAAGGGATCAACGTCGCCGACACGACGCTCGCTGCCGAACAGATCGAACGCGCGGCCGAGGAACTCATCGCGGATCTCGACGCCGAACACCCCGAGACGCCGGGGATCGTGCAGTACCTCCTCACATCGGTCGGCCGCAGCGCGAGCGGCGGAGGCGGACCGCGCGCCAATGTCGTCGCGCCCGCGGAAAGTCACCGAGCCGAGGTCGCACTGGCACTCATGCCGACATCCGAACGCGGCGGCGTTACAGCCAGCGAAATCTCACAGCGCTGGCGAGAATTGACAGGGACCGTGCCCGACGCCGTTGAACTCAGCTTCTCCGCGAACGCGTTCACGGCCGGCGCCCCGATCTCGATCCAACTGCGCGGCCGCAACGTCGACGACCTGCGCGAGGCCGCCACCTTGCTCCGGGGTGAACTCGCCCGCTTCAACGGGGTGACCGACATCACGGATTCCTTCAGGTCCGGCAAGCAGGAAGCGAAGCTCTCGCTGCGGCCGGAAGCGCGCGTGCTCGGCCTGACCCTCAACGATCTCGCAAGTCAGGCGCGCCAGTCGTTCTACGGCGAGGAAGCACAGCGGATTCAGCGCGGCACCGAAGACGTACGCGTCATGGTGCGCTACCCCGAAGACGAGCGCCGCTCCCTCGGGGACCTCGAGGACATGCGCATCCGCACGGGCACGGGCGTCGAGGTTCCGTTCGCATCCGTGGCCAACGTCGAGTTCGGCAATGGCTACTCGAGCATCCAGCGGGTCGACCGGCAGCGCGTCGTGACCGTGACGGCCGATGTCGTACGCTCGGTGACTTCCCCGGAACGCGTGCTAGCCTCGCTGCAAAGCGGCGCATTGCCGGAGATCCTCTCCAACTACCGCGGTATCAGCTACGTGCTGAGCGGCGAACAGGAAGAGCGCGATCAGGCGATCGGCGGCCTGTTCAGCCTCGTTCCGATGGCGTTGCTCGTGATCTACGCGATACTCGCAATCCCGCTGAAGTCATACTTTCAGCCGTTGGTCATCATGAGCGTGATCCCCTTCGGGACGGTCGGCGCCCTCCTCGGCCACATGATCATGGGCTGGACCCCGGGTCTGCCTTCGGTACTGGGAATGATCGCGCTGTCAGGCGTCGTCGTGAACTCGAGCCTTGTCATGGTCCATTACGTCAATCGGCAGCGAAGGCTGGGCGTTGATGTTCGCGAAGCGGTAACGCGCGCCGGCGTGGTGCGGTTCCGCCCGATTCTGCTGACCTCCGTGACGACGTTCGTCGGTTTGCTGCCGCTGATGTTGAGCAATACGCCGGAAACCGCGTTCATCGTGCCGATGGCCATCTCGCTGGCCTGGGGCGTCGTGTTCGCGACGATCATCACGCTGTTCCTTGTCCCCTGCCTGTATCTGGCGCTCGAGGACTTCATCAAGTGGAATGTGCCCGATACGCCGCAGGATGTCGTGCCGTCGTCGTACAGGGCGCGCCGGACGGGTTAGCGCGCACGGGTTTTCCAGGGAACGAGTACCAGCGAAGGTGTTGATATTGAACCATTCGCACAACGACAAGATTGAACGGAGCTCAGGCTCGCCGTGGCTCGGCGGGCTGGCCGGACTCGCACTCGTCGCCGGACTTGCCACGGGAGGCACGTCTCTCGCGTCGGCCGTCGGCATCTGGCTGGGGCTCTGGGACTTCCGAACCGGCTTCGCCCTGCTTCAGTTCGTCGGCGACTTCGGGCTGCCCGTTGCTGCAGCAACGTTTCTGGTCTCGATTGTGGTTTACGCCGTCGCCAGACGACGTGCCGCGGACGGTGCCTTGAGGTTGTCGGCGCTCGCGCTGATCGGGACGATCGCCGCGGGACTCGGTTACTAAGTCCCCGCGTCGTATGTGCCCGGCGAAAGCGAGAATGTTCCGCCCATTCACGTCATCTCGACCGACACGGTGAATCCGCCGGACTTCGTCGCGGTCCTGCCGCTTCGGGCGGACGCCCCGAACACGACGGTATACGGCGGTTCCGACGACATGACGCCGGAGAGGCTCGCGGAATTGCAGACCGTCGCTTATCCTGATATCACCACGCTGACGCTGAGCGACGCGCCTGACATCGTCTTCGAACGCGCGCTCGCCGCCGTCGATCGCCTCGGCTGGGAACTCGTCGCCCAGGTGCCGGCCGAGGGTCGGATCGAAGCCACCGACACGACGTTCTGGTATCGATTCAAGGACGATGTCGTGATCCGGATTCAGCCCGCCCCATATGGAACGATAGTCGATGCGCGTTCCGTATCACGCGTCGGCCGCGGTGACGCCGGCACGAACGCGCGCCGGCTCAGAGCCTTCTTCGACACGCTGTAAGCACGTGTGCCACGGCGAACCGTCTGCGTCCGATTGGCCGCAGTGCAGTTCGAAATCGACTTGAGCTGCATCCGGCGCAGTGCTCCGGCGGTTCCCCGGACTGCGTGAGAGCCGCGGGATCGGTCAGCGGCTCAGGCGAGTTGCGAGCGGTAGCCCCGGAGCAGATCTGCAAACTCCTGTAGCGCGGCGATACCGCTCGCCTCCGCATCGGCACACCACGCCTGCAATCGCGCCAGGACTTCCGCCTGGTCGTTGCCGTGATGGGTCCAGAGCGCCTTGAGCCTCTGTTTGAACTCGAAAATCGTGCAGAGCGTCTGATTGCCCTCGAGCGCTCTGGACAGTTGCTGGTCGCCGATCCGCGCCACCGCCGTGTCCTCGGTCGAAATTTGCCGGCGCAAACCGCGCAAACGCTTCTTCGCAGCGCCCGGCTCGTCCTTGCACGCGGCGCGAAAAACAGGGCGTACCACCCGGTTGCCATAGAGCTTCAACACGTGAAAACGGTTTGCGACGATCGCGCTCAGCAACTCCGTGTCCATGGCGGGCCACGGTTCGGCGGCTTCCCGTTTGGCGGCGGCTCTGTCCGTCCGTGGTGCGACCCGGCGGACCTCGGCAAGCGCGAACACCTCGAGCAACCGTATGTAGAGCCAACCCACGTCGAACTCCCACCACTTGTTCGAGAATTTTGCCGACACGCCGTAGGCGTGATGGTTGTTGTGCATCTCCTCGCCGCCAATGATCAGGCCGAAGGGAACGATGTTGCGCGACGCGTCCTCGGTTTCGAAATTGCGGTAGCCCCAGTAGTGCCCTACTCCGTTGATGACGCCGGCCGCCCAGAACGGTATCCAGACCATCTGCACGAGCCAGATCGCAAGACCGACCAGGCCGAACAGGATCAGATCGGTTACGAGCATCAGGCCGATGCCGAGAAAGACGTACCGGCTGTAGACATTGCGCTCGATCCAGTCGTCCGGCGTGCCGTGGCCGTAGGCTTCAAGCGTTTCGCGTTTGGCTGCTTCCTTGCGATAAAGGAACGCGCCGCCGAAAAGCACCGACGCGATGCCCGTCTGCTGCGGGCTGTGCGGATCCTCTTCGAGTTCGCACCTTGCGTGATGCTTCCTGTGCACGGCGACCCACTGGCGCGTCACCATGCCGGTCGTCAACCAGAGCCAGAATCTGAAGAAATGACTGGCGATCGGATGCAGCTTCAGTGCGCGATGCGCCTGGGCACGGTGCAGGAAGATCGTGACGCTCGCGATCGTGATGTGCGTGAGCAGAATCGCCGCCCAGAAGTAACCCCAGCCCGACAGGTCGAGCAAGCCCTGGAAATTCATCGCTTTATTGATCCCCCACTGCCAACCGGGCGAATTGCCCGGCGCCCCCGGTGTCGATGGCAAAGTATACCGGCTCTGGCCATCCAAAGCGCCGCGCGGCGATTCCGGCAACCGGCGTCGCCGCGAAGTGCCCTACTGCTGAATCAATCGACCTCGGATGCCGACCCGAGCCCGCAGTCGTTCGCAAGAAAATCGAGCAGTGCCCCGTAAAACTCCATGTTGTGCTCGTAACCGAGCGTGTCCACAGTGTGCGCGGCATCGATGAGCTTGACGTACTTGTAGGGCTTTTGCAGCCGTTCGAGTTCGAGCGCAAAGAGATCGCTGGGCCGTATCGGAACGATCAGATCTCGGTCGCCATGCACGAGCAACACTGGCACGTTCACCTGTTCCACCAGCTCCAGAGGCGAGAGCCCGCCCCGGGTCATCTGGAAGATGTCCCGGAACCGGTAGTTCCACTCTTCCCTGGCGATCATTTCCATGCTGCTGACGCCCGCGCCCGGAATGGCGCAGTTATACAGATTCGGCTCGCGCAGCGAACCCATGAACGCCGAGAATCCGCCGTAACTCCAGCCGAATATGGCAAGACGGTCGGGATCCGCGATGCCCTCGTCGATGAGGAACTGAATCCCGTCATCCACATCGTCCTGCATTGCGAGGCCCCATTGCCGGTCGCCGGCTGCGAAGTACTCGTAGCCGAACCCGGTGGAACCCCGGAAATTGGGCTGCAGGACGGCGTAACCGCGCGTCGCCAGCAACTGCGGCCACTCGTCCCAGAACGACGAGTTCCAATGCAGGGAGTCGCGCGATTGCGGGCCGCCATGCGGATGCGCGACGGTCGGGTACGGCGGCTCGCCGCTCGTCGGGAGAGTTAGCACCGCATTGAGGCGCATCCCGTCGCGTGCCTCGTACCAGACGACCCGGCGCTCCCCGAGCTGTCCGGGCTCGATGGCCGACGCCGCGGCAAGCAACTGCAGATTCGACTTGTCGGTGAGCAGATAGTAGCGGCCCGGCTCGCGTGGCCCCGTGGAGTGTATGACGATGTACTTGTCTTCGGCCGCCCGGTCATGGATGCGGTTGAAGTTGTCCGCAGGAAGTGCGGCATCGATGGATTGCTGAAGCGCCGCTGCTTCCTCGTCGACGTAGTAGATGGTTGGAGCGTCGCCGACGTAGTAGAAACCGACGAGACCCGGATCCTCGTCTCCGTCGACACAGGCGTCGGAGATGCACGCCGAGACTACGCTTCCGGCGTCGTAACGGTCCGTCGCGAACAGCAGTTCCGGTTCCTCGTCAAGGCGGCTCAGATCGTACTGGAATATCCCTTCCGTATCGCGATCCTTTGCCCACGCCACGTAGACCTTGTTCGGCTCTCCGGGCACGAATCCGAGCACCGCCAGGGAACGGCGCTCATCGGCATCGTAGCGGATCCATTCGTTCCACTCCGTTTCGCCCTTGAGGCGGAACTGAATGACGATGTCGTTGTCGTTCGGCGTGACGTAGGAGCGAATACGCACGTCGCCGTCGTGGTCGTACGCATATCCGAAATAGCTCGATGAGAACTGGAACAGCGGGTCGCTTTGGCCGTTGTTGACATTGACCCTGAAGACCTCCGTTCCCACATCGTCCGAACCGAGCCATTCGATCATCACCCAGTCGTCTTGCTCGGGCAGGCGGTGCACCAGATTGGGACTGTACAGGCGCTGAACGACTGTCTCCGATGCGAAGCGGGCGATGTTGGACTTGCTCGGCAGTTCCACCCAGGGACCGCCGTCAAGCCCCACGGACAGAAGCTTGTAGGCGTAGGTCTTGACGCGGCCCGGTGCACCGACCCCGGCGGCGTTGTAGGCGACGCGCCGGCCCGGAACCTCGACCGGTTGGCGGGTGCGCACCAGCAGTCGTTCGTCATTGGCCCAGTCGACGCCCACGATGTCCATATGATCGGCGCCGAGCGTGTAGGGTTCGCTCGCGATGTCATCCGTTTCGTAGACATCGATGACGTAGTTCTGGCCCCGGCCGAGCAGGCGCATGACGGCGAGACGCTCGCCCGACGGCGAAAGATCCACGTCACGCACGATGGGCCTCATGGCAAAGGCTTCCAGCGGCGGCGGCGACTGGGGCAGCGCTACCGCAAGGGGCGCAAGGACTCCGGCGACGAGAAGAACGCGTCGCGCGGCAACGATTGTCCCGACGTGAGATTTGGCATTCATTGTGTCGATACTCCGTGGCAATTCCCGCCGGCAAGCCCGGTCGGTCACGAACCCGAGAAACTGTAGCTGAACGAGGCGAACACTCGACGTCCAAGCAAGTCATATCCGGCGCCAATCGGAATGTTGTACGAATCACCAGCTATCGCGGACGGCCGGAACGGACTCCAGCCGACGGCCGGCGGACTCTTGTCGAACAGATTGCGGACGCCGAAGACGAGTACATAGCGCCCGTTCGAGTCGCTGTAGCGCACCGACGCAGTGTGGAAGTAGCGTCGGCCTGCGTCCGTAACGTTCGTGATAAAGGGATTGCTGCGCGTTCGGTAGATGGGTTGCTCATCCGTGGATCCGACATAGTCGATCGACCATGTAAACGTGAAGTCCCGCCAATCGAAGCGGATGTCCGCTTCGCCGCGCCAACGAGGATACGCGTTACGGCCGATGTAGTCCGTGCTGTCGGCGCCCGTCAGGCCGTACTCGTAGCCCTTGGCGCGCGAGAGCAACACGTCGACACTGAGATTCCCGACGGCATATTCCCGCTCCGCCCGGATCGTGATGTCGTATCCCTTGGAGCCTTCGATCGCAACGTTGATGTAAGAGGAATTCACCGAACTGATCTGTCCATCGGACCTGCGGTCACCGACGAGCGTGCACTCCTGGGCCGAAAGACCCGGCGAGGAGTAGCAACGCGTCAGGATCGTGCCCGCACCCAGTCGGGAGATCGAGTTCTCAAGATCGATTTCGTAGTAGTCCACCGCGAAACTCAGATCGAGCCCCACACGCGGAAACCGCGCCGCAAGGTCCGGCGTGATCACGAGCCCGAGTGTCTTCGAATCGGAAGTTTCCGCGTTGAGGTTGAGGTTGCCGCCGGTGACCACGAGGAGACTGGAG
>JAQAJI010000072.1 GCA_028278665.1 Candidatus Rariloculus versatilis
CTACACGATCGACATCGAGATCCCCGAATTCACGTGCCTTTGCCCCATGACAGGGCAACCGGACTTCGCAACGTTGAGGCTCCAGTATGTTCCCGATGTGCACTGCGTCGAGCTCAAGTCGCTGAAGTTGTACATACGGTCCTACCGCGACGTCGGCGCTTTTCACGAGGCCGTGACAAACCGGATGCTCGACGATCTCGCAGCGAAGCTCGATCCCAGGTTCATCCGACTGACCGCTGAATTCAACGTTCGCGGAGGGATCTACACGACGGTCGTTGCCGAGCGAAAGCAGCCAGACTGGAATCCCGGCGTGGTCGTGCTGCTGCCCGGCGAAGGCAATCAGAAGCGTCTCGATTAAGCCCTTTCGCTTGGCAAACTCGCATGTATAATCGCCGCTCTTGAGTGACGACGCGCGCTTGGAGGTCGGGCACATGGCGACGACAAAGGGGGCCAGAACGGGCAGCAAGAGTGCTGGAGGCAGCAAGCCGACGGCCAGCGCCCGCGCACGCAAGGCGCCCGCGCAGGATGCCGCCGCCCCAGCCGCGCGCAACAAGGCCGCAGCAGCTTCCCGCACGGCGAAGAACGCGTCTCGAACAACGGCGTCGTCGAAGAAGAAACCCAGGACGAAAGGTCCGACCGCAGCAAAGGCCGCCGGCTCGAAAGCGCGCTCGGGAAAGTCCGGCGCCGGGAATGCCTCCCGCCGGACACGTCAGGCCCGGGTGAGCGTATTGACGGGACCCGTACGCGGTATTGCGCCGTACAAACCGAAGCGCGGCGAGTCCTATATGAACGAACTGCAGCTCGCGCACTTCCGCAATATCCTGCTCGCCTGGAAGCAGGAACTCATGGAGGAAGTGGACCGCACGATGCATCACATGAAGGACGACGCCGCCAACTTCCCCGATCCCAACGATCGCGCGACGCAGGAATCCGAATTCGGCCTCGAACTTCGAACTCGGGACCGCGACCGCAAGTTGCTGCGAAAAATCGACTCGGCACTCGCCCGGATCGATGACGGTTCCTACGGCTACTGCGAGGAGACGGGCGAGGAAATCGGCCTCAGGCGGCTCGAGGCGCGCCCGGTAGCCACACTGTGCCTCGAGGCCCAGGAGCGGCGCGAGCTGGCCGAACGACAGTTCCGCGACCGCGAAGACTACTATCGCTAGGAGCCTGCGCCGCAGGAAGTCGCGAATCGCCGTCTTCGGCGAGGCGTTTCGCCCCAAGCGAAAATGCGCTATCGCCGTCCCTTCGGTTGATCGATTGTGGAGAATGTCGAGCCACATTTGACGAAATCGATCAACCGAAGGGACGGATGAGACCGGATTTGCAGCGGAGAATTCCTACGGCGCAGGCTCCTGGGCAAGGGTCCGGCTACGTCGGGCGGTTCGCCCCTTCCCCCACGGGCCCGTTGCACATCGGATCGCTGACGACCGCCGTCGCAAGCTACCTGCACGCCCGACAGGCCGGCGGTGAATGGCTGGTTCGTATCGAGGACATCGACCCGCCTCGCGAAGTGGCCGGAGCATCCGACCGGATCCTGACAGCGCTCGAAGCGCTCGAACTGCACTGGGACCGGACCGTGCTGTACCAGAGCAGCAGGCTCGAAGCGTACACGCAAGCGGCGCGAGAACTGTTCGACGCCGGTCTCGCCTACCAGTGCAGTTGCAGCCGCAGCCAGTTGCGCGCTGAGGGCGCGAAGCGCTATCCGGGAAGCTGCCGTACGCGGGACGCGCACAGCGGCCCCACGGCACTGCGCGTGCGCGTCGACGATGCCGGGAAATCATTCGTCGACAACCTGCAGGGGATCGTGCGGAGCACGCTCTACGAATCGACGGGCGACTTTGTTATCGTGCGCCGCGACGGACTACCGGCCTACCACCTCGCGTCCGCACTCGACGATGCGTTTCAGGGGGTGACCACCATAGTCAGGGGCGTCGATCTGCTCGATACCACGGCTGCGCACCGTCATCTGCGCAAGCTATTGAACCTGCAGGATCCGCACTACCTGCACCTGCCCGTGGTCGTCAACGCACGGGATCAGAAACTCTCGAAGCAGACAGGAGCGCGCGGCGTCGACATCGGCATTCCCGCCGAGCTTGCCGCGAGCGCGCTGGGCTATCTTGGCGCGCCGGTCCCCGAGGAGCTTCGGGGTGCCCGGCCGGCGCAACTCTGGAAATGGGCACGGCGGTACTGGTCCATCGAATCGCTCAAAGGGATACGCTCGATCCGCGAGCACTGAGAGGCTGCCCGGCCTGCAGCCTCACAGCCCGCAGCACGCGCCAAGTTGCATCAGGCCGCTGTACTCACGTCGCGCATGCTCAGGCGAATGCGTCCCTGACGGTCCACTTCCAGGACCTTGACGCGGATCACGTCGCCTTCGCTGAGCTTGTCGCTGACGCGTTCCACGCGCTCGTTGGAGATCTGGGAAATGTGCACGAGACCGTCGCGTCCGGGCAGGATCGTCACAAACGCACCGAAATCCATGAGCCGCGCGACGCGTCCCTCGTAGATTCTGCCGACTTCGACATCGGCCGTAATGAGTTCGATCCGCTCCTGTGCGGCGCGCCCCGACGCTGCATCGACGGAGGCGATCTTGACGGTCCCGTCGTTGTCGATATCGACGGTAGCGCCCGTCTCCTCGGTAATCCCGCGAATCACCGCACCGCCCTTGCCGATGACATCGCGAATCTTTTCCGGGTCGATCTTCATCGTGATGATCGTCGGCGCCCAGTCCGACATCTTGTCTCTGGGCGCGGCCAGCACCTGGTTCATTGTCTCGAGGATATGCAGGCGCGCCTCGCGGGCCTGTTCGAGTGCCGTGGCCATGATCTCGCGGGTAATGCCCTGAATCTTGATATCCATCTGCAGAGCGGAAATACCCGAGTCCGTGCCGGCGACCTTGAAGTCCATGTCGCCGAGATGATCCTCATCGCCCAGGATGTCGGTCAGAACGACGTAACGGTCGTCGTCCTTGATCAGCCCCATGGCAACGCCGGCAACGGGCGAAGTGGTCGGAACGCCCGCGTCCATGAGTGCCAGACTCGTCCCGCAGACGCTTGCCATCGAACTTGAACCATTCGATTCGGTGATTTCGGAGACGACCCTGATCACGTAGGGAAAGTTCTCCATCTCGGGCATGACGCCCTCGATGCTGCGGCGCGCCAGACGGCCGTGGCCGATTTCCCTTCGCTTCGGAGACCCCATGAACCCGGTCTCGCCGACACAGTACGGCGGGAAGTTGTAGTGGAGCATGAACGGGTCGCGGCGTTCGCCTTCAAGTGCGTCGACAATTTGCGCATCGCGACCGGTGCCGAGGGTCGTGACCACGAGGGCCTGGGTTTCACCGCGCGTAAACAGCGCCGATCCATGCGTTCTGGGAAGCACTCCGACCTGCACGTCGATGGGCCGGACCGTACTCGCGTCGCGCCCGTCGATCCGCGGTTTGCCGTCCAGTACCCGCTCGCGCACGATTCTTTTTTCAAGCTTGCTGAACTGCGCCTCGATATCGGCCGCCCGCCAGGTCGCAGACGCGGGTTCGGCCAACGTGGACACGCACGCGCGCCTGATATCGCCAATGCTTGCGCGCCGCTCCTGTTTTTCGGCAATGCCGTAGGCCTCGGTCAAGCGGTCCGCCACGGACTGCTTCACGGCGTCGACCAGGCTCTCGTCTTCCTGCGGCGCGTTCCAGTGGACGGAAGGCCGCCCCACCTCTCCGGCCAGCGACTCGATCGCATCGATGGCTGACTGCATCTGCTCGTGGCCGAAGACCACGGCGCCGAGCATCGTGTCTTCGGGCAGGAGTTTTGCGCTCGACTCGACCATGAGCACTGCTTGCCGGGTACCCGCGACAACAAGATCGAGCTCGGAGCGCGCGACTTCGCTCATGGATGGATTGAGGACGTAGCGATTGTCAATGTAGCCCACGCGCGCCGCGCCGATCGGTCCGCGGAACGGGAGTCCCGAGATCGAAAGCGCCGCGGAGGCCCCGAGCAGCGCGGGGATATCCGGATCGACCTCGGGGTTCATCGAAAGTACGGTCGCGACAACCTGAGTCTCGCGCATGTAGCCCTTCGGAAAGAGTGGCCTGACAGGCCGGTCGATGAGCCGGCACGTCAGCGTCTCCTTCTCGCTCGGCCGGCCTTCGCGCTTGAAGAATCCGCCGGGTATCCGGCCCGCCGCGTAGGTCTTCTCCTGATAGTTGACGGTGAGCGGGAAGAACTCGCGGCCCTCCCGATCGACCTTTTCGCCGACGGCGGTGACGAGCACCACAGTATCGGCCATGCTGACGACGACAGCGCCGTCGGCCTGACGGGCAATGACGCCCGTCTCGATGGTGACGTCGTGCGCCCCGAAATTGAATGTTCTGCTGCGTTTCACTTTCCTATCCTTGCATGCATACGCGCCGCCGCCCGATTGACGGAAGCGTCGTCGCGATCAGCATGGTTTCCAAAACTGAGCAGAGCCGGCAGAACCGGCTCTGTGCGTGATTGATGTGCGACTCAACGTCTCAGGCCGAGTCGACCGATCAGATCCTTGTAGCGGCCCCGATCCCTGCTCTTGAGGTAGTCCAGAAGCTTGCGGCGGCGATTGACCATACGCAGCAGGCCCCGACGCGAATGACGATCCTTGTGGTGCGCACGGAAATGGTCGGTCAGCTCCCGAATTCTTGCGGACAGCAATGCGACCTGGATTTCCGGCGACCCGGTGTCGGTGGGGTCTCGCCGATATTCGGTGATGATTTCGGACTTTTGTCCCGAACTAAGCGCCATATGGACTCTCCGGGACCCTGCTGCCCCGTTCCTCTTCGTGAATGCCTCTCTTGATGAAGCGCGACATTTTACCCACACAGGGCACTGCGTCCAAGCATTTGCGCACAAATGTCACAACGGAATTATGCGTCTCGGCACGAGTAGACCGTCAGCGCGTACTTCGCCGAGGCCGAAGAAACCGGTCGTCGGCCCATACAGGCGCACGCGGCCCTGCGCCCACGACCGCTCTGCGGCAACGGGCCGGCCATGTCTCAGGTCAGTCTCAATGTCGTGGGAGAGTTCAAGTGAAGGCCAATCCGGCAATGCGCGATCGATCGGCAGGAGCAAGCGATCCAGAGCATCGAGTCCATCGCATGCGGCTTCTTTGAGCGTCGCAAAATCGTGCATTTCTAGACCCGCGAAGGGGCCGATCTCGAGCCGCCGCAACGCCGTCACATGCGCAAGCGTACCCAACTGCGCGGCGATGTCGCCGACCAGAGTCCGTACGTAGGTCCCTTTCGAACAGCACGTCATGAACGTGAATTCCGGCCAGCGACAGTTCCTGAGGGCAATGGAATGGACAGTGATTTCCCGCGGCTTGCGCTCAACGTCGATGCCCTTGCGAGCCAGGCTGTAGAGCGGCCGGCCGCGGTACTTGAGCGCGGAGTACATCGGCGGTATCTGTTCGCTCGTGCCGCGAAATTGCTCGAGCACCGCGGTTAGCGCCGAATCTTCGATCACCGGCCCGTCCGCGCGCTCGCAAACCTTGCCGTCAGAGTCGCCCGTGTCGGTTGCGATACCGAACCGTCCGGTAACCATATAGGTCTTGCTGGCAGCCAGCAGGTAGCCCGACACGCGCGTTGCCGCGCCGAAACACAGCGGCAACATGCCGGTTGCCAGGGGATCCAGACTGCCCGTATGGCCGGCCTTTGCAGTCCCGTAAAGGTGTTTGGCGCGCTGCAGCGCGCGGTTCGAAGTCATGCCGGCCGGCTTGTCGAGCAACAGGATGCCATCGACGCGCCGGCCTTTGCTCTTGCTCACGATGACCGGTCCCCGTAGCCAGCTGTCCGTGGCGGATGTCCCGCTGCGTTCAACCGACCAGGCACCGCGGGGGACTTCCGCCACCAACTGCCGGGCCGCGCACTATTGGAGGCTCGAGTCGATCAGGCGCGTGAGTTCCAGGCCCTGACGGGCACTCTGGTCGTGGCGAAAACGCAACTCGGGTACGCGCCGCAAACGGAGTTGCCGACCGACGTTCAAGCGGAGGTATCCGGTTGCCGCCTCGAACGCCTGTTTCACCGGGTCCGGGTCGTCGTCGGGCTCAAGCGTGCCATAGAACACGGTGGCGACACCGAGGTCGCCGCTGAGTTCAACCTCGTTGACGCGCACACCTTCGAGTCTTGGGTCCTTGATCTCCGACTGCAACAACGCATTGAGCACGCGTACAAGCTCCGCGCCTACTCGCAGATGTCTCGGATACTCGCGTTGCATGTTCAGACCGTTCTTGCAAACTCGGTTCTTTCGTAGCACTCGATCTGGTCGTCGACCTTGACGTCGTTGTAGTTCTTCACGCCTATTCCGCACTCGGTTCCGGCCCGGACCTCGTTGACGTCATCCTTGAAGCGTCGCAGGGACTCGAGCTGGCCCTCGTAAATGACCACGTTGTCGCGCAACACGCGGATCGGACTCGCGCGCTTCACATGGCCATCGACGACCATGCAACCGGCAACGTTGCCGAGCTTCGGCGAACGGAACACATCGCGGACTTCGGCCAGGCCAACGATACGCTCGCGAATCTCGGGCGAAAGCATGCCGCTGACGGCAGCCTTGACGTCATCGATGGCCTCGTAGATCACCCGGTAGTAGCGGATGTCGACATCCGTTTCCTTGATCGCATTGCGAGCCGCAGCGTCGGCCCGGACATTGAAACCAAGAACGATGGCGTCCGACGCCGCAGCCAGCTGTATGTCCGATTCGGTGATTCCACCGACACCCGAGGCGACAACGGTCACCTTCACAGACTCGTTGGAAATGGCTTCAAGTGCGTCCTTCAAGGCTTCCACACTGCCCTGCACATCGGCCTTGACGACAAGTTGAACCCGAACCGTACCGGTGTCGCCCATCTGCTCGAAAACGTCGTCGAGCTTCGCTGCCTGCTGCTTCGCAAGCTTGACGTCGCGCTCCTTGCCATGACGGAAATGCGCAACTTCCCGGGCCTTGCGCTCGTCGGTCACGACGAGGACGTCGTCGCCGGCCCCGGGTGTTCCCGAAAGCCCAAGCACCACCGCGGGTATCGACGGACCGGCCGTCTGAATCGCATTTCCGGCCTCATCGAACATCGCGCGGATCCTGCCATGCTCCTGCCCTGCGAGCAGGATATCGCCGACCTTGAGGCTGCCTCGCTTCACGAGCACCGTTGCCACGGCGCCACGGCCGCGCTCGAGACTCGCTTCGAGCGCCACGCCTGCGGCCGGTCCGGTCACGGGCGCCTTCAAATCAAGGAGTTCAGCCTGCAGCATCACCGCATCGAGCAGATCATCGATTCCCGCGCCGGTTTGCGCGGACACGTTGACAAAGAGCGTGTCCCCGCCCCAATCCTCCGGGATCACGTCGTGTTGCGACAGCTCGTTGCGGGCACGGTCGGGATCGGCGTCTTCGCGGTCGATCTTGTTGACCGCTACGACCATCGGCACGCCGGCTGCCCGCGCATGCTGGATGGCTTCGATCGTCTGAGGCATCACGCCGTCATCGGCAGCGACGACGAGAATGATGACGTCCGTCACCTGTGCGCCGCGTGCTCGCATTGCGGTGAAGGCGGCGTGGCCCGGCGTATCGAGGAACGTCAGCATGCCCCGGCCGGTTTTCACATGATACGCGCCGATATGCTGCGTTATGCCGCCGGCCTCGCCGGCCGCCACGCGCGTACGGCGGATGTAATCGAGCAGCGAAGTCTTTCCGTGATCGACATGGCCCATGACGGTCACGACGGCGGGTCGATCCACCCCTTCGGCCTGCGTGTCGCGCTCCTCGACGGCTTCGAGCAATTGATCCTCAATGGCCGTCTCCTTGAGCGCCTTCGCGGTATGCCCCATCTCTTCGACGACGAGGATCGCGGTGTCCTGGTCGATGACCTGATTGATGGTCACCATCATGCCCATGCTCATGAGCATCTTGATGACTTCCGTCGACTTTATGGCCAGTCGTTGCGAGAGTTCGTTGACGGCAATAGTCTCGGGAATCTCGACCTCCCGCACCACCGGCGCAGTCGGGCGCTCGAAACCGTGCTGCGAGTCGACGCTGACGTGGACGGGACGCCGTCGCGGACGTTTCCTTCGGCGCCTGCTCGCCATGCCTTCGGCGACATGCAAGGTGTGATCCGGCGTGCGCGGTTCGGGTTTCCCGCGTTTGCCCTTTTGCCTGGCGCGATCCGGCTCCTTGCGCACATCGGCGTCCGGCGCCGGTTTCGCGGGCTCGTCGGTCTTGCGCCGTGCCGCTTCCGCGTCGGCTTCGCGCTGTTTCTGCGCTTCTTCGGCCAGGCGCTGGCGCTCTTCGGCCTCGCGTTGCTCGCGAGCTTCCGTTTCTGCCTTCTCCCGCTCCAGTTCCTGCTGACGACGTTCGGCGTCGAGCTCCTCCTGCTTCTTGCGCGCCTGCTCCGCGGCGCGGCGCTCGGCCTCGACTTCCTCCTGCTTGCGCGCCTGCTCATGTACCTGGCGCTCGGCATCGAGCTCTTCCTGCTTCTTGCGCGCCTGTTCCTCGAGCACGTCGCGCTTGATGTAGGTGCGTTTGCGTCTGACCTCGACATTGACGGTACGCGTGCGGCCCTGGCCCGCAGCAAACTTGAGTTCACTTTGGGACTTGCGCTTGAGCGTGATCCGGCGGGGCGAACCTGCGGACGAATCGGTGCGTCCGTGCGTGCGCCGCAGATGAGTGAGCAGCTCGAGCTTGGCGTTTTCGCTGATCACGTCCTCAGCGCCGGACACCTTGATGCCGGCCTCGTCGAGCTGCACGATCAGCCGCTCGACCGGTACCTTCAGCACGTCAGCAAATTCGGTGACCGTTACTTCAGCCATGGTGCTCTCCTCGCTCCTCAGGCCTGCTGCTCGTTCTCGAACCAATGGGCGCGCGCTGCCATGATCAACTCACCGGCGCGCTCAGGCTCAAGTTCATCGATGTCTTCGAGATCGTCGACAGCCTGCTCGGCGAGATCCTCCCGGGTAACAACCCCGCGGCTCGCGAGAATGAAGGCCAGCTCCATGTCCATGCCGTCGAGGCTCAACAGGTCGTCCGCCGGCTGGGCCTGGTCGATGACCTCCTCGTTGACGATCGCCTGGGTAATGAGCACATCCCTCGCGCGGGCACGCAGTTCGTCAACGATTTCCTGGTCGAATTCTTCGATGGCCACCAGCTCGCTCGCCGGCACGTAGGCGATCTCCTCGAGAGACGAGAATCCTTCCTGCACGAGAATCGTTGCGACATCCTCGTCGACGTCGAGGTCCTTCATGAAACTCTCGATGAGCTCGCGAGCTTCCTGCTCGCTCTTGTCTTCGGCATCGGACTCGGTCATCACGTTGAGTTCCCAGCCTGTAAGCTCGCTTGCAAGCCGGATGTTCTGGCCGCCGCGGCCGATCGCCTGCGACAGTTTTTCTTCCTCAACAGCGATATCCATGCTGTGCGCGTCTTCGTCGACGACGATGGAAAGCACATCGGCCGGCGACATGGCATTGATCACGAACTGGGCGGCGTTCTCGTCGTGCAGGATGATGTCCACGCGCTCGCCGGCAAGTTCGTTGGAAACCGCCTGCACACGGGAACCGCGCATGCCGACGCAAGCGCCGACCGGGTCGATGCGGTTGTCGTTGCTCTTGACGGCGATCTTCGCGCGAAGTCCCGGGTCGCGTGCCGCGCCGAGAATCTCGATGAGCCCCTGCCCGACCTCGGGCACTTCGATGTTGAAGAGTTCGACGAGGAACTGCGGCGACGCACGCGTCAGAAAGAGCTGCGGCCCGCGTATTTCGGCGCGCACTTCCGCAAGCAGGCTCTTGATGCGGTCCTGCGGCTTGATCGGCTCCCGCGGAATCAGGTGTTCGGAAGGTACGAATCCTTCGGCGTTTCCGCCGAGATCCACATAGGCGCCATTGCGGTCGACCCGCTTGACAATACCGCTGACAAGCTCGCCGATCCGGTCCTCGTACTCCTCGACGACCTGCTCACGCTCCGCTTCGCGAACCTTCTGGACGATGACCTGCTTGGCCGTCTGGGCGGCGATGCGGCCAAATTCGACGGATTCCATGGGCTGTTCGACATAGTCACCCGGCTGCACGTCCGGATTGAACTCGACAGCATCCAGAACCCTGAGTTCGTGCGCGGGTTCCTCGAGTTCCGTCGAATCGTCCGCGAATACCATCCAGCGCCGGAACGTATCGTATTCTCCGGTCGTACGGTCGATGGCGACGCGCACATCGATGTCTTCGCCGTAGCGTTTTCGAGTTGCGCTCGCGAGCGCCGCCTCGATCGCCTCGAAAATGACGTCCTGGTCGACCCCTTTTTCATTCGAGACGGCTTCCGCTACCAGCAGAATTTCCTTGCTCATCGTTCGGTCACCTCAGCTCTCGCTCACTTCCCGATCACGAGACGCGCATCAGCAATGTCCGCGAGACTCAAACGCCAGACCGTCCCGTCAACGTCAACGGCGATCGCCCCCGCTCCGGCGTCGCAGAGCCGCCCCCTGAAGCGGCGCCTGCCATCGCGCGGCTTGCTGAGCTCAACCCTGATCTCGTCGTCCAAAAATCGTTCGAAATGTGCTGCAGTCCGGAGCCGACGCTCGATGCCGGGCGACGACACTTCAAATACGTAGTGCCCTGGCAGCGGATCCTCCACGTCGAGGAAAGCGCCAATCTGCTCGCTCACGAGTTCGCAGTCGGCCAGTGTCACCGCCGGCTCCCTGTCGATGTAGATTCGCAGCAAGCCCCGTCCACCGGTCCGCGCATCGAGATCGACAAGCTCGAAGCCCAGTGCCTGCAATGGCGGTTCCAGCAGATCGATCAATGCCTGCTTGTCTACCGACTGACTCACGATCGACGCGTCTCCAAACAACAAAAAAATGGGCTCAAGGCCCATTCTTCTTAGTCTCCTCCTCCTCGACCCGCCGTCACCCGCGGGTTACGTTCGACAAACTGCCCCGCCGGGGGGGCTTCCTATTTAACCATTCTGGTTACCATTTGGCCCTAAACCCATGATTTTAAAACAAATCATTTGGCATACCCGGAGCCGAAGCACCGCAAAATCGGGACATATCGTATCAAAAGTCAGTTCCCGAAGGTAGAACCCGATCATGCATGCGCCCGGACGGGACACGTGGTCCGCTTGTCTCACCGGACGCGCCGTGAGAAGTGCGCTAGAGGGTATGCCAGTGCTGATGCTCTTCGGACCAGACTCGCCTGGGGCCGCCCCCGTCGTCGCCAAGATCGTCGAGCGACATGAGCATGACGATCGCACCGGTAAGCAGCATGAGCCCGATCAGCGACAGAACGACCCGGTTTGCGATCGACCCTTTTTGCGGTGCCAGCGCACAGCAATGCTTGTACTTCTTGCCGCTGCCGCAAGGACACGGCTGGTTACGGCCAATGGACGCCATTTCGATGACCCTCGGGTTGCACCTGAATCACGCGACGAGGCGAACAGGACCAGGAGCCTGCGCCCTGGGTAGTCGCGAAAGCGAAAACTCGATATCGCCGTCCGCACAATCGATCGATTGAGGAGAGTATCGAACCATATTTGACGAAATCGATCGGGCGAAGGGGCGGATGAGAGCGGATTTGCAGCCGTGAATCCCTACGGCGCATTCTCCTGGCGATGTGCCGACTGGTAGTGGCGCTCGAGAATGTTCAGGCCGAAGTCCTCGGCCCTGCTGCGCCATACCGAGTGCACATGGTTGCCCATGTTCTGTTCATTGTCGTACTCGAAAATGAAATCGGGGCCCTGCAGACGGAAATAGTGAGGTTCGCGCCGGATCGTCGATCCCATCCACGCAAAACTGAGCTCTGCCAGGTCGATGGCTGCGAGTCTTGCCGCGGACAGCTCCGGCTGGTAGTTCGCCACGACCTCGTCAAGAATCCGCCGCACCCAAAGTTGCTGCATTTCATTGAGTTCGCCCACTGAAACGCCCTGCGGCTCAAGCGACCGGCGCCATGCATCCCATTCGTCGCGGGGTTTGCGGATATTGCCCGTGAAAATCTCGCCCGGAGGCTCATCGGAGATTATCGCTGTTGCCCTGTGCTCGGCGCTGAGCGACATCAGCAGATCGCGGGCGAGGTCTTCCTGCATGCCGAGCACCCGGAAACCGGCCAGCGGCCCGGTACGAACCTCCGCCGGGTTCGAACCGAAAAACGAAGGCGTTACGGATATTCCATCAGGCGCAACCGAGACGCTCAGCGACACATGGTGGCCTTCGAAGCGCCAGGCCCATGACGAATCCATACCCGGCGTACCGAACAGGGCCAGCACATAGTGATCGACGCTCCGCGGCACGCCTCCCCGGTCGAGCATGTCGAGAATGTTCTCAAGCTGCATGATGTGCACGACCTTGAGATAGCCGTTGGAACTGAGCACGGACGTCAGCAGTTCGTGTACGAGCATGCGCTGTTCTGCGTTCATCGACTCGATCGGCAGGCCCACGCGTGGAGCCGGCCAGAACTGCCACTGCTCGCGTGCCGCGTCGTCGAGTTCGTGCAGCATGTTGCCTGGGCGGGCGATCATCCCGGATGGACCGCGTCGCTCGACGCTTTCGGCAAGAGCACTTGCGGTCGCGACCATGGACTCGCGGATGGTACGGGTTGCCGCATCCTGCGCTGCCGCGGTCACGGTCAACAACAGGCCGGTGACGAGAGTTGCAAGTCGAAGATTCATCTGCTGTCCCCCTTGCGCTGAACGCGGCGCGGCAAGAGTCCGTGGCCCTGCAGCGACGCCTGGTCTCGAACCTGCCGAGCATGGTCCGGTTCAAGTGTCGACGCTCGTGAACGCTCCTCGCGGTCCGCCGCAATGTTCGCGTAGCACGGCATCGACTGTGCCTGACTATATTAACCGAATCCGGTCACGCGGTGGCGCATGCCCACGGGGCCCGGCGACCGGTCAAGGTCGTGGATTCGAGTGGCGCCCGGGGTACCGATCGACCGCTTTAGGAACAACAGCGAATTCCCCCTGGCTGGATGCTCGCGCATTGCTCGTTGGACCGTTAATCGATGACTCTGATCTCGTACAACTTCGGCCAGTTCTTGCCGGTCACGAAGAGCCGCTGCGTTGCCGCATCGAACGCGATGCCGTTCAGGACCTCATCGGTGCTCGCGCGCTGCCAGCTCGGGTACAGATCGCTCAGCTCGATCCAGCCGAGCACGCTCCCGTCAGTCGGCGAGATGCGGACGATCCTGTCTTCATACCAGACGTTTGCCCAGACTTCGCCACTTATGTATTCAAGTTCATTGAGCCGTGTCAGCTCGATGTCTCCTTCGCGCACCGTGAGCCGGTTCACCTGTTCGTAGCTCTCCGGATCGAGGAATCGCAGCGCCGCCGTGCCGTCGCTCAGGATCAGGTGCGTGCCGTCGTGGGTCAGTCCCCAGCCTTCGCCTTCGTAGCGGAACGTCTCGAGGATCTCGAAAGTCGCCAGGTCGTAGACGATACCCAGGCCGCTCTGCCAGGTGAGCTGGTAGGCGCGATCCCCACGAATCGTGAGTCCTTCCCCGAACAAACGGCTGTTGAGTGCGCCCATGCGCTCGACCTGACCCGTTTCGATATCGACGCGGCGAATTGACGAAGCCCCGTAGCGGCCGGTGCTCTCATACAGTTGGCCGTCGGAGATCGCAAGACCCTGAGTGAACGCTGAGGGGTCATGGGGATACTCCGCGACGACCTCGATCTGCCACGGGTCGCTGCTGCCGCCGCGAAACTGTGCCCATGCCGCAAAGCCGCCGGCCGCGGCCGCGAGCGCGGCCGCAATCAGCCATATTCCAGTGCGCCGAGTGCGTGTCGCCATACTCTCCCCGGAT
>JAQAJI010000073.1:0-13732 GCA_028278665.1 Candidatus Rariloculus versatilis
GCGGCTCCGATTCAGACCGTTACGATCACCTTCGCGGGCGACGGCTAGAAGTAGGTTACTGTCCCAAAATCGAGCGCGCTCATTTTTCCTAGTAGAATTGGCGACTTGGGTAGCGTGTCACTGCGGCCGCATCAAGTTAACTCGTTCAATGTGTTTACACTTCCCGAGTAGATTGATCGACGCCGCATAACCCGTTTCCTGCCAGACAACTTTGCCCACGTGGAGGACGTCGGTAATTTCTTGGTTTCCGAGGAGACAATCTGACAAATGAACAACATACAACCCATCGAACGTGAATCCATGCCCTTGCGCCGCCAGGTGACCGCCCGACTGCGCCAGGCGATCGTCAACGGCGACCTCAAACCGGGTCAGAAGCTCGTGGAGCGCGAGCTGTGCGCTTCGCTCGATGTCAGTCGCCCGCTGCTGCGCGAGGCGCTGCCGCAACTGCAGGCCGAAGGACTGATCACCTGGGTCGCACACAGGGGACCGTCCGTGGCCCTGGTCGATACCAACGAGGTCCGGGAGATCTTTCAGGTCAGGATCGCGCTTGAATCGCTGGCCGCGCGCGAGTTTGCCCGCAACGCCTCCGACGAACAGATTGCCGAGCTGCGGCGGCAGGTTTCGTCCCAGCAACCGGTCAACGCACCGGGCAGCCTGCGGGATGTGCTGGCGCTGAAGGTCGGCTTCTATTCGGTGTTGTTCGAAGGCTGCGGCAACAGGATGATCGGCCAGATCGTCAACCAGCTCATCAATCGAATCGTCCTCTTCGAGGAGCTGTCGCTGCCCGCGCCTGCACGCCTGCAGGAAGTCATCGAGGAACTCGGGGCCATCGTCTCGGCCATAGAGGCCCGCGATGTGCAGCTGGCCGGCAAGATGTGCGAAATCCATGTCCGCAATGCCGACCTGCAGATTCGCAGCCGGCGATTCGAAAAGGCCGCCGTGGCCCTTTGAGGCGGCCCGCGGCAATAAGCCGCGCGTCCGGATTCAGTTCTCGCGCGGCGGCGACTGTGCCGCGACGCGCTCCGCCTCCTGCCAGACCCTGAGCAGGTTGCCGCCCCAGAGCTTGGCGATCTCCTCCTCGCTGTAGCCGCGGCGCACGAGTTCGAGCGTAACGTTCGCCGTGTCCGCGGCATCGAACCAACCGACGATGCCGCCGCCGCCGTCGAAGTCCGAACTCAGCCCCACGTGGTCGATGCCGATGAGCTCGACCGCGTAATCCACATGATCGATGAGGTTGCCGACGTCCGCGTAGCCGATCTCCCCCAGCCGGGCCTCGAGGCGGTCGCGTTCACCTTCGCTCAGCGAAAACCAGTCGCCGAAGCCCTCGAGGCCGAACTCGGCAAGCGCCGCAACCGTGGCTTCTCTCTCCGCGGCAGTGGCTTCCTTGAGATAACCCGCGAACGCGGTCGTCTGCATCACGCCGCCGTTGTCGCGCAGGGCCAGCAGCGACTCGTCGTCGAGGTTGCGCACATGGTCCGTCAGTCCACGCGCGTTTGAGTGAGACGCCATCACGGGCGCCCGCGACAGCCGGATGGCGTCGAGCGCCGCATCCCTCGAGATGTGCGAGATGTCGATCATGATGCCGAGCCGGTTCATTTCGGCGATGACCTCGGCGCCGAACTCGCTGATGCCGCCGTGTTCGGCCAGTCCGTCCCCGAGATTCGCGCGCGGTTGCGCGGAATCGACGATGTCGTTGTGACCGTTGTGGGCGAGCGTGACGTACCGTGCGCCAAGCTCGTGGTAGCGCTCGAGCAGCGAAATATCCTGGCCGATCACGTAGCCGTTCTCGATGCCGATGGCAGCGACGAGTTTGCCCGAGGCGTTGATGCGCTCGACATCGTCGGCGCTGTAGGCGATTTCGATCAGATCCGGATAAAGCTCCCCGGCCATGCGGTGTATCGCGTCGAACTTGGTGATCGCGTCCGCCTGGGCTTGAAGGTAGTTGGCAGGCGTCCGCTCGGTCTGACCCACGTAAACGATGAAGAAAGCGACATCGAGACCGCCTGCGCGCATCTTTTGAAGGTTGACCTGACGGGGCGCGTCGAGCGGGTCGACCGCGTCCGTTGCGAAATCGAAGGGGATGTCGTCGTGACTGTCGATGGTGAGCACGGCGTCATGGATCTCCAGTGCCCGCTCGTCGGCCGCATCTGCACCTGCGTCCTGAGCCCACCCGTCGGCAGTACTGCCGAGCACGAGTGCCGCTGCGAGGATTGCCGATCGTAACTGATACCTGCACGTCATCCGACAACCCTCCCGCCGAGCGCTGCTGCCGCTGCAAAAAACCGCCGTCCGCAACTGAGGCCCGTTCGTCATACCACAATCCTCCCGCCGAGCACCGTCGCCGACGGAAACAGCCGCTCGCGACCGGTTCGAGTGCCCTCGTAGTTGTCTACAAACTCGAACTCGCCTTCGCGAAGCTCCATGATGGCTATGTCGGCCGGAGCGCCGACATTGAGCGTGCCGCGGTCCTCGAAAACCGGGAAGCTGCGCGCGGCGTCGAGCCAGAGTTTACGCGCGCCCATCCGGCGTGACCGCCAACGGATGGCCGACAAGCTGCCGGTCGACGGTAAGCAAGCGGAGACCTTCCTCCTGAGCCTGGACGAGCAGCATTTCGTCGAATGGGTCCTTGTGAGCGATTGGGGGATCGAGCGCTCGCGCGGCGTGCGCCGCAGTCATCGGCAGCAGCGTCACATCCTGCGCCTGGAGAACGACGAGCACGTCATTCGGATCGAAGCGGCTCTTGCGCGCACCCGACGCATGGCGGGCATCGTGCTTGAGCCGCATCTCCCAGATCGACACCGCGCTCACGAAGAGCTGCGCCTTGCGCGCGGTGAAGAACCGGCGATCGGCATCGGATAGCGCTCCGGGTGCCTCCATCAGCCTGTAGAGATAGGTCGTATCGAGAAGTATGCGCACGCAAACCTCGCCTATTTCTCAGGCTCAAGCCCAAGTAGCTGACGACTGAGCGACGAATCGTGGAAGGCCGATTCCATTGCCGCAACCTCGTCCGGCGGGGCATCCTCGATATCAAGACGCCGGCGGCTCGCCGCGAGCTTGTCGAAATCGATCCCGCCGCGCCGGTCGCAACGGATGAGTTCGACTGCGGGCCGACCGTGTTTTGTAATGATCACGCGTTCGCCGTTACGGGCGGCAGCGATCAATTCGGAAAGACGCGCTTTCGCCTCGCGCAAGGCAAGTTCCATGGCGGACCGCTCCCGGCTTCGACATTGTCACCGGACTATGCCCCGGTGCGTGTCTAAATTCAAGACCACGTCGTGACCATATTCAATGTCGGTCCAGCCGGGTCGGCTCGGACGGAGTGTGGTGTTCGCGCGGCAAAACGGATCACAACATCGGCCAAATTGAGAATCGCTGTTGGAAAAGACCGCAGTAGACAGTTGACAATAAGTATGTGTATTCTTCATACACATACTTATGAAAAAAGTGCAGAAAAACAATGGCCAGAGTACAGATTCTGATCCCGGACGACGATCGAGATCGGTTGGTCCACCAGGCAAGGAAGGATGGCATGACCTTGAGTGCGTGGCTGAGGGCAGCGGCACACCAGCGGCTGGCTGCACAGCAACGGTCCCGGCCGTTCGAGTCATCGGAGGATGTCGAAGCGTTCTTTCGGCAGTGCGACGCGCTTGAAGGTCCCGAGACCGAGCCCGACTGGGGCGAGCATCTCGCGGTTATCGACGAATCGCGAAGGCGGGGCGCACCGACGACGTGATCTTCGTCGACACGAACGTTTTCATGTACGCCGTGGGCCGTCCCCATCCCCTGCGGGACATGGCCCGCGAGTTCTTCGCGGACTGCGTCCGAAACGAGACGCCGCTTTGCACTTCGGCGGAAGTGGTGCAGGAACTCGTACACGTCTACCTGCCGGTGTCGCGAATCCGGACTCTCGACGGGGCCTTGTCGCTCATCTCGAGAGCCCGCGTGGAGGTATGGCCGCTTGAGCACGAGGACGTGACGCTGGCGCGACAGCTCCACGAACAACATCCAACTCTGGGCGCCCGCGATCTGTGCCACCTGGCGAGCTGCCGTCGGCGCGGCGTGCGAGAGATTCGAACGTTCGATCAGGCTCTGGGAGCCGTCGCCGGCGGGTCGCCCGGTTCCGGCTCCTGAGCCGGGCCTCAGGTTGGAGAATCGCCTAGTCTTGCCCGTGGACGAATCTCCGCAGTGCCGCCGCTATCGGGGCCGCGACCCCGACGGCCTGCGCCGTTTCAGGGTCGTGCCAGAGCCGGTCCCGACCGTCCCCGACCCTGTTCGGACTGCCGGCCAGCCGGACCTCAAGCGGCACGAGTACGAGGTCGAAATGTGTCAGTGAGTGCGGCACCGGGTCGCACGCCTCCACAGAGCTGACGCGCGAGCCGAGCTTGCGGTCGCACCATTGCTTGGCATCCTCGCCGTCAGGCAATTCCGGAAAGCTGTACAGCCCACCCCAGACGCCCTGTTCCGGTCGCCGCTCGAGCAACACGCGGCCGTCCGGATCGATCACGATGAGTACAGTGGCCGTCCGGCGTGGTCGGTTTCGTTTGGGCCGCGCTACGGGCAGCCGATTCTCGATGCCCGCCTGGCGGGCGGAGCAGTCTCGGGCGACGGGGCACATCGTGCACGACGGACGCCGTCGCGTGCAGACCGTCGCGCCAAGATCCATGATCGCCTGCGTATACGCGGCGACTCTGGCGGTCGGAGTGTGGCGCTCGGCATGCTCCCAAAGTGTGCGCTCGACCGCAGCTTCACCGGGCCAGCCCTCGACGGCGTGATAGCGCGCCAGAACGCGCTTGACGTTGCCGTCGAGAATCGGGTAGCGCCGGCCATGCGCCTGGGCGAGAATCGCGCCGGCCGTCGAGCGGCCGATGCCGGGCAGCGAGAGCAGTCCTTCGAACGTCTCGGGCAGCCGCCCGTCGCAACGTTCGACGACAATGCGCGCGCTTCGATGCAGGTTCCGGCCGCGAGCGTAGTAACCGAGTCCCGCCCAAAGACCGAGAACCTCATCGAGCGCTGCGGCAGCCAGAGCCTCAAGCGTCGGGAAGCGCCGCATGAAGCGCTCGTAGTACGGCACCACGGTAGCCACCTGCGTCTGCTGCAGCATGACCTCCGCGACCCAGATGCCGTACGGCGTCGGCCGGACCTGCCAGGGCAGATCGTGGCGGCCATGGACCGCGTGCCAGGCGATCAGCTTGCTTGCGAACGAATCCATGCGGGGCGCATTGCCGAACAAGTTAATGGAGTGGAGCAACTGTGGTCTGCGGCGATTGCGCCCGCGCAAGCGCGTCGGCGATTTGCCGCAGGGCGGACGGTAACGAGCAGACCCTGTGTGGAGTGGAGCGGGCGATGGGAGTCGAACCCACGTCTCTGGCTTGGGAAGCCAGGGTAATGACCATTATACGACGCCCGCACCTCGGCCGATTGTAGCAGTGCGTGCCCGGAATTCACGCTCCGTTCGATCTACGAACCGTGTCCGATCGGTATGCACCGTGCACTTGCACGTCTGGCCGCGGCCCAACGACAACTGCCGCCCAACGCCGACTGCGACCCAACGACAACTGCGGCCCAACGACGACTGCGACCCAACGACAACTGCGGCCAGCCATCATCGCCGGCTTTTCGGGTAGTATTCCGGGATCGACCGACCCGCCGATGACGTGCCAACCCGCACAGTGCCGGCCGTTGCACCGATCAGTGATGCTTTGACCGATACCTCGCCTCCTGCCGGGAGTATGCAATGACAACAGGCCCGCTTGCCGAACGATCGTACAGTGACTGGATCAAGACTGCGTGCTGGCTGGTCATTGCAATATTCGTCGTCTCGAGAATTGCCGGCGTCGTGCAGGGCCAACCCTTGTGGAGCCTGTTCGACCTGTCGAACCTCGGGCTGCTCGGAACGCTCGCCGCCCTGGCCCTGCTCGTCCCGATCGTCCTTGCGCCGCGCCTCGTCAAGGCGGCGACGATGTAAGAGCAGAACGAGATCAGAACGGTCGTGCTTTGGTTCTCGTTCGTGTTCATCCTCATGGCGGGCTACTACATCCTGAGACCCGTGCGCGCCGCAATGGCGAGCGACTGGACCGACACCGAGATCAGCCAACTGTGGACCATACAATTGTTCCTGAGCACAGCCGTCGTCGCCGTGTACGGGCTTGCCTGCTCGCGCGTGCGGTTCAGGCTGCTCGTACCCGCCGTCTACATCTTTTTCGCGTTGACGTTCTGCGGGTTTTATCTGGGATCCGGAGCGATCACAGACCGCGTACTGCTCGACAAGGGATTCTACCTGTGGGTCAGTCTCTTCAGTCTGTTTCACGTCTCCGTCTTCTGGAGCTTCATGGCCGACACCTACACGAAGGAGCAGTCGCGCCGCGTGTTTGCCTTCATCGCCGCAGGCGCAAGTGCTGGCGCAGCGACCGGTCCTTTGCTGGTCACGCAGGTAGTCGGCGAAATCGGCACGGATAACCTCATGTTGCTCGCCGCCGCCATGCTGCTCATCGCAATCCCGGTGGCGCTCTGGCTGCAGCGCCTGAAACGCGTCGATCTGCACAACGAAGCGGTCTCGGCGGACCTCAGCGCCGCGAAGATCGGCGGTAATCCTCTCGCGGGCTTCCGGGAGTTCTTCACGAATCCCTATCTTCTCGCGATTGGCGCATTCATATTGCTGTACACGTCGATCGGTTCGTTCGTGTATTTCCAGCAGACCGAACTGCTGCGCGAATTCGGGCGTGAGGAACGAACGGAGATACTCGCTGGTCTCGCCTTCGTCGTGAACATGCTGACCTTCGGGCTCGGACTCTTCGCGACGAGCCGAATCGTCACGAGATTCGGGATGCCCACGACACTCGCGCTCGTACCTGTATTCATCTGTGCGGGGTTACTGATCCTCGCCTTCGCGCCGATTCTGACTGTACTGCTCGCGCTGCAGGTCGCTCGGCAGGCTGGCAACTACGGCGTGACGCGGCCCGCACGCGAGATGCTTTTCACGAATGTCGACCGCGAAACGCGCTTCAAGGCCAAACCTGTAATCGACGTGGCCGTCTATCGCGGCGGCGACGCGGCCACCGCGTGGGCCTATTCGGGACTAACCGACGGTCTCGGGCTCGGCCTTGCGGCCATGGCGGCGATCGGCGCGGGAATCGCCGCAGTCTGGAGCACCGCTGGCGTCTATCTCGGCAGGGTCTTTGGCAGGACGGCCGGAAGCGACGCCGCCGGGGACGATGCGAACGGCGTGGTCCCGCAACGTCAGGCGGCTACCTGAACGAGCGTCGACGAGGACGGCCGGTTTCCGCTTACGGGCTGGCTCCGGAAACCGGCGCCTTCGGAACCTGGCTGACACGATTCCGACCCGCCTCGGCTCAGGCGCAACCGCTTGACCGCCGCGATCAAGCGAGGCGGTCGATTCCCGGACATCTGTCGAAACCGCGGTCAAGGCTCAGGATACGGCTCACGCCAGCGCTGCGCATGACCGCGACATGCAGGGCATCGCGAGCCGACAGGCCTTCCACCGACGCCAGTATTTCCCGCGCCGCGCGAATTTGCGACATCCCGAAGGTGAGAATCTCGTCGACTATTGCGTCAAGGCTTTCGAAAGCCGGGTCGATGGCATCCGGGCGGCCAATGGCCGTGTATCGGTGCAGAATTTCCTGGTAGACCTCGACATCGGTCACGAACCGCGTTCGCTCCCGAATCAACTGTTCCAGCACTGCCGTGAGGCGATCCTTGTTCGGATGCAGTGCGCCAACCAGGTACATGGGAACGTTCGAATCCACGAAAATCATGGTGGCAGATAGCCCTTCTCGATTTCATTCAGCATGACGTCAATTTCCGCGGTAGGAAACTGATGCCGGCAGGCTTTCGCCAAAGCCTGAAGCTTGCGATCTACCGACCGGCGCCTGCCAAGGCGAGCCTGCCGCAGGGTCTGGCGCACCCATTCGGCCATGGTCATCCGTTCTTCGCGCGCGGACTGCTGCAGCGCCCGATACTCGTCGTCCTCAAAGAGAACCTGTAGTCGTTTAGTCATCTTAATGAGTCTATATTACTCATAATTGATGAGTCAATTTGAATGGCTCCCCTTGCCGCTACATGGTCCGCCTGAATTCGAGCACCGATTCCACAGCAAATCGAGCACCCCTCCACACCGAAACGAGCACCGATTCACGTCCTCCTGGTGCGCCGGACAGCGACTTACCGTACGAAGGTCCCGCGGCGCGTCGTCAAGACGAGACTTCCACTGTGCCTGTTCGATTGCCCGGACGAAAAACCCCCCCGTGGCACGGGCTCCCTGATCTAGCTGCCCGGCAGCGGCAACCGATCTACCGTCGCACCGGTCGATTGCTATCATGCGCCGTACCCCCATGGTGCCTTCCCACCTTCGTAAAGTTCGCAGCTTCGTGCGCCGGCCCGGCCGCATCACGAAGGCGCAACAACGCGCCCTGACGACGCTGCTGCCGCGCTGGGGCATTCCGTACGGCGAGTCGAAGATCGATCTCGATGAGGTGTTCGGCCGGCGCGCACCGCGGGTGCTCGACATCGGCTTCGGCGACGGCGAGGCTCTGCTGACGAGCGCGGTTAACCATCCCAGCATCGACTATCTCGGCGTCGAGGTCCACGAACCCGGGATCGGGCATCTGCTCATGCTGATCGAGAAGGCCGGCCTCGACAACATCAGGATCATCGGCCGCGACGTCGTCGATGTCATCGATCACATGATCGAAGATCGCGCCTTTGACGCCGTAAACGTTTTCTTCCCCGACCCCTGGCCGAAAAAGCGCCACCACAAGCGCAGGCTCGTCCAGCCGGAATTCGTCGCGGCGCTCGCGCGGATACTCGTCGACGGCGGGCTGTTCCATGTGGCGACCGACTGGGCCGACTACGCCGAGCACACGCGCGAAGTACTTGCGAGGTGCAGCGACTTCACGCCCGTCGCTGCCGAGGAACTTGCCAGCGACCCGCTCGCCTTCCGGCCGCCGACCAAGTTCGAGCGGCGCGGATTGCGCCTCGATCACGTCATCGACGAGCAGTACTACATCGTGCGACGGCGTCTCCAACCGAGGTCGTAGTCGACGATCAGTGGAGCATGGTCGGAGAAGAACTTCCGCTTGTAGATACTGACCGCCCGCACGGCGCTGCGCAGCCCAGGGGTCACGAGCTGGTAGTCGATGCGCCACCCGACGTTCTTCTCGCGCGCCCGGCCGCGATTCGACCACCAGGTGTACTGATCGGGTTCTGGATTCACGGTCCTGAATGCATCCACGTAGCCGATGTCATCGAAGATGTGGTCCATCCACGCGCGCTCTTCCGGCGTGAAACCCGAGTTCTTCTGGTTGCCGCGCCAGTTCCTGATGTCGATCTTGCGGTGTGCGATGTTCACGTCTCCACAGATGATGTACGGGATCGGTCGCGCGAGCAGCCCGATCATGTGCGCTTCGAAACTCTCGAGGAAGCGAAACTTCGCTTCCTGCCGCGCCGGGCTCGACGAGCCTGACGGGAAATAGGCACTTGCGACGCCGAAGGTATCGAACACCGCCTCGATGTAGCGACCTTCGCCGTCGAACTCGGCGTTCCCGTAGCCCGTAATCACTTCGCGCGGTTCGGCCCGGGTGTAGAGCGCAACGCCGCTGTAACCCGGCCGCTCGGCACAGAAGAGAAAACGCTGAAAACCGCGCGCGTGAAAGGACTTGTCCTCGATCTGCTGCGGCCTGGCCTTGAGTTCCTGCAGGCACAGGACGTCGGCGCGCTGGCGGCGGAACCAGTTGAAGAAACCCTTGCGCACCGCCGCGCGCAGGCCGTTGGCGTTCAGGGTGATGATTCGCACGATGCAGCGAAGACCGGTTTACGAGCGTGCCCGAAGACAAGCGCGGTATGATACAGGAGCCGTCCCGGCATGGGCTTGCGGCGCATGGACTTGCCGTGCATGGGCTTGCAACGCAAGGGCGTGAACGCGTCGGGAGGCGCAAGCGCCGCACGACTCGGAAGCCATCGCCACCCACTGCCGATGAAAGCCTACAAGAAAGTGTTTCTCGAGCTTGCACTCGAGCTTGACGTGCTCCGTTTCGGCCGCTTTGAACTGAAGTCCGGACGAGTAAGCCCGTACTTCTTCAACTCCGGGCTCTTCAACACGGGCTCGGCCAGTGCAAAGGTCGGGCGCTGCTACGCCGCCGCAATCGCAGCGCTGGATTTCAGGTTCGACATACTGTTCGGCCCGGCATACAAGGGCATCCCGCTGGTCGCGGTCGCGGCTGCCGCGCTTGCCGAGCATCATGACCTGGATTACCCGTTCGCATACAACCGCAAGGAGGCGAAGGGCCACGGCGAAGGCGGCCGTGGTGTCGGCGCAGCGCTCAGCGGTCGCGTGCTGATCGTCGACGACGTGGTAACCGCCGGAACCGCCATTCGTGAGGCGGTCGACATCATCCGCGCGGCCGGTGCGGAGCCCGCCGGCATACTAGTCGCGATCGACCGCGAAGAAGTCGGCACGAATACCCGCGTGACGACCGTCAGGGAGATCGAGACCGAATTCGCAATTCCGGTCAGGAGCATCGTCTCGTTCACCGATCTCGTCGAGCACATGGAAAGCAACAGCGCATTCGCCGAACGTGTCCCGGCCATGCGTGCCTATCGGGACCGATACGGCGCGAAGCACACGTCCTGAACGGTGCGCTTCCATATCCGCGCGGCGCATCGCGAGCCGTGCGCCGTCGGTCAGGAACCGTTTCACCGGGCCATGCGACCCGCAGACTCCCACCGCGGTCGCGAGGCGCTGCTGAAGGCGGCGGTTTCACCCGGTCATGCGACCCGCAGACCTACTGCCGCAGGTCACCGGTGTCCATGCCGTCAACCGTTTCACCGGGTCATGCGACCCGCGGACTCGCTGTAATTGTGGACTGGATGTGGAGTGCAGTCTTGCGTTTCACCGGGTCATGCGACCCGCAGACCCTTTGCTATGGACGTGCCGCCCGTCAGACCGCGCCGCGCTGCGCGCGGACGGCATGACGCACGATGATCGCAGCGAGGATGATCGCAGGCACCCCCGCGGCCGAGGCCGACACGAAGAAGGTTACATAGTTGGTGGCATCGACGACAAAGCCTGAGAAGCCGCTCAGAATCTTTCCCGGCAGCAGCATCAGGGAGGTGAACAAGGCATATTGCGTTGCCGTGTAGGCGACGCTCGTGAGACTCGAAAAATAAGCGATGAACACAGTGCCGGCAAAGCCGACGGCGAGATTGTCGGCGGCGATGACGCCGGCGAGCCAGCGCAAATCCGCGCCGCCGCCCTCCGAAAGCGCCGCGAAGCCCTGAGCCGAAAGCGCCGCGAAGGCAAGGTTGGTGACGGCAACAAGCACTGTCGCGGTCACCAACGGCCGATACGTGCCGAACCGGCTGACCACGACGCCGCCGAGCAGCGCTCCCCCGATCGTCACGCCGAAACCGAATATCTTCGTGACGTTGGCAATTTCGATGAGCGTGTAGCCCAGGTCGACATACAGCACGGGGGCGATGTTTCCGAACAGGAGATCGCTGACCCTGGACAGGCCGATGAAGGCCAGCAGCACCGCAGCGAAGCGGCCGTTACGGCGAAAGAAATCGGAGAAAGGCCCGATGAAAGCGTCCTTGAACCACCAAACGGCGCGTTTCAGCGATAACTCGGAGCGCTCGAAGCCGCGAACTGCCCCGGCAGAACGCTCGGGCTCACGAACGACGAACACCGTCACGACGCCGACACCCATGCAAGCCGCCATGACGGCGTAGGCAACGTTCCAGGAGATGAATTCCGCCAGATAAAGAGCCCCGGCACCGGCGACCAGCATTCCAACCCGGTAGCCGAGCTGATAGGTGGCGGCCATGGCGCCCTGTTTTTCGGCCTCGACAGCCTCGATGCGCCAGGCGTCGATGGCGATATCCTGCGTTGCCGAACTGAAGGCAACAACAACGGCCAGCAACGCCACGCTGCCAAGCGCGATTCGGGGATCGAGCGAAGCCATGCCGAGTAGCCCGACGATGATGCCGACCTGGCCAAACAGTATCCAACCCCTGCGCCGCCCGAGCATGGCGGTGAGCAACGGCAGCGGCAGGCGGTCTACCAGCGGCGCCCAGCACACCTTGATCGAATACAACAGCCCGACCCAGACGAACATGCCGATCGCAGGGAGGCTGATCCCGTCGTTCCGCAGCCAAGTACTCAGCGTCGAAAACACGAGCAGGTAGGGCAACCCGGCCGAAAAACCCAGGAACAGCATCCCGATCACGCGCGGATGTGTATAGACCAGAAGGCTCTGAAGCCAATCGCGGGTTTCGGCGTGGGCAGCGACGTTCATGATCCGAAGTCCCCGATGCGCTCAACCCGTACCCGTGTGGCCGAAACCGCCGGCGCCGCGTTCCGAATCGCCGAACGACTCGACGACCTCAAAATCGAAGGGCACCACCGGAACGACGACGAGCTGCGCGAGCCGCGCGCCCGGCTCGATCCGGAACGGCTCTGTTCCCCTGTTCCAGCACGACACGAAGAGTTCGCCCTGGTAGTCCGAATCGATGAGGCCGACGAGATTGCCGAGCACGATGCCGTGCTTGTGGCCGAGACCGGAGCGGGGCAGGATCACCGCGGCAAGACCAGGATCGGCGAGATGGATCGCCATACCCGTTGGAACCAGTAGCGTCGCGCCCGGCTCGAGCGTCGCAGGCTCGGCAAGACAGGCCCTCAGGTCAACGCCCGCGGAACCGTCCGTCGCACGCGCCGGGAGCGGGATTTCGCGTCCCACGCGCTCGTCGAGAATTCTGAGTTGAATCTGCGTGCCGCCGGTTCGGGGCGCGACAGTTGCCACGGACAGCTAGCCCGCCAGCAGCGATGATTGCGGCGCTTCGCGCGCCGCATGAAAACGCTCGGCAACGAGCGCGATGAGTTGCCTTGCGAGGACCGCCTTCGAACGCTCGCCAAATTCGGCTTCGCCGCCCGGCCAGTAGACCTTCAGCGCGTTCGTATCGGTGTCGAATCCGCAGGTGGGTCCGACACGATTGGCCGCGATCATGTCGAGGCCCTTGGTCGCGAGCTTGTCGCGGGCGTGCCGCTCGATGTCTTCGGTTTCGGCCGCGAAACCGACGCAGAAGGGCCGCTCCGTCAGCACCGCGACGCTCGACAAGGTGTCCTTCGAGCGCACGAGCTCGACCTTGAGTTCCTCGTCGCTGCGCTTGATCTTGCGCACCGACGGGCTGTGCGGGCGATAGTCCGACACCGCAGCGCAGGCGATAAAAAGGCCCGTGTCGGCGATCTCGCCGTGCACGGCGCCGTACATCTGCTCGGCAGTCTCGACGTCGACGCGGCGCACGCCGGCCGGCGCGGGCAGGGCCACCGGCCCGCTGACGAGGATGACATCCGCGCCGGCTTCGCGCGCGGCCTCGGCGATCGCATAGCCCATCTTGCCGGAACTGCGGTTCGTGATGTAGCGCACGGGGTCGATCGGCTCGCGCGTCGGACCCGCGGTGATGACGGTCTTGACGCCCTTGAGCTGCTGAAGATCCATGCGTCCCGCTATGACTCGCTCGTCCAGCAGCTCGCGCGCGATGTCGGCCGGTTCCATCATCCGGCCCATGCCATGTTCGCCGCAGGCCTGGTCGCCCTTGACCGGACCGAGCAGCCGGACGCCGCGATCCTCGAGTACTTCCCGGTTGGCCTGCACGGCGGGGTGAGTCCACATCGCGTGATTCATCGCGGGGACCAGGACGAGCGGCGCGGTCGTCGCCAGGC
>JAQAJI010000073.1:13769-17906 GCA_028278665.1 Candidatus Rariloculus versatilis
GCCGGGGGCTACGACGACGAGGTCGGCCCAGCGGGCAAGCTCGATGTGCCCCATCGCCGCTTCCGCCTCGGCATCCCAGAGGTCGTCGCGAACACGTCGGGACGACACGGCCTGAAGCGTCGTCGCCGTGACAAACTGTCCGGCGCCGCGCGTCATGACCACCTGCACCTCGGCGCCCATATCCACGAGCCGCCGTGCGAGCTCGGGACTCTTGTAGGCCGCGATCCCGCCGGTGACTGCGAGCAGGATGCGAGGTGAGGAACTGCCGGATTCTTGTGACATGCCGTCAGCCGTCCGATTTGTTGCGGTGAGCTTACCCTTGGTCGCACCGCCATTTCCACCGACGCCGGTCGCATCGGCATCGATGCGGTGCGCATTTCTCGAAGCCTTGCGCACTTATCCGGGGTGCGTCGGCCACACGCGTTCGCCATGCTGCGTTGGAGCCGTGGAAAAGAACACATGACGAATCTCGGTAGTCGGCCGCGCAGCGAGCGGCCGCGCGAAAGGCTTCTCGAAGCCGGTGCGGAACTCCTGTCCGATCGGGAACTGCTCGCGGTGCTGCTCGGCTCCGGTTTGCCCGGACGCGACGCGATGACGCTGTCGCAAACGCTTCTCGACGAGTGGGGCAGCCTTCACGCGCTGATGCGCCGAGGTGCGAGAGAACTGATCCGCGCAGAAGGCCTGGGGCCGGCGCGAACTGCGCGGCTTCTCGCGGCGCTCGAGCTTGGCCGACGCTGCATCGAGGGCCCCACCGACCGGCGGCGTACGCTCAAGCGACCGCAGGACGCCGCGCGCTGTTTCAAGGCCCGGCTCGCGGATCTCTCGCATGAGGTATTCAGTTGCCTGTTTCTCGACACGCGCCACCGAGTGATCTGTTTCGAGGCGCTCTTCCGGGGCACCGTGGACGGAGCGACCGTCTATCCGCGCGAAGTCCTCAAGCGCGCGCTATACCACGAAGCTTCCGCGGTGATCCTCGGCCATAACCACCCATCGGGAAACTGCGAGCCCAGCGAGGCCGACAGAACGATTACGACCAAGCTCTCAGAAGCGCTCGCGCTCGTCGACATCCGGCTGCTCGATCATCTCGTCGTCAGCCGCAACGGCCACGTTTCTCTGGCCGAAAGAGGCTGGGTCTAGCAACCGGCGCCAGGAGTCCCGAGGCATGGGGCGGAAGACCGCCTTGCCGGGCGGGCACATCGCCAGTCTCGGTGCTTCGCGGGACTTTCGTCACAGGCTGCCAGGCACTGGCCGTTCTTGCCCGTGTTCGGCATGCGCGGTATAGTCGCGGCCCCTTCGCATCACCGACGATTGCGCCATGTCCAGAGTTTGCCAGGTCACGGGGAAGGGCCCCATCACGGGCAACAACGTCTCGCACGCGAACAACCGAACGCGGCGTCGCTTTTTGCCCAATCTCCACACGAAGCGGCTCTGGCTCGAGAGCGAGAAGCGCTTCATCAAGCTCAGGGTCTCGCGGAAGGGACTCAGGATCATCGACAAGCTGGGCGTCGAGAAGGTCGTCGCCGACCTGCGCTCACGCGGCGTCAAAGTCTAGCAGCCCGTGGCAAAAGTCCCCCTGCATTCGACCGACGCGGCATCCCGGCTGACGGCGTTGCTCGTCGGTCGAATATTCCCGATATTCTCCCTCCTCGCGCCTTGTCAGCCGGGCGCCGCGCCAGTCTCGGTGCGACGGGGGACTTTCGCCACGGGCTGCTAGGGTGTGAAACGACGATGCGTGAGAAAATCAGACTCAGGTCGACCGGCGGCACCGGCCACTATTACACGACAACCAAGAACCGGCGACTGCATCCGGAGAAGATGGAGGTCATGAAATACGACCCCAAACTCCGCAAGCACGTGATCTACAAGGAAACGAAGATCAAGTAGCCGCAGCCAGCGGCTTCGTTCAGGCCGCCGAGACCTGTTCGGGCGTTGGCCTGAGCGACTTCAGATACACGACAAAGTCCGCCATGCCCTGTATGCCGCTGGCTTCGGCGCGGCGGCACCACTCGCGAAACTCGGCCAGCAGGCTGTCATTGCTCTTGTGCGCCCCGTCCCAGAGGCTTCTGAGCTCATTCCGGTACTCGAGAACGGCGCTGACGCGCGGATGCCGCTCGACAAGTTCCGCCAGTCGCCTGCTCGATGACTCGTCAAGCATCTGCGGGTCCCGGCTCAGCAATCTTCTGGCAGCCCTGAATACCGAGTTCTTGTTCTCCCCGGCATCGTCAAGCTCACGGCGAAGCAGCGGCAAAGTGACGTTGTTCTTGTAGTAACGCAGGATGTGCATGCGGTTGACGATGACGGCCCGTAGCGAGTCGAGGTCGGGCACCTTCGTCTCCTCGGTGAGTTCCGGGTGGGCCGCGACGCGCTTGATCCGCGCAAGACCGAGTGCGCAGAGAACCTTCAGATGCAGCCATCCCATGTCGACCTCGTGCGGCCGCATCGAAAATCTCGCGGATGTCGGAAACGCATGATGATTGTTGTGCAGTTCCTCGCCGGCGACGAAGAGACCGATGGGCCAGAGGTTTGTCGACGCGTCGTTCGTCTCGAAGTTGCGGTAGCCTTTTGCGTGACAGAGGCCGTTGACTACGCCAGCCGCGAGCATGGGCATCGTGCCGAGCTGAAAGGCGACCATCGTGATTCCCGGTACGCCGAAGAGGACGAGATCCACGACTACCAGCAGAACGATGCCGGCGTTCCGGTACGGTACGTACACGTTTCGTTCCAGCCAGTCGTCGGGCGTGCCCCTGCCGTACTTTTCGACGGTCTCGGGCTTTTTCGCCTCCGCCTGGTAGAGTTCGGCGCCCTGCCAGACCACCGTGTTGAGTCCGAACAGCTTCGGGCTGTGCGGATCGCCTTCCTGCTCGCAGTGCGCGTGGTGCTTGCGGTGCACCGCGACCCACTCCCGCGTCGAGGCGCCGGTGTTCATCCAGAGCCAGAAGCGGCAGAGATGCCGCACGACCGGGTGCAGGTCCACGGACCGGTGCGCCTGGTCGCGATGGAAATAAAGCGTGATCGCGATCATCGTGACGTGCATCCAGAGCAGCGTGACCAGGACATAGCCCCACCAACTCAGATTGGTCAGGCCATAGAGATACGTCGCGAGGAATTCGATCATGAGCGCCCCAGGTGCCGAATTCGAGTGGCCGGACACTATAGCCCATGCGAGACGGGCGCTCCAAGCGGTACGCCCGACCGGTTCCGCAGCCGGCTACTGGCCACAAGCGGGAAGGCGCGTTTAGGCTTGCAACATGCCCGAGCTGCCCGAGGTTGAGACGACGCGGCGCGGCCTTGAACCATTGATCGTCGGCAGGTCGATCGAGTCGTTCGAGGTCCGCGAACCGCGCCTGCGTTGGCCCGTACCGAGCGATCTCGACGAGAAGCTCGGCACGCGGCGCATCGTGCGTCTCGGGCGGCGCGCCAAGTACCTGTTGATCGTCACCGATGGCGGCACACTCATCGTGCACCTCGGCATGTCCGGCAGCTTGCGATACCTGTCCGTTGCGCAGAGTCCCGCAGCGCACGATCACGTGGATATTCGCCTTGCCGGCGATGGCGTGGTGCGATTCAACGACCCGCGCCGGTTCGGGAGCCTGCACTATTCCGCCGAGCCGCTCGCTCATCCGCTGCTCCGATCCCTGGGGCCGGAACCCCTCTGCGATCGGTTCGACGGCGAGTATCTTGCGCGGTCGTGCGCCGGCAGACGCGTGGCGATCAAGCAGCATCTCATGAACAGCCGCGTCGTTGCCGGGGTCGGCAACATTTACGCCAACGAAGCGCTGTTTCGAGCCGGAATCCACCCGGCCCGGCAGGCCGGCCGGATCGCCCGAAGGAGACTGGACCGACTCGCCGACTCGCTACGCGACGTGCTCAATGAAGCGATCGCCGACGGCGGTACGACGTTGCGCGACTTCGTTGCGAGCGACGGCCGGCCCGGTTATTTCAGCATGTCGCTTGCGGTCTACGATCGCGCGGATGCGCCGTGCAAGCGCTGCGGCCTGCCGGTCCGGGTGCGCCGGCTGGGGCAGCGCGCAACCTACTACTGCGCCGCCTGCCAGCGCTAGCCCGGAAATCTCACCGATGAATGGAAAGGGACCTCGATGTGTCGGATAATGTGAGTTAGCTCAACAACTTACATCA
>JAQAJI010000074.1 GCA_028278665.1 Candidatus Rariloculus versatilis
CAGTCTTTCCCCGTCATTGTTGCCCTGGGAGGCGTCAACCCGGCGGGCCGGGTTTCCGGCCACCACGCTTACCGGGTGCCGTCAATCGGCCGCTGGAGACGGATCAGGACGTGCGTTCGATGATCGCGATGTAATTGGGACGCGGACGGTCTGAGTCGAAGTATCGCCGGACGCTCCAGCCGGTCCCCGATACGATCTCTTCCATCTCATGCTTTGAAACCATGAGATAGTCGAACCACGGCGTAGCCAACGTCTTGTAGCGGCATCGCGCGCGCATTTGCCCGCTCATCCGCCCCTTCTGCCGATTGCTTGCCAGATAGGCCAGGTCATCGGGGTCGGCGGTCCTGTGTATATCGAGGCTCTCCGCAATGATTCCGGCGCCCGGCGAGGTAAATCCCCTGAATCGGCGCAGGAGCCAGCGCGCTCTGGTGCGATTCTCGAACAGGCCGAAATTGTTGCCGAGCATCAGGATGGTATCGAATTGACCCAGGGCGCTCGTAAGTTCGGTAATCGAGAGCAGCCTTGTTTGTCGAAGACCACGCAGCCGGGCTGTCTCCAGTGCCAGCGGAGACGTGTCGACCCCGACAACGTCATGCCCTTGCTCCTGAAGGTACAGCGCATGACGTCCGGCGTTGCAACCAATGTCGAGAACTCGACCCCTGGCCAGCCTGATCGCCTTCTTCTCATGTTCCTGCCACTTCGCAAACTCGGCAAGGTACTCGGTCGGACCATCCGTCGGCCTGACGCTGCCATCGGATCGCTCAAGGATCTCAAATGCCGGTCGGCCGTGATACTGGTCCCAGACCGCCATGCCGAAGGCGTCCTGGTTCTCGTCCAGACGCATGAGTGATACTTCCCTGAAAGTCGGTCAATGTATGTAGGGACATTCCTCCAGGCACCTGCATGGCCCAGTCGCGAACCACCCGGGACCTCGATTTCCGGAGAGTCTAGCAGCCCATGGAAAAAGCCCCGCGTCGCACCGGGTCCGGCGAAACGCGCGCCCGGCAATCACGTGAATCCACGGTCGTTTACAATCTCGATAAAGCACGGCGGCAAGGACGACGATGCCAGGATTCCAATCAGGAAGGCTGACGCGGGCCGCGAGTGCCGTGGCCGTCGTGCTCCTCGGCGACGCGACCGCACAGGAATCCGCTCCGTTTCGCACGCATAATCTCAATCCGCACATCTGGCTCGCGGTGCTTGTGGCCTGCGTTGTCGTGGCCGGCGGCCCGACCGGGCCCGCACCCGGGTCGGGGCCCGAGCGCGGGCCGGAATCGCTGGACGACGGTACGCCGGGACAGCTTCGAGACGCGGCAACGGCGCCTGCGGCGGCCGCGAGCAACGCTACGGTCCGGGACGGCGGTCCGGCCGATTCGCAGCGAACAGTCGCCTCCGGCATCGCCGGTGAGGCTGCGGAATATCTTTCCTCTCCACGCTTCGCCGCGGCCGATCTGGAGCGCGGCCGGATACTGAGTCTCGCCTGTCAGGCCTGCCACACGCTTGGCGCCGGCGAGGAGCACAACCTCGGGCCGAATCTCCACGGCATGTTCGGCCGCCCCGCCGCGCAACTGGAGGGGTTCGAGTATTCCGAAGCACTGCGCGCCTCGGGTCTCGTCTGGACACCGCAGGTGCTTGAAGCCTGGCTTGCCGAACCCGACGCCTTCCTGCCCGGCAACAACATGGTGTTCGCGGGCTACGGGGCGGAGTCCGACCGGCGCGATCTGCTCGCCTGGTTGCTCACGGCGACGAGGGGCCTCGAACCCTAGCCCCCCTCAAACTGCTTGCGAGCCACGAGGAGGCGCATTGCCGGTCGCTTGAGAGCCTCGCGCGCAGGGACGTTCGCGAGGAGCGTACAAGGATGTATTTGCCGTGCGGCTCAAGCGACCGGCAATGTGACACCCCGCATCGCTGCGCAGGCGCAGGCGCAGGCACAAGGTACATCGATTAATCCACCGCGTGCCCCCGTTTCCGGGCATGGTCCGCGTTTTAACTTGATCGGGGTTTGGATACACTAGCGCGGCCTTTTTCCAGTCCGGGCGGCAGCGGTCCCGTGCGCGCGTGCCGCTCCCGTGCCAGTGCGGGCCGCATGACCACGCTATTTGAACGGCAGTACGAATCGACACCGCTGCAAGGCGCGAACGCGACCTACGTGGAAGGGCTCTATGAGGCGTATCTGAATGAGCCCGGCAGCGTGCCCGCGGCATGGCGCCGCTACTTCAGCGCGCTTGGATCGGAGCTTGGCGATATCGCGCACGGTCCGATCGTCAAGGCGATCGGCGAACGCGTCCGCCGCAACCCGACGGCGGCGAGCAAGGCGCGTACGGCGGCTGAGGCCAGTGTCCAGGCGAGCGCGAAACAGGCATCGGTCTCACGTCTCATTCAGGTCTACAGCCTCCGTGGGCACCTGATCGCCGATCTCGATCCTCTCGGGCTGTGGGAGCGGCCGACGCCGGCGGTGCTCAAGCTCGACTACCTCGGCCTTGACGAATCGGACTTCGATCGCGAGTTTCACACGGGCGGTCTGGCCGGCGCCGACCGAAGCCGCATGAAGCTGCGGGACATTCTTGCGCTGCTCAGGCGCATCTACTGCGGCAAGCTAGCGGTCGAATTCGCGCACATCTCACGCGCCCGCGAACGGCTCTGGCTTCGGGAACGCTTCGAGTCGCGCATGGCGCAGTGGCAAATCGGTGCACACGAGCAGCGCGCGATCCTCAGGAGCCTGACCCGCGCCGAAGGTATCGAACGCTTTCTGCACACGAAGTATGTCGGCCAGAAGCGCTTCTCGCTGGAGGGCGCCGAAACGCTGATCCCGATGCTCGACGACGCGATCCAGCACGCAGGCGAACGCGGCGTGAAGGAGATCGTCATCGGAATGGCACACCGGGGACGGCTCAACGTCCTCGTGAACGTGCTCGGCAAGTCGCCGCGGGAGCTGCTCACGGAGTTCGAAGGCGACTACGACCTGACGACGCTAAAGGGTTCGGGCGATGTCAAATATCACATGGGGTTTTCCGCGGACATACGCACGCCCGGCGGTCCCGTCCACGTCGTGCTCGCATTCAATCCTTCGCACCTTGAAATCGTCAATCCGGTCGTCGAGGGCTCCGTCAGGGCCCGTCAGGACAGGCGAGGCGATACCGAAGGCGATCATGTCTTGCCGATCCTCGTTCACGGCGACGCGGCGCTTGCCGGCCAGGGCGTCGTCACGGAGACGTTCCAGCTCTCGCAGACGCGTGCGTTTCGCACCGGCGGCACGATACACATCGTGGTCAACAACCAGATCGGGTTCACCACCAGCGAGCCGGGCGACATGCGTTCCACCGTCTACTGTTCGGATGTCGCCAAGATGGTCGAAGCGCCGATCATTCACGTCAACGGCGACGATCCCGAGGCCGCCGTGGCCGCCGTTCAGCTCGCATTGCAGTACCGGCGGGCGTTTCACAAGGATGTCGTCATCGATCTCGTGTGCTACCGCCGCCGCGGTCACAACGAGGCCGACGAGCCTGCCGCCACTCAACCGCTGATGTACGCTGCGATCCGCGAGCACGAGGCCGTGCGTGCTCGCTACGCCCGCAAGCTCACCGAAAGCGGCGTGACAACGGACTTCGCGCAGCGCGAGCTTGCCGAGGAGTATCGACGCTGCGTCGACGAGGGGCGCAACAGCAACGAAGCCGCGCTCGGCATGATCGGCAACAAGCACACTGTCGACTGGCGCCAGTACAGGGAAGCCCCGCTTGGCGCCCGAGCCGACACCAGGGTGCCGAAAGCGGAGCTGCAACGGCTGGCAGAATTCGTCAACGCCGTTCCCGATACTTTCAGACTTCATCCTCGCGTCAGGCAAGTCGTCGCGGATCGCAAGCTGATGGCCGCCGGCGAGCTGCCGCTCGACTGGGGATTTGCCGAATGCCTGGCCTACGCGTCGCTTCTCGCCGAGAAATACCAGGTTCGCCTGATCGGCCAGGACAGCAGGCGCGGCACCTTCTTTCATCGTAATGCGGCGTTTCACGAGGTGGATAGTGGCGAAGTGCTGACGCCGCTGAGCCGGGTCGTCGAGGACCCCGGGGCGTTTACCATTGCCGACTCGCTGTTGTCCGAAGAAGCGGTCCTCGGTTTCGAGTACGGCTACAGCACCACGGTGCCTGACTGCCTCGTGATCTGGGAAGCGCAGTTCGGCGACTTCGCAAACGGCGCGCAGGTCGTGATCGACCAGTTCATCAGTTCCGGTGAAGCGAAGTGGAACAGGCTCTCGGGGCTTACGTTGTTCCTGCCGCACGGCTACGAAGGGCAGGGTCCGGAGCATTCCTCGGCGCGGCTCGAGCGGTTCCTGCAGCTTTGCGCGGAGCACAACATGCAGGTCTGCGTTCCGTCGACGCCCGCGCAGATGTTTCATCTGCTGCGCAGGCAAATGATGCGCTCGCTGCGCAAGCCGCTGATCGTGATGACGCCGAAGAGCCTGCTGCGCCACCGCCAGTCCGTATCGTCGCTCAAGGATCTCTACGGCGGTCGTTTCAGGCGGCTAATCGGCGAGACCGAGCGTTTGCCCGTGGACCGGGTCAAACGAATTGTGTTTTGCTGCGGCAAGGTCTACTACGACCTCGTCGAAAAACGCCGCAAGGACCCGCTGGACAGTGTCGCAATCGTTCGTATCGAGGAGCTTTATCCCTTCCCGCGCGAACAGTACGCCAGAGCGGTCGCAGCCTGGCCGAACGCGACCGAGATCGTCTGGTGTCAGGAGGAACCGCAAAATCAGGGCGCCTGGTATCAGATACGACATCGGCTGCAGGAACCGCTCGAAGCGCGCCATGAGCTGCTGTACGCGGGTCGGCGCGGAGCCGCAGCGCCCGCCGCCGGAATCTATGAGTTGCACCTTCGCAGACAACGCGCAGTCATTGACGCGGCACTGGCCGCATCGGGCCCGGGACGGCGCGGCAACGGCGCACGAGAGCCCGCAAGTTAGATCGGGGCTCGAGGGGAATCAGCAGTGAGCGTGGAAATCAAGGTACCCCAGCTTCCGGAATCGGTCGCTGACGCAACGCTGGTCGCGTGGCACTGCAAACCCGGTGATGCCGTACGCCGCGACGACAACCTCGTGGATCTCGAAACAGATAAGGTCGTACTTGAAGTTCCATGTCCAACTAACGGAATAATAAAAGAAATTAATGTTACAGACGGTGCCACGGTCACGAGCGGTCAGATACTGGCCCTGCTTGAGGAAAGCGAGACTGTCGCCGCGATCGACAGCCCGTCAGCGCCTGCCGCAGCCGCTCTGGAACAGTCCGCGATCATGCCGGAGACGGCTGCGCCGGCAGTCGCGCAACCGGAACCTGCGCCTGCGCGCGGCCTGCGCTCGTCCGACGCGCCTCGCGGATCCGCGTTTGAGTCCGAGCCGCGTGCGTTCAAGATGGGTCCCGCCGTGCGCAAGCTCGTCGAGGAGCACGACCTGGACCCTGCGCTGATCGAGGGGACCGGCAAGGATGGCAGGATCATCAAGGCGGATGTCCTGAACTATATCGCGAGCCGCAGCCAGACAAACGTCGGTCTCGATGATGCGGCGCCGCCGCTGACAACCGGCGCGCCCGGTGCGCTGGCGCCTGCGCGCCGCGAACAACGTGTCGCAATGACGCGCCTGCGCTCGCGCATCGCGGAGCGCCTCGTGCAGGCGCAGCAGACCGCCGCGATGCTGACCACGTTCAACGAGGTCGACATGAGCGAAGTGATCGCACTGCGCCGGCAATTCCGCGACCAGTTCCTGCAGCGTCACGGCATCAAGCTCGGCTTCATGTCGTTCTTCATTCGCGCGACGACCGAGGCACTGCGCGCGTGCCCGTTGCTGAACGCGTCCGTGGACGGTTCGGACATCGTCTACCACGAATACTTCGACATCGGCATCGCGGTTTCGACGGATCGCGGCCTGCTCGTGCCCGTGTTGCGCGAGGCCGGGCTCATGAGCTTCGCCGAGATCGAGCATGCCATCGACGACTTCGGAAAGCGCGCGCGCAGCGGTGAGATCGGCATGGAGGAACTGATCGGCGGGACCTTCACGATCACGAACGGCGGCGTCTTCGGCTCGCTGATGTCCACGCCCATATTGAACCCGCCGCAAAGCGGGATTCTCGGCATGCACAAGATTCAGGAGCGGCCGGTGGTCGTCGACGGCGAGGTTTGTGTGCGGCCGATGATGTACCTCGCGTTGACCTACGACCACCGGATCATCGACGGACGCGAGGCCGTACAATTCCTCGTGCACCTCAAGGAGCGGCTGGAACATCCCGCCCGCCTGCTGCTGCAGGTCTGACCGGACTACGTTTTCCGAGGGACGGAACACTACCCATGAGCGAACAACAATTCGATGTCGTCGTCGTCGGCGCCGGTCCGGCGGGCTACCCGGCGGCCATTCGGGCGGCGCAGCTTGGTTTGTCCGTTGCCTGCGTGGACGATTGGCAGAACGCCGACGGCAGCCGCCAGCTCGGCGGTACCTGTCTGAACGTCGGCTGTATCCCGTCGAAGGCGCTGCTCGAGTCGTCTGAACTCTACCACCGGACCGAGACGGAATTTGCCGCTCACGGGATCTCGGTGGATGGTGTCTCACTCGATCTCGACGCCATGCAGAAGCGCAAGCAGGGCATCGTGAAGCAGCTCACGTCGGGGATCGAGGCATTGTTGAAGTCAGCCGGCGTCACGGCAATCAGAGGACACGGCAGGCTGCTCGGCGAGCACAAGGTCGAGGTGGCCGGCGACAATGGTTCAAGCCATGTGCTTGCGGCCGAAAATGTCGTGCTGGCCACGGGCTCAACACCGATCGAGCTTCCAACGGCGCCCTTTGACGGCGAGCGCATCGTGGATTCGGCCGGTGCACTGGAGTTCTCCGAAGTGCCGGCCAGGCTCGGCGTGATCGGCGCCGGCGTCATCGGGCTTGAGCTTGGCAGCGTTTGGGGTCGGCTTGGTGCCGAAGTCGTACTGCTCGAAGCGCTCGATACGTTCCTGCCAATGGTCGACGAGCAGGTCGCGCGCGACGCGCTCAAGCAGTTCAGGCGCCAGGGTCTGGACATCAGGCTCGGTGCAAGCGTTACCGGGGCCCGGGCCAGTGGCGACGGCGTCACGGTCAGCTACGAAGCAGGCGGCAAGAAGAAGCGGCTTCAGGTCGACAAGCTTATCGTCTGTGTCGGCCGGCGCCCCGTGACCGACGGGCTGCTGGCACCGGAGGCCGGTGTCGACCTCGACGACAAGGGTTTCATCACCGTCGATGAGAGCTGCCGGACCAGCGTCCCGAAAGTCTGGGCCGTCGGCGATGTCGTGCGCGGTCCGATGCTGGCCCACAAGGGCACCGAAGAAGGCGTCATGGTCGCCGAACTCATCGCCGGTCACGCGGCCGAAGTGAACTACGGGGCCATCCCGTCGGTGATCTATACGGCTCCGGAGATCGCCTGGGTCGGCCAGACAGAAGCGGAGGTCAAGGCGGACGGGCGCGACTACAAGGTCGGCACGTTTCCGTTCAGCGCCAACGGCCGCGCCAAGGCGCTGCAACAGGCCGCGGGCCTCGTCAAGCTCATTGCCGAGAGGGAATACGACGAGATCCTGGGCCTGCACATCGTCGGGCCGATGGCGGGCGAACTCATCGCCGAGGCGGTGCTCGCGATGGAGTTTTCCGCATCCGCCGAGGACCTGCAGCGCACGATGCACGCCCACCCCACATTGACCGAGGCGTTGCACGAAGCGGCGCTCTCCGCCGACAAGCGGGCGATACACGCGCTCAATCGCTGACGCCTGCGTGCGTCGCGAGCGTCCGCTCAGACCCGCTACCCGGCCCAACGGAACTCGTCGCCGGTCCGCGGACCGGTATCGATCGCCATCTCACCGCGGCCTGGGGAACCGGGGGCTCGCCGCGGAAGCTCGCGCGTTCCAGCCGAATCCCGTTATGATAGGCGGCAGCGGCGTTCGTGGGACCGCCGCCGTTTGGAGTTACGGGATATTTTCGCAACCTGACACGCGGGGGCGCGGGCCGCTCGGGTGTCGTGGTTCATTCGCACTTTGCGCAAGTGCGGGAGTGCACGCGCATGGCCGGGCACAGCAAGTGGGCGAACATCAGGTTCCGGAAAGGGGCGCAGGACGCCAAGCGCGGCAAGATTTTCACGAAGCTCATCCGCGAGATCACGACCGCGGCGCGCGACGCCGGCGGCGACCCGGACGGCAATCCGCGGCTGCGCCTGGCGATCGACAAGGCCAGGGCGCAGAGCATGCCCAAGGACAACATCGAACGTGCCGTGAAGCGCGGTGCGGGAGGTCTCGACGGCGACAATTTCGAAGAGGCGCGCTACGAAGGTTACGGACCGGGCGGTGTGGCCATCATGGTCGACTGCCTGACCGACAACCGCAATCGCACCGTTGCCGAAGTACGCCACGCCCTCACGAAGTTCGGCGGCAATCTCGGGGCCGACGGGTCGGTGGCCTACCTCTTCGAGCATGTCGGTCTGTTGAGCTATCCGGCCGGCAGCGACGAGGACTGCGTCATGGAAGCCGCCATCGAATCGGGCGCAAACGACGTGCTCGCCAGTGATGACGGGAGCCTCGAGGTACTCAGCGAGCCCGAGGATTTCGCGGCGGTCAATGATGCGATGCGTAGCGCGGGACTCGAGCCGGAGCACGCCGAGGTGACGATGCGCGCGTCCACCCGGCTTGCCGTCGACGCGGGTCAGGCGGAAACGTTGTCGAAGCTTTTCGACATGCTCGACGATCTCGACGACGTGCAGCAGGTTTACTCCAATGCCGAGTTTCCGGACGAACTCGACGAGCAATCGGCCTGACCCCCGGAGCGCACCGAGAATCGATGAGCGAAAAGGTCAGAATCCTCGGAATCGATCCCGGTTCGCGCATCACCGGGTTCGGGATCGTCGATCTTGAGGGCAGATCGACGGCGCCGGTGGAGTGGGGCGCCATCCACACGGCGGGAGAACACAGCGAACGCCTAAAGACGATTTTCAAGGCGTTCGCCGGAATCGTGCGGGAATTCGCTCCGGACGAGGTCGCGGTCGAGCGCGTCTTCATGCATCGCAATCCCGACAGCGCGCTCAAGCTCGGACAGGCCAGAGCCGCTGCCCTGTGCGGCACCTTTTCCGCCGACATACCGATCTACGAGTACTCGGCCAGGCACATCAAGAAGGCCGTCGTCGGTCGCGGCTCCTCCGAGAAGTCACAGGTCGAACTCATGGTCAGGACGATTCTCGGCGTGCGCGAGGACCTCAAGCCCGATGCGGCCGATGCGCTCGCCGCCGCCCTGTGTCACGCTCATGAGCGCGGAACGCAAACCATGCTCGACCGCCTCGCGGAGTTGACGTGATCGGTTTCCTGAAGGGAACGCTCGCGGCCAAGCGCCCGCCGTGGCTCACGCTCGACGTTGCGGGCGTCGGTTACGAACTCGAAGCGCCGATGTCGACGTTCTACCAGTTGCCCGAAGTCGGTTCGCCGGCGACCCTCGTGACGCACCTTCTCGTCCGGGACGACGCGCATGTGCTCTACGGCTTCTCTTCGGAGCCCGAGCGCGAATTGTTCCGGAGCCTGTTGAAAGTGAGCGGTATCGGTGCGCGCATCGCGCTTGGCGTGTTGTCGGGCACAAGCGTCGAGGGCTTCTGGCGCTGCGTGCGCGAGCGCGATGCCGTGAGCCTGACGCGGGTGCCCGGTGTCGGGCGCAAGACCGCCGAAAGGCTGCTCGTCGAAATGGCGGATCGATTGCCGGAAACGCTGGACGCCGGATCGGGCGTGGCGGCGGGGCCGGCAGGCTCCGAAGGCGAGGCGCACGGCGCCTTGCTGGCGCTTGGCTACAAGCCTGCCGAGGCTGCCAGAATGCTGCAGGACCTCGATGCATCGCAGCTTTCGACCGAAGACCTGATCCGCGAAGCATTGCGCCAGGTGCACAGGAGATGAACGTGGAAGCTCCGGTGCGATCCGGCCTTCCGCCGAGGGGCGCTGCGCCGCGTGCGAAAGGGATGAACGCACGATGAGCGCCGAGGAGCGTTTCGTCAACCCGGGTCGCGGCCGCGAGGACGAGGCCTTCGACCGCGCCATAAGGCCGAAGCGCCTCGACGAATACGTCGGCCAGGCGCGCGTCAAGGCACAGATGAGCATCTTCATCGAGGCGGCCAGACAACGCGAGGAGGCGCTCGACCATACGCTCCTGTTCGGGCCGCCCGGTCTCGGCAAGACCACGCTTGCACATATCGTTGCGAACGAGCTCGAGGTGGAGCTGCGCCAGACCTCCGGGCCCGTGCTCGAGCGGCCCGGCGACCTTGCGGCCTTGCTGACCAACCTCGAACCGAAGAGCGTGTTGTTCGTCGACGAGATCCATCGGCTCAGCGCCGTCGTCGAGGAGGTGCTCTACCCGGCGCTCGAGGACTTCCAGCTCGACATCATCATCGGCGAGGGCCCGGGCGCACGCTCGCTCAAGATCGACTTGCCGCCGTTCACACTGGTCGGTGCGACGACGCGCGCAGGCCTGTTGACGTCGCCGCTGCGCGACCGCTTCGGCATCACGCAGCGGCTCGATTTCTACAACTTTGAGGAACTTGCGCAAATCGCCAGGCGAACGGCCGGCATTCTGGATCTGCCGATCGACGATGCCGGCGCGCGGGAAATCGCCAAGCGTTCGCGCGGCACGGCGAGAGTCGTCAACCGCCTGCTCAGGCGCGTTCGCGATTACGCCCAGGTCAAGGCCGACGGCCGCGTCGACGAGCGGGTCGCAACGGCCGCAATGGACCTGCTCGAAGTGGACCCGCATGGCTTCGACGCAATGGATCGGAAGCTCCTGCTCACGGTCATCGAGAAGTTCGACGGCGGCCCGGTCGGGATCGACAGCCTGGCTGCCGCGGTCGGCGAGGAGCGCGGCACGCTCGAGGACGTGATCGAGCCGTATCTCATTCAGGAGGGCTATCTCGCTCGTACATCGCGCGGCCGGATCGCAACGCGGCTGGCTTACGTACACTTCGGCATCGAGCTGCCGGCGGGCCGGGAGAAGCCCGATGTGCCGGACCTCTTCGACTGACCGGGCGTGTCGGAGCGGGACGACCGGGCGCAGGACGGAGCCGTGGCTGAATTCGCATTGCCCGTCAGGGTCTATCTCGAGGATACGGATGCCCAGGGCGTGGTGTATAACGCAAGTTACTTCAGGTTCATGGAGCGGGCGCGTACCGAACGGCTGCGGGCGATTGGAATAGATCATGACGAGCTTCGCGCGCACCATGGAATCGCGCTCGTGTTGACCGGCATCAGCGCCAGATTCAGGGCGCCGGGGCGCCTGAGCGACCTGGTCTATGTCGGCGCCGACGTCGCCGAGGTGCGCGGTGCGCGCGTGGTATTCGAACAGAGCGTGCGGCGGGGCGCCGTGGATGGGGAGTTGCTGTGCGAGGGACAGGCGGAGGTTGCGTGTATGGATCTGGATAGGGGCAGGCCGAAGCGGCTACCCGACGAACTGATGAGGGAGTTGTCCCGATGAGCGGCGACCTTTCGATACTCTCGCTGATTCTTGCGGCGAGCATCCCGGTCAAGGCGGTGATGCTGTTGCTGCTGTTTGCGTCAGTTGCATCTTGGGCGGTCATCTTCGACAAGCGCAGGCTGTTGCGCGAGGCGATGGGCGCTGCCGACGAGTTCGAGACCAACTTCTGGTCCGGTGTGGATCTGGCGCACGTCTACCGCGATATTTCAGATGAGGAGAAGACGCCGCTCGGCATGGCCGGCATCTTCGAGTCCGGATTTCGCGAGTTCGGCCGCTTGCGGCAGGAAGCCGGCATGACGGCCGGGCAGGTCATCGAAGGTGCGCGCAGATCCATGCGCGTGTCGCAGATGCGCGAGGTCGACAGGCTCGAGCAGAACCTTGCATTCCTTGCGACCGTGGGGTCGACGAGTCCCTACATCGGACTGTTCGGTACGGTCTGGGGCATCATGAACTCGTTCATTTCGCTCGGCAACGTGCAAAGCGCGACGATCTCGATGGTCGCGCCCGGTATCGCCGAAGCGTTGATCGCGACCGCGATGGGCTTGTTCGCGGCGATCCCGGCCGTGATCGCGTTCAACCGCTATGCAGACCAGGTCGGTCGGCTCGAGGTGCGTTACGACACCTTCATGGAGGAGCTGTCGGCGATATTCCAGCGCAGTTCCGGACGGCTTGAAACCGTGGGAGGCGCACCATGAACAACCGTGGCCGGCACCGTCGCTTGATGGGCGAGATCAACGTCGTACCCTATATCGACGTCATGCTCGTGCTGCTGATTATCTTCATGATTACCGCACCGCTGCTGACCCAGGGCATTACCGTCGACCTCCCGGCCGCCGGGGCCGAACCGCTCGACCCCGATCTCATGCGCGACAACGAGCCGCTCGTGCTCAGCATCGACCGCGAGGGCCGGCAGATTCTGAACGTCGGCGGCGACGTCGAAACAGCGATAGACGAGCAGACCGTCCTGGCCAGCACCGCGGCCGTGCTCAGGCGCAACTCCGAGACGCCCGTGCTCGTCAAGGCCGATGAGGCGGTGGAGTACGGCCGCGTGGTCACCGGCATGGTCCTGCTGCAGCAGGCGGGCGCGGAACGCGTGGGATTCATCACTGATCCGCTCGAGACCATCGAGCAACGGTAGCGGTCCATGGCCTCGTTTCTCCGCTATCATCCAGCCGCAGTCGTCCTTTCGCTGACGCTGCACGTGGGAATCGCTGTCGCGTTGACCGCCGCCGCGTGGTTGCCGACGCAACCCCGGGTCGTGTCGCGGCAGGTGGCGATCGAAGCGATGGTCGTCGACGAAAGCCTCGTCGAGCGGGAGATGGCGCGCCTTGAGGAACTCGAGCGCGAGGAGATCCGTCAGCGCGAGCAGGAAGAACTTGAAGCCCGCGAGGCGGCAGAGCGCGAACGCGAACGGCTTGCCGAACTGCAGCGCCAACGCGAGGAGGAAGAGCGGCAACAGCAGGCGCAATTGCAGGAGCAGCGCGACCGCGAGGCAGCGGAGCAGCAGCGGCTTGCCGAGTTGCAGCGCCAACGCGAGGAAGAGGAACGTCTCGCCGCGGAACGCCGGGCCGAGGAGGAACGCCAACGCCAGGCCGAGGCCGAGGCGCGCGCCCAGGCCGAGCGCGAAGCCGAACTGCAGCGCCTGCTCGCGGCCGAGGAGGAACGGCGTCAGGCCGAACGGGCGGGTTTGCTCGACGAGTACATCCGGCTCATCGAGAACCGGATTCAGCAGAACTGGATCAGGCCCGCGAGCGCGACGGCTGATCTGGAGTGCGTCGTGAACGTAAGCCAGATTCCGAGCGGCGAAGTCGTCGCCGTCACGGTCGGGGAATGCAACGGCGACGATGCGGTCGTGCAGTCGATCGAACGGGCGGTGCTGCGAGCTTCGCCGCTGCCGCTGCCACGCCAGCAGAACCTGTTCGAGCGTAACCTGATCGTGACGTTCCGACCCGATGTCTAGCAGCACGTGGCAACGGTCCAACTGCATGGGGCGGAAGACCGCCTCGCCGAAGTCGGCTGATCCAGGAGCCTGCGCCGTAGGAATTCGCGGCTGCAAATCCGCTCTCATCCGCCCCTTCGGCCGATCGATTTCGTCAAATAATCGACCGAAGGGACGGCGATCGCGAATTTTCGCTTTGGACGAAACGCCTCGCCGAAGACGGCGATTCGCGACTTCCTACGGTGCAGGCTCCTAGCGGCGACGCAGTCCGCCTGAACTGACTGCATTGCCCGTTGCCCAGATATGCTTGATATTCTCACCCCTCGCGCCCTGTCAGGCGGGCGCCTGAGCAATCTCGGCGCGAAGCGGGGTTCCGCCGCGGGCTGCAAACGGAGATGCGATGTTCGTTTCGATGAGATCTGAGTGGTTGCGCGGCGGGTGTATCGCGCTCGTACTGGCTGTGGCGTTGACCGTCGGCACCGCCGATGGACAGCTCCGGATCGAGATTCGCAGCGGCGTCGAGCGACCCGTACCGATGGCGATCGTGCCGTTCGGGTGGGACGGCCCCGGCGTGCCGCCGTTCGATATTGCGGGGCTCGTAACGGCCGATCTCGGCAACAGCGGCCGCTTCGACCCGATCCCGGAATCGGATATGCTGTCGCGCCCGACGCAGGCGTCGGAGGTCAATTTCAATGATTGGCGAATTCTCGATGTCGATGTGCTCCTGATCGGTCAGTTGATCGAAGCCGCTCCGGATCGCTACACGATCGTGTTTCAGCTCTTCGATGTGTTGCGCGGCGAGCAGCTTCTGGGATTCCGACTGTCGACGGCGCGTGCGGATCTCAGGGCCGCGGGCCACAGGGTCGCCGACATGGTGTACCTGCAGCTCACCGGCATACGCGGCGTATTCAGCACGAGCATCGCCTACGTCAACGAAACGCCTAACCCCGACGGCAGCCGCCGTTTCCGGCTCATCGTCGCCGACTCCGACGGCGAGAATTCCCGCGTCATCGCCGATTCCCCGGATCCGCTCATGTCGCCGGCCTGGTCGCCCGACGGGCGCCGGATCGCCTATGTTTCGTTCGAGGGCGAATACTCCGCAATCTACGTGCAGACGCTGCGCACCGGCGCGCGCGACAGGGTGTCCTCGCAAGAAGGGGTCAACAGCGCTCCCGCATTCTCCCCGGATGGTCGCAGGCTTGCGCTTACGTTGTCCCGCGACAACGGCAATCTCGACATCTACACGATCGATCTCGCAACTCAGGTGCTGCGCAGGTTGACGCAAGGCTCATCCATCGATACAGAGCCTGCCTGGAGCGCGGACGGCGAGTGGATCTATTTCACGTCCGATCGCGCCGGCGGGCCGCAGGTCTATCGGATCCCGTCCGTTCCGCCGGTCGACAGGGCCGAGCGCGTGACTTTCGAGGGCAGCTACAACGCGAGGCCGCGCATGGCGCCGGACGGCGATTCGCTCGCTGTCGTGCACCGCAACCAGGACAACTACCGGATTGCACTGGTGGATCCGGACACGGGGTTGGTCCAGGTGCTCACGAACGGTCGTCTCGACGAATCGCCGAGCTTCGCTCCGAACGGAGCGCAGATCATCTACGCGACGCGGGAGGCCGGCCGGGGCGTATTGGCGTCGGTCAGTTCCGACGGCCGGATCCGCCGGCAGATTGCCTCGGTGGCCGGCGACGTGCGCGAGCCTGTGTGGTCGCCGTATCCGCTTCCTTGAGACGTTATTGAATTTGGGGTGGCTCGGAGACTATCGTAGAGCCCCGACTTTCGTAATTGCCCTGATCGTTAAATTTCCATAAGGATGCACATCGTGACTCGACTCAAGCTGCTGTTTGTATGTCTGGCCATCGCGTTGATCGGCGCTGGCTGCACAGGACCCGAAGTAACCGTTCCCGAAGAGAGTACCGGGAGCGCAGTGCCTCCGGCCGGCGGCAACGCGGACGATTCGCCCTCCGGCGTGGTCACGACCGGTTTGCCGGGACCCGGCGGTGCCAATATCAGCGAACTGACCCTGCAGGAACAGACCCTCGTGACGGAGAACCTCGTCGTCTACTTCGAGTTCGACAGAAGCGATGTGCGGTCCGATTTCAATGCGATGCTCGCCGCGCACGGTCGGCTTCTCGCCGCGAATCCGGGTGTGGCCGTTCGCCTCGAGGGACACGCGGACGAGCGCGGCACACGCGAGTACAACATCGGTCTCGGCGAGCGGCGCTCGCAATCCGTGCGTCAGATCCTGCTGCTGCAGGGCGCCGCGGGCAGCCAGCTAAGCACCATCAGTTACGGTGAGGAACGCCCGGCAGTGTTCGGCAGCGACGAGGGATCCTGGAGTCTCAACCGCCGGGTCGAACTGGTCTACGATTGACGAGCCGGCACGAAGCAGGGGAGTGTGACCCATGAAAGCCGTGTTGAGTGGAATGTCTGCGGTCCTTGCCGGCGCGGTCCTTGCGGGCTGCGAGACGACGTCGCTCGCTGACGATCCGGTTTACCTGCGCGTGCAGGATCTCGATGCGCGGCTGATCCGGATCGAGCGCGTGCTCGATAACGACAGCCTCGTCCAGATGGCGACGAATCTGCAGCAATTGCAGAGCGAGATACAGACTCTGCGCGGCGAGGTCGAAACGCTGCGCTTTGAGACCAACAACGCCGCCGAGCGGCAGAGGGACCTGTACCTCGACATCGATCAACGGCTGCAGGCACTCGAGCAGGGGCGCTCGCAACCGTTGGCAGGCGGCGCGTCCCCCGGTGTTGCGGTGCCTGGACAGCCAGTTGCTTCAGGTGCAGCGACCCTCGGCGATCAGGCAAGCTATGACGAGGCGTTCGCGCTGATCCAGACGCGCCGCTATGAGGAGGCCGCGGCGGCCTTCAGCAACTTCCTCACCGTGCATGCCGGCAGTTTCCTGTCGGACAACGCGCAGTACTGGCTCGCCGAAACCTACTACGTACGCCAGCAGTTCACTGCCGCGCTACCGGAGTTCCAGAAAGTCATCGACAGCTATCCGCAATCGGCCAAGCTGCAGGATGCGTTGCTCAAGATCGGTTACTGCCACTACGAACTCGAGCGTTGGGACGAGGCGCGCGAAGCCCTGGAGCAGGTCGAGCGCGAGTTTCCGAATACCGCGGCGGCTGAGCTTGCGACCGAACGGCTGGCGCGTCTTCCGCAGGGTGCCGGTTGAGCGAAGTGGCCGTTACGGCGGATCGCCGGGAAGCGGGCAAGCGCCTCAGGATTACCGAGATTTTCTTCTCGATACAGGGCGAAGCCCGCTTTACGGGTTGGCCGACCGTGTTCGTACGCCTGACCGGCTGCCCGCTGCGTTGTCGCTATTGCGATACGGCCTACGCCTTCAGCGGCGGCGACTGGTGGACGATCGAGGACGTGCTTGCCGAAGTGGGTCGCCACGGTGCGCGGCACGTTTGCGTCACCGGCGGAGAGCCGCTTGCGCAGGAACGCTGCAGGGATCTTCTGACTGCGCTGTGCGAAGAGGGCTTCGAGGTTTCACTCGAGACGAGCGGAGCGCTCGACATCGGAGCTGTCGACGAGCGTGTCTGCCGGGTCGTCGATATCAAGACGCCGGGTTCTTCGGAGGTCGACAGGAATCTCTGGGCCAACCTCGAACACATGAGGGAATCCGATGCGCTGAAGTTCGTGATCTGCGATCGCCGCGACTACGAGTGGGTGCGCGGCGTGCTTGACGAACGTTTCCTACCGCCGTGTCCCGTGTTGTTCTCGCCGAGCCACGACGAACTCGAGGCGGGCACGCTCGCCGACTGGATTCTCCAGGACAAGCTGCCCGTGCGATTGCAGGTACAGTTGCACAAGGTCCTCTGGGGCGACGTGCCGGGCCGGTAATCGTGACGCGCGCTATCGTATTGCTGTCCGGCGGTCTTGATTCGGCGACGGCGCTTGCGTTGGCGCGATCCGCAGGCTTCGAGTGCTACACGCTGAGCTTCGAGTACGGGCAGCGACACCGGGCCGAACTCGATGCCGCGCAGCGCATCGCGGTTGCGCTCGGTGCAAGGGAGCACCGCGAGATTCCGATTTCGGTCGGGCTCTACGGCGGTTCGGCGCTGACGGATCCGCACATCGAGGTCCCCGAACATGGTGGCGAGGGCATCCCGGTCACCTATGTTCCGGCCCGCAACACGGTGTTCCTGAGTATCGCACTGGGCTGGGCCGAGGTGCTCGGGGCCGAAGCAATTCTTATCGGCGTGAACGCCATCGACTATTCGGGCTATCCGGATTGCCGCCCGGAGTTTATCGAGGCGTTTCAGGCGCTCGCCGCGCTTGCGACGAAGCAGGGCGTCGAGGGTCGGCCCGTACGTATCGAAGCGCCGCTGATCGAGCTTTCGAAAGCTCAGATCATCCGCCGCGGCATCGATCTCGGCGTGAACTACAGTCTGACCGTTTCCTGCTACCGCGCCGACGAGCAGGGCCGCGCCTGCGGGCATTGCGATTCCTGCCGCCTGCGCAGCGAGGGTTTCGCGGCCGCCGGTGTCGAGGATCCGACGCGTTACCTGGCAGCCCCTGGCAAAACCCCGCGTAGCGCCAGGACTGGCGATGCGCCCGCCTGACACGGCGCGAGCCCGCATGGCCCATCGACGCTACGCCCGGCACGGACCGGATGGGAGTGCGTTGGGCGGGATTCGCGAACTTGGTATGATGCTGCGCCGGGTCGCCCGGCGTCAGGGCGACCACCCATCGCATCGCTGCAGCGACCGCATACGATCGAGGGCCGTTAGCTCAGTTGGTAGAGCACCGGACTTTTAATCCGTTGGTCGTAGGTTCGATCCCTACACGGCCCACCAAACCCGGTTCAAGGCCCCACGCAACAATGTGGATGCGGCGCCATGGGAATCGTTCTCTGCAATGGGCACAGGGCTCATGTCGCGGGCTGCCGGCCNCGCTACGCGTCCGCCGTATGGCAACTGACTTCGATCTTGCCGAGCGAGTGGGATACGAACCCGGTGGATGTCCTGACGTGATCGGCGTAGGGCCCGGCGCCCGGGTGGTCGATGTTGTCGGCGACGAGCAGCGCGCCATCAGTGAGTTTCGGCCGCAGCAGCTCGAACATCGGCAGGTACATGCTCTTCCAGCCGTCGAGGAACACGAAGCCGATACCGGGTCTGGCATCGGCAAGCGTTTCGAGCGCGTCGCCCTCGAGCAGGGTCGCGACACCGTCGAGGCCGGCTTCGGCAAGCACGGCGCGAGTGGCCCTGCACTTGTCCGGGTGCGCCTCTGTCGTGACGAGCCGGCCGCCGTTGTCGCGCGCTGCTGCCGCGAGATAGGTCGTGCTGACGCCGAAGGAGGCGCCGAACTCGACGAGGTATTTCGCGCCGGAGCCGCGTGCGAGCAGATACAGCAGCCGTGCTTCGTCGCGTGATACGGCCATGTAGAGACTGCCGAGGCGCGTGAGCGACTCATCGTCGCGCTCGTGAGCAGAGAATTCCGCGCGCCGGTCGCGGTCGCCGCTTGCGCCGTCGTGCAGCCGCGCGATGCAGGCGGCTACGGCGGGATCGTTGAGGCTGTTCATGGCGCCGATGGGGGGGGTCGAGTGCAAGGGAATCAAGCCACTATCACAACGCGTGCGTGTACTCCAGACGGATCATGCGCATTCTCGGGTCGTAGAATTGAGAGCGTACCGTGGTCAATGAATTGGCCCGAAGCGGCGGCTCGTTGTCCATGACGTTGAGCACCGCCAGGTTGATGTCGTTCGACGACGGCAGCGTGTACGTATACACGATGTCATGCTGCGACCAGGAACTCTCGTCCGTGTTGTACTCGAACGCGCCCGGGTTCCACAGTTCGATTCCGTCTGTAAGGCGGGTGGACCAACGGAAGGAATGATTGCCCCTGGCGTATGTCGCGATCAGGTTGGCGCGGATCTGGGGGTTGTCGGTCAAGCCGAGATCCGCTCCCCGGTCAGTGCCTACCGCTTCGATCAGGTTGCCCTGAAGGTCGGATACCTTGAAGCTGTCGACATACGATGACAAAAGCCTGAGACCCAACACGCCGCCCGCGAGATCCGTCGTCCAGTCGATGCTGACATCCACGCCGGACGTCTCCACGGCGTTGCGGTTGACGTACGATGACTTGAAGAGCGCAATGTCGAAGCCGTCGATGCAGCCGTCGGGCAGTGGGTCGTCCTGGCTCCCGGACCAGCGGCCGGTGACCTCGCACACCTCGGTCGGAACGCCCGGGAAGAGCTCGATGCGGGGGTCGGTAATGTAACCGTCCGCGATGTCGGCGAGGAAAATCTCGTCCGGGTCGATCGTCGATACCAAGTTCGTGAAGTCGTAATCCCAGTAGGTCACGTCGAATGTCAAGTTGTCGGTGATGTCCCAGGTCAGGCCGATGGTCCAGTTGTCCGACTCTTCCGGCAGGAGACCCGGGTTGCCGACCGAAAGGGCACGGGCCTGGGTGACTTCGCCGCCGAGCGGCCGGATGGTCGTGCCGCTGGGCCCGATGCCGAAGGTCTGGCGTTCGGAAGCCAGGCGGAACGAGGAGCCGACAGAGAACCTGACGAACACATTGTCGGTGGGCGTGTAGAGCCCGGTAATCTTGGGTTCGGTCGAGTTCAGCCCGAGCGTGTCTTCGTAGCGTACGGCGAAGTCGAGCTCGAGATCCTCCGACGGGTAGATGACAAGTTCGGCGAAGATGGCGTCAGTTTCGCGTGACGCAAACCAGTCAGCGATGACCTGTGGAGCGAAACCGTAGCCGCCGTCATTTGCGACCGGGTCGACCCGAACGTCGAGTTCGTGTTGCCGGTACTGAACGCCGATCGCAAGACCGCTCGCGCCTCCGGCCATTTCCCAGAGGCTACCGGTTATCAGTGCTTCAACCGAGAACAGGTCGGAATCGCCACGCTCCACATCGTTATAAACCAGCCACT
>JAQAJI010000075.1 GCA_028278665.1 Candidatus Rariloculus versatilis
CCTCCTCCACGGTGACGTCGACCCGTGTCCACGCCTCCTGCCAATACCCTTCGAACGCACCAACGTAGCGGGCGAGGATCTCCGGGGCGACCTCCACGGCATTTTGCTCTGCCTGCGAGATCTCGCCGCTCCAGTGACGGCGCCCGTCGGTAGCCTCGTCGCAAACGGTCTCGAGCAACTCGTCGTCGGCCACGAACTGCATTTCGATTACCGCGTTCAGCGGTTCGTCGAAGGTGCCGGGGTCCTCGTAGGTCACGTTGACGCGGATATGGCCGAAATTCTCGCGTCGATAACGCTCGGTGATACGCAACTGCTCGGTGTGCTCGAGTCCGCGGGCGTGCAGCCAGGTTCGGTCGTTGTAGCCGTTGCTCTGTACGACCAGCGTATCGCCTTCCCAACGGCCCACCGAGTATCCCGTCCACGTGGGAAGAGGATCGGATTCGAGTTCACGGCCGTCCGTAAAAATCTGCCGATATGTCAGGCCGGTGTTGAGGATTGCGATGACGTCGGGATGCTGCACGATCCTTCGCATGCCTTGCGTCGTGCCGGTCAGCGTCAGGAAGCCCGGTCCGCTCGGCAGGCAACTGAAGCGCGGATCATTCAGCAGAAAGCCCGCCTCGTGCTCCGTCATCCGCGTACGCGCCCACGGCTGGACGCTGGCGGGGTCGAGCAGCTTGCCTGTGACCTGCGCGGGATACCAAAGGCCGGTGAGATCGGGACGGCCGTCCGGCGTACGCGGCGCAGGCGCCAGAAGATCCGGGGTACCGTCCGCCGTGCGTGGAATTCCCGGTGTTGGCAGCGTCAGCCATTGCGCCGCCACCGGGGTGACAATCGCCAGCAACGCCAGCATCGCGAGTCGCCGTCTCATTACTCACCTCTCGACGGGTTTTGCCTTGCAAGGCTCCAAGGCAATCTTTCGGAGTCCGTCCGGCGGCGGCCGATCAGCTAGTTCGACGAATCCTGCGCGCCGAAGAGTTCCTGGCCGGACGCCAGCCTGACAGTTACCACGGCCGCCTTCCGGCTGCCGTCGCGGGCTCGCGAGGCCGTAACCGTGACCACTTCGCCGAGCGCCATGGACTGCTCGTTCCAGCCACTTCGCATGAGCCGGTTGGGGCTGCCCATCTCCAAAGCCCAGTCCTCGATCGTGCCATCCTCGCTTTCGACGCCGACGTGGAACCAAACGTGCGGGTTGAGCCACTGGACATCCGTGACCGTTCCTGTCAGCTCGACCGGGTCGTCGGCATCGAATACGGCGGCGAAGGAATGATGGGCAACCGCGCCTGGCAGGTAACACACGGCGGCAACTGCTGCAGCAAGTCCGGTCAATCGCACTGGCATGGCTTCTCTCCCCCTCGCGGTCCGCGCCGCCGGCCTGAACCGCGTGCAACCAGGCGGACAGGCGTGCGGAAAGCTTCTCATATGTGGATTGCCTTTACCGCTACAGAGTAAGTCACGGCGCAAAGTCGCTCAACAAGCCGGTAAAGCATCGGGCCAACGCCCGCACGACGAATGTCCGCCGGCGACCGGTCAATCGCTCCAATCGCGCTATCCACGCTAGAATCGATCGAACCCGAAAACGAACAAGGCGGTGCACAATGCTGACATCGACCACGTGCTGGTTGCGTTCTGGTGCCGGTGTTGCGATCGCGCTGGCGATGCTGTCGCAACCCGCGGCCGCGCAGTGGCTCAATGCGCCGGTGCCCGAACTGCCGCGCAAGGCGGACGGCTCGGTCGACATGGAAGCTCCGCCGCCGCGGCTGCCGGATGGCGGGGTCGACCTGCAGGGCATCTGGATGCCCGACGACAACCGCTACATCCGCGATCTCGCGCTCGACATCGGCGACGACAACGTTCCGTACCGGCCGTGGGCGCGGCGGCTGTTCGATTCGCGCAAGGACGGACTGCGCTCCAGCGAGGACCCTGACGCACATTGCCTGCCGCAAGGCGTGCCGAAGATCAACTTCGTTTCCTACCCGTGGAAACTCATCGAGACGCCCGATGCGATTGTCATCATCTACGAGACCTTCACGTACTGGCGGCAGATCTTCACCGACGGCCGTGCGGTCGATCCGAACGCCAAACCAACCTGGATGGGCTATTCGACGGGCCAGTGGGAAGGGGACACCCTTGTCGTGGAGACCACGGGTTTCAACGGCATGCCATGGCTCGATCAACTCGGCAGGCCGTCCACCGACCAGTTGCGCGTTACGGAACGGTTCACCCGCTCGGCCGTCGGCCACATGTCGATCGAAGTGACGATCGACGACCCCGGCGCCTACACGGCACCGTGGTCCGCCACCCAGGTGGTTCACCTGAGGCCGGGCTGGGAGCCGGTCGAGTTCATCTGCGGCGAGAACAACCGGGACATCGACAGCCTGCCGGGCAGCGGCCTCGTCGTGCCGAACGTCGAGGCGGTGATCGACTAGTTCGTGCGAGAACCGGCTACTGCTTGTTCTTGAGCGACTCGAGAAACCTGATCAGCTTGATGGCGTCGTCGGGCATCAGCCGGCCTATGGGCCCGCTGCTGTAGGTTGCCGACACGACCTTGCCGCTGCCGCTCAGAATGAATTCCGACGGCTGGATGATCGAGCGGCGGTCTTCCCACCAGCTTCCGATCGAGTCTGCCTGCTCCCTGCTAATCCCGTGGGCTATGGGAAACTCGAGCCCTTCCTGAACTTCCGTGGCCTTGTCCCGACCGTCGACGGAGGCTGCGAGAATGCCCACGTCGAGCGCATCGAATTCGCCCTTCAACGCGCTGAATGCGGCCAACTGCCGCCGGCAGAACGGTCACCAGTGGCCGCGATAGAAGAGCACGACCTGGTAGGGGGTGCCGATATCGGCGGGCAGCGCAACGGTATCGCCTGCAACCGTTGTGAGGGTCATGGGGGGGAAGGCGTGTCCCGTGTCGAGCTTTTCCGTCATGCTGGCACCATCCGTCTGTGTCGATCCATTGTATTCTAGCGTTATCCGCCGCTGCCGCCAGACCGATTCGGGCTGGAATCGATCGGGCAGCAGGGCAGAGGTTCGGGTGCAACTACTTTCGCATGGGGAGAACGCAGCGATGAAACCCATGAATACCGGGACTGCAACGGGAACGGGGCGGTACGCAGTGCCGCTGCTTGTCGTCGTGCTGGCCTGCGCGCTTGCCGCACCCGTCTCGGCGCATCACGGCACGGCGCCGCGTTACGACTTCAGCGACCCGATCACCATCGAGGGCGAGGTCACCTCGGTGTTCTGGCGCAATCCCCATGTGCAACTCACGGTCGCTATCGTCGGGGAGACCGGCGAGCCCGAGGTCTGGGACGTCGAGGCGGGCTCGATGAATGCGCTTGAGCGGGTCGGCTATGGCGCGGACACGATCCGCCCCGGCGATCGCGTCGTGCTCATGGGAGGCCGATCGAGGCTGGGCCTGAAGACCATGGCGGTGGTTACCGCAACGCTGCCGGACGGCTCGGAGGTCCCGCTCTGGCCGCAGCGTGCCGCGGCGCTCGGTCTCGGCGCCGAGCGTGCGCATATCGAATCGAGCGCGGTCGAGGCGAGCACCGGGAGTGCGCGCGGCATCTTTCGCGTCTGGGGTCGGCGCGGCGGCTACGACCGTTCCGTGAGCTACACGCCCGAAGCCCAGGCAGCGCGCGATCGATGGGACCTTCTCGAGGACGACCCTGTACTCGATTGCATTCCTCCGGGCATGCCGGCAATGATGAACAATCCCTATCCGATCGAGTTTGTCGAGGACGGTGAGGCAATCGTGCTGCGACTTGAAGAGTGGGACGGCCGCCGCGTCATTCACCTCGACGACGACGCGGATGTCGACAGCCAGCCGGCCGCGCCGACCGGCTACTCCGTGGGCGTCTGGGAAGGGGACACGCTCGTCGTCGCAACGAGCAGGATCAACTACCCTTATCACGACGATCGCGGCACGCCGCAAAGCGAGGACTCGGCCATACTCGAGCGGTTCAGTGTCGCCGAGGACGGCAATCGCCTCAATTACAGCGCCGTGATCACCGACCCGCGCTATCTCGCCGAACCGATGACGATCGAAGGCTACTGGGCGTGGGTGCCCGGCGAGGAAATCAAGCGCTACGACTGCACGCTGCCGGACGATTGAGGCTGGCGCCCGCAAGGGAGGCTCAGTAACGGAACGTGTAATTGAACTTGATCGTCGTGTCGGCGAGCGCCGAGTTGAAGCGGTTGTCCTTGTCGATGTCCTGCAGGTCGTGATTGATCACGATGAAACCTTCGCGGCCGGCCGTCGGTATCCAGTGCAGACGGCTGTTGACGCCGAGTATCTCCGAATCGTTGTCGTACTGCAGCAGCGTGACCCAGGACAGGGTCGGTGAGAACGTCAGCTCCGTTGTCAGGCGCACCAACCGGCTGACGAAACTGCCGCCCGGAAGTTCGATATCGTTCCAGTCGTAGCCGAGCCTGAGCCTGAAGAGCCGCGACGCGTTCCAGCGGAAGTCCCCGCTGATGTTGGTGCGCTTGCCGTCGAAGAAATCGCCCCATTGATAGTTGATCTCGCCGGAGAACGTGCGCTGGCGACCCGTCGAGACGCCTACCATGGATTCGTTGAACGAGTAGTGTCCCGGTGAGATCAAGACCTCGCGCGTTCGGTCCTCGTAGATCGTGAATGGTTCGGCAACCGCTTCCCTGGTGGCGATGTAACGCACCTCGAGATCGTCCCGGGAGTTGCTCTCCAGTTCGATGAGTCGGGCAAGGAACACTTCGGTCTGCAGGCCGCCATCGAGCAATTCGATGCGTTGCGCGTCGATACCCGAGTAGAACGACTGCAACAGCTCGCCGCCCGTATAGCGCGTGTAACCCAGTGTTGCCGTGGTATCGCGAACGTCCGTCCGATTGACGAAGCCGAGCGCCGGGTTGAAGTTGGCTTCAATCTGCTTGATGCCGAGGCTGCCGCGCAGCCCGGAGTTGTTCGGCATTTGCACGCCGATGCCGAACGCCGTGTCTTCGCCGTCGATGCCTTGCGTGTCGCTTTGCTGGAACCAGGCGTCCGCTTCGAGGACGCGCCCCCCGGGCAGGCGGCTGTTGAGGTAGCGAAAGTCGACGCCGGTCAGGCCGTTGTCGAGATTGGAGTTCGGATCGCCGTCCGTGACGATGACGCCAATGGCCGATTCGGCCAGCACGTTGGCCGTCACGCGGCCGACAAACACGTCGCTCGCGGCGGTGTCCTCGAATTCGTCCTGCCGAATGGCGAGCGTACCGATGTTCCAGCGCCCGATGCGGCCGCTGAGCTTGCCGCCGTAGTTGAGGTCCACGGGCGCACCGGTCCTGCTCAGACCGAGCCGCCGGGAGAAGAACGGCCGCGCGTTTTCAAGGCTCGGCCCGGAACTGGCTTCATTCTCCTCGTTGAAGCCTTCCCTTGAGATCCGCCCGAACTCGAACAGGTCCGAATCGTTTAGAAAAAAGTCGCGTTTTTCCGGGAAGAACAGCCCGAACCGCGTGAGGTTCACCTGCCGGTCGTCGACCTCGGTGGCCGAGAAATCCGTGTTGATCGTCAGCGAGGCGTTCAGCGACGGGGTGAGCCGGTAGAACACGTCCAGCGACGGATCGAGGTTTGAGTCCGTTGCCGAGTGTATGAAGTCCTTGCGGTTGTTCGCGGACACCGACGGCACGATGTCGAGGCCGGCGCCCTGATCCATGCCCTGGAGTCCCGAGGCGAGACCCAGGATGCTCGGATTGTAGCTGCGGTTGCGCGAGACCCAGGCCATCTCCTCGCCACGCCGCCGGATACCCCTTCCGAAATTGAATCCCCAGGTGTCGATATTCGGGTCGAACGGCAGGCTCTTGAACGGAATTGCGAGTTCGGCGAACCAGCCCTGTTCGTCGATCGACGCGGCGACTTCCCAGATCACGCTCCATGCAGCCTCGAAACTGGCGATGTTCTGGTAGAGCGCGTCGTGTCTGACTCCGTTGGCGTTCGTCTCGAAGCGGTAACCGCTGCGGCCCGTGTTGAACGGATCGAATATGACTACGAGGCGATCGTCGCTGCCGAGTCCCTGACCGTGGCGCATGGTGGGTGCGGCAATGCGTTGCGGTTCGCTGTCGAACATCCGCGCGCCGATGTAGAACGCGTCGTCGTCGTAGAGCACGTAGACTTCCGTCGGCTCCGAAGGCTCGGCGCCTTCCGCCGGACGCACCTGGTTGATGTCGGTGATGACCTCGGCGTCCTGCCAGACGGCGTCGTCGAGCCGGCCGTCGATCGTCGGCGGGGTACTCGTGCGCACGACGCGGACAGACTTTCGGCCCGCGTCGTCGCCGGCGGGGTCCTCTGCGTGCGCCGTTGCCCACAGGCCCGTGAGGAGCGCGACTGCGGCGAGACGTCTCACGCGGGGTCCTGGCTCTCGATCCGCGATATCACGAGGTCGCGCAGCGTCACCATCCCGACATCTTCGCGATCCTGGTTCACCACGAGAGCCCGGGTCAATCCCAGCGTGACCAGGTGGCGGGCCGCGTACCGTATCAGCATCGTGGCCGGCACGGTTACCACGGGCTTGGTCATGATCTCGTAGTTTCAAGCACTGGACGAATATCGCGAGCCCGGCGACTACGCAGACGAGTCCCACCGCCACACCGGCAAGGTTCGGGAACGGTTGCTGGATGACGACGATCTGGAAGAATGCGATGACGATGATGATGGGGGCAATGTCGCGCAGCGCGTCCGCAATGCGGCTCAGGAGCATCGTCAGGTTCTTGCGCCACATGGCTGACCCCGGCGAAACCGATACCGAACGGCGCACTCAGCGTGGAATGCGGCCAACGCAGCGGCGCGCGAATCGCCCGCCTGCGGCTCGTACAACACTGCCGGCAAACACCTAGTAGACCTCGAGCATGCAGCGCGCGGTGGCCTTCAGACCGCGGCGCATCTGCACGCTCGTCCATTCGGTCGGGGAGGTGTCGCAGAATCCGGGTTTGGCCACCGCATAGCCGTCGAGCAAGCCCAGCAGGGCAAGCCGCCGCCAGATTCCGAACTGCATGCCGGCAACGCCGCACAGGTAAAGCAGCGTGCTCGGCCGCGCCAGTACCGGCCGGAGCCGCTCCAGTTCCGAGACGATCAACCCGTCGACGTAAGCGCCGCGAGTCTGACCGGGGGTTCGCGATTCGCGGCTGATGGCCTGCCGGTAGTGAAAGTTCTCGAATTCGCGTTCGAACTCGAGGAATAACTTGTGGTAGAGCAGGTCGGACGTGTAGGGGGCCCCGGCGATCAGCCAGATGTCGCGTCGCGTCGGTCCATTCGACCCCTTGAGAAGCTGCATGACCATACCGCGATACGGCGCGATGCCGGTACCCGTCGCAAAGAACACGTAGTCGTGGCGTTCCGGATCGGCCGGCAGGAGAAAGCGTTTGCCGGCCGGTCCGGTGATCCGGACCTCGTCGCCGACCTGAAGACTGCACAGATGGTTGCTGCAAACGCCCATGAACATGCCGCGGTGCGCGCGCCGCTTTCCGGCGAGCTCGGGATCGAACTCGCCGATGGTGCGCTTGACGGGGGTGCAAACGACGTTGCCGTGGCCGTCTTCTCCGTTATCCGGGCTTGCGATCGAATAAAGCCTGACCTTGTGCGGCCGGCCACCCTCGTCGGTTCCCGGCGGGATGATGCCGAACGACTGTCCAACCCTGAAGTTTCCGGCCAGTTTGGTGCCGGACACATCGACGGCGATATCGCGCACCCAGGCATTGGACTTGCGGAAGGTACATGTTTCATTGCCGACGATTCGAGCGACGGCAGGCGCCCTGGGTGTGATCAGTTTGCCGGCAACCTCGGGCAGGGCGACGAGGTTGCCGTCGTGCTCGCGCGGCATGGCGGCACTATAACGGACTGCGCGCCGGACTGCGCGCCGAATGCACAGAAAATGAGGCGGCGGCGACCGCCGTGATCGCGCCTCTGCCCGCGAACTCCACGGGCCCTGCGGCAACTGATTCCGGAAGATTGGGAAGGGGCAGTTTGAACCTCGAGCCGAGGAGCCACCGCGACTTCCGCTTCAAGTCGCCGATGGCGCGTGTTGTCTCGATTTCCAGTTTCGACTAGTGTCAATCGTTATCCGGCCGCCGGGGATGCCGGAGCAGGGATTCGAGGGAGCAGAACCAGTGCGGAGCGTTTCGAAAGCGAGGGTCGTCCGACTCGGCCTGGTGGTCGTTGGAGCCGTTCTGATCTGGTCGAATATTCCTGCCCAGGACAACCAGTTCGACGCCCGATTGTCGACGGTGCCGATCGATGCACGCAACCGGGTCCAGATCACCGGCCAGGGTAGCGCCACGGCGGTGCTCGACGGCGCCGAGCTTACGATTGCCGGCAGTTTCGAGGGCCTGCAGGGTGCTGCCAACGCGGCCTACCTGCACGAAAGCCCGGTCACCGGGGTTCGCGGCCCTGCGATTGTCGATCTTGAGGTTTCGGGCGGCGTCGAGGGTTCGGTTTCGGCGACCCTGGATTTGACGCCGGAGCAGGTGGCCGCGCTTCGGGAGGGGCGGCTCTATATCCAGGTCCACAGCGAAGCGGCCCCGGACGGGAATCTGTGGGGCTGGCTATTGCAGTAGGGGACAGCAGTATGCATCTGAGGAGCAAACTCGGCCTGTTGACCATCGTCGCCGCCGGCGGGTTCAACAGCGTCTGGGCGCAGGAAGGCGTTTTCACCGCCGAGCAGTCGGCGGCCGGCCGTACGTCGTACATGGTCAACTGCGCCGGTTGCCACATGCGCGATCTGCGCGGCGACAACGAGTCGCGGCCACTGACGGGTGCGGACTTCATGAATACCTGGAGCGAACGTTCCGTCGCGCAACTGATCGCCTACACGCAGTTGACGATGCCGCCTGCCCCGGCGACGCCGGGCAGTCTCGGCGCCCAGGCCTACACCAACATCGCCGCATTCATGCTGGAAGCCAACGGTGCTGAGGCTGGCAGTAGCGAACTCGCTGCCGACGCTGCGACGGTCATCGCTTCGGTCGCAAACGGCGTGCTGCCAGACCCGCTGCGCGAGCTGCTTGCAGGTGGACCTGCCGCCGGTCCCGGCGCTCAGACTGCGATTGCGATTCTTCCAACGGGAGTGACGGTGGCCGGTACGGCGGAGGCGTTCGAGCCGGTTAGCGATTCGATGCTGCTCGATCCCGATCCGTCCGACTGGCTCATGATTCGGGGCAATTACCAGGCCTGGAACCACAGCGAGCTCGATCAGATCAATCGCGACAACGTCGGGGAACTTCGCCTGGAATGGATCTGGAGCATGCGCGAAGGGATCGCCAACCAGCCCGCGCCGATCGTTCGAAACGGAGTGCTGTACCTGAATCACGTCGACAACACGGTCCAGGCGCTCGATGCGCGTACCGGCGAGCTGATCTGGGAAAACTACGTCGGATCGTCGGGCACGCGTCAACCAGTCGGAACGGGCGGCGCGATGCGCGGCATGTCGATCTACGAGGACAAGCTGATTGTCACCGCAAAGGACGCGCGGCTCGTGGCTCTTGACGCGCGCAACGGCGACACGATCTGGGAGACGATCATCGGCGATCGTACGGAGGGGACGTTCTCGACATCGAGCGGCTCCATCGTCGTCGACGGCAAGATCCTGCAGGGGCTCGGCGGCTGCACGAGATTCCGCGAGGAGAAGTGCTTCGTCAGCGCCTATGACCCCGCGGACGGGCGCCAGCTCTGGAGGTTCTACACCGTGGCCCGCGATCTGGAGCCCGGCGGCGACACCTGGGGCGATGTCGCGAACACGTTTCGCGCCGGAGGCGATACCTGGATCACGGGCAGCTACGATCCCGAACTTGGCCTGACCTATTGGGGCACCGCGCAGGCCAAGCCCTGGATGCCGGCGAGCCGCCGCCAGAGCGTGTACGACGCCGGTCTTTACACGAATTCGACGGTCGCCCTGCGTCCTGACACCGGCGAACTGGTCTGGTACCACCAGCACGCACCGGGCGAGGCGCTCGATCTCGATGAGGTCTACGAGCGCGTGCTCATCGACGCCGACGGTCGAAAGCTGGTGTTCACGATCGGCAAACACGGCATCCTGTGGAAACTCGACCGCGAAACGGGTGAATTCATCGACTACAAGGAGACGGTCTTCCAGAACGTCTTCGACAGCATCGATCCCGAAACCGGCCGACCGCAATACCGCGCCGACATCGTCGAACACCGGATCGGCGAGTGGATCCAGGCCTGTCCAAGCACCGAGGGCGGCCACAACTGGCAGGCCATCAGCTATCACCCCGGTGCGAACAGCCTGATCATCCCGCTCAGCCAGAGCTGTCTGGACATCCGCGCACGCGAGGTGGCGTTCGAATCCGGCGGCGGCAGTGCGGGTGCCGACCGGCGCTGGTACGAGATGCCCGGCACCGACGGCAACATCGGCAAGCTCGCCGCCTACGATGTCTCGACGATGGAAGAGTTGTGGACGCTCGAACAACGCGCGCCCTTCCTGACGGCGGTGCTGTCGACGGCCGGAGGGCTCGCGTTCGCGGGCGATCTCGACCGCGAGTTCAAGGCGGTCGATGTCGAGACGGGCGAGGTGCTGTGGAGCACGCGGCTCAGTACGTCGGTACAGGGTTTTCCGCTTACGTTCAGCGTTGACGGCAAGCAGTACCTCGCCGTCACGACGGGGCTCGGCGGCGGCAGCCCGCGCCTCGTACCGAGCCTGATCGCGCCGGAGATTCGTCATCCGGCGACGGGCAACGCGCTCTATGTCTACGCCCTGCCGGACTGAGCGACGCGATTGCCGGGCGCAGCGCCGAATACACGCGCGATCAGGCGCAGCGCGCCATGGGCCGAGACATCACCTTCTTCGACGGCGGGGCGTTCGTCCCAAGCGACACAAAGCTGCCCCACGCGCCGGAACAGGACTCACGCACCGGCCGGAGCTGCGGCCATGACACTTTCCACGCGGCAGAAGTGGTGGATCATCGGCGTTGAGACGGCGTTCTTCGTCGCGTTGGCCGCGTGGGTGCTGGTTCGCCTCGACCGACTCTTCGAACCCGGCGCGCTGCTTGTTGCGGCGATCATCATCGTGGTCGGCGATATCGTGACGGCACTGCTCATGGAGCGCTTCGCGCCGACCCGGATCACGATCGAGCCGGGTGAAGCGGCCGGGCAGATCGGCCGGGCCGTCACCGACTTCTCCAGCGACGGGGAAGGCCGCGTGGCGCTGCGTGGCGAGCGGTGGCGGGCCCGCTCGGCAAGTGCAACCCCAATAGCCGCCGGGTCCAGGGTCAGGGTCGTGTCAAGAAGCGGGTTGCTGCTGCATGTCGAGGCGATCGACTGACAGGCGGCAGCGTCGCCGGATCGTCCGGGTACCGCTACAGGTAGGGACTGCGTCCTCGATCCGGAAAGCTGCCCGGTCCATGTGAGGTTGTCCGAATTGTCTTCGGATCCGGCGTTGATGGCGAGTACGCCTACGATATCCTTCAGATCACGGAGCCCCGCATCGCGGAGCGGTTCGCTCTGGTAAAGCGCAAGCGGCGAGGGCGACTCCGCCTGGCGTGCAATCCTGCTTCCGGTAGCCGCTCTGACGACGACTTCCTACAGGGGTTGCGCGGTGGCGTTCGCGACAATGGCCGCCGAGCCCGCGATGAACGCGATGCGCAAGCTGCTTGATGTAGGGAAATTCAATATAACGGGATCGTCAGCCGGCTGGCGATACGGGAATCGTCGCCGGGAACTCTGACCTGCTGCGTCAGCATAGCGCAAGAATCTGATAACCTTCCGGGGCGAAGATCAATAATGTGTTGCCGGACATCGGTACACGCTGCTTGATTCTCGCCGGGGAGTCTCCCGAGCGTCGTGCCGGAGGCGCCGCAATGGTGTGGGGCCGACCGGGCGCGCGGGTGCAGGACACCGGGAAAACAAGAACATGAACGTGCATTCATCCGCAGTTGCGCCGGCCGGGCGCAGCCTTCGCGCCGGCGTGTTACTCGCAGCGTTCGCCGTTTGGCTCGTGCCGTCGGTGGCGAGCGCGGCCGTCGAGAGCGAAACGCAGTTCGTGCTCAACACGTTTTCGTTCCTCGTCTGGGGCGCGCTCGTCATGTGGATGTGCGCGGGCTTTACGATGCTCGAATCCGGGTCCGTGCGCACCAAGAACGCATCGGCGATCTGCCTGAAGAATATCGGTCTTTATTCCATCGCGGGACTGGCTTTCTTTCTGGTCGGCTACAACCTCATGTACGTCGATGTCGCCGAGGGCGGCTTTATCGGATCGCTGCAATTCCTGTACGGCTCCTCACCGGAGGAGATCGCGCTGCTACAGGGCCAGGAGTCGGCCGTCGACGCTGTTGTCGCCAACGGTTATTCGACGATGTCGGACTGGTTCTTCCAGATGGTCTTCGTGGCGACCACCGCCTCGATCGTCTCCGGGACGCTCGCCGAGCGGGTCAAGCTGTGGTCGTTCTTTGCCTTTATTGCCGTGTTGACCGCTATCGTTTACCCGATCGTCGGCGCGTGGACCTGGGGCGGTGGCTGGCTGGCCGCGCTCGGGTTTCAGGACTTCGCCGGCTCGACGATCGTGCACTCCACAGGCGGATGGGCGGCTCTGGCCGGCGCCATGGTAATCGGGCCGCGGAGCGGCAAGTTCCGTGACGATGGGACCGTGAGGCCGACCCCGCCTTCGAACGTTCCCGCGGTCACCCTGGGCGTATTCATACTGTGGCTCGGCTGGTTCGGGTTCAACGGCGGATCGCAGCTTGCCCTTGGAAGTGCCGCCGACGCGGTGGCCATCAGCAACATCCTGGCCAACACCAACCTTGCCGCCGCCGCCGGCGTATTGACGGCGATCAGCGTTTCGCGCCCCATACTCGGGCGTATCGACCTGTTCGCGGGGCTCAACGGCGCCATCGCGGGGCTCGTCGCCATCACCGCGGGCCCGGATATCGTCGATCACCACTGGGCCATCGTCATTGGCGCGATCGGCGGGATGATCTGCGTTGCCGGGATCAGGTTCATGGAACTGATCAAGGTGGACGATGTCGTCGGTGCGGTTCCCGCGCATCTCTTCGCGGGAGTTTGGGGCACTGTGGCAGTCTGCATTGCGGCCGGTGGCAACCTGCTTGCCCAGATTGCCGGAATCGTTTCCGTCGGAGTATTCGTATTTGCGGTTTCGTACGCGGTCTGGCTGGTCATCGACAAGACGATCGGCGCCCGCATTTCGCCAACCGTCGAGGAACTTGGGCAGGACGCCGGGGAGCTGGGAATCGAGGCGTATCCCGAGTTCGTGCTGATGCCCGAGGATCGCGACGCCTAGCGCCGGGTCCACTCGACGACGCGATGCGGATTCCGGGCGCGCCCAGAGCTGCGGGCCGGGCCGCGATGCTCCGGCAATGAGGCAAAGAGGCAAAGAGGGGAATAATTCATGGAACTGGTATACATCGTCATTCTGCTCGGATTGGTCTTTTACACGGTGCTCTCCTTGCTCGTCGGCCGCGCGCGCGCGGCGCACCGGGTCAAGGCACCGGCCAACACGGCTGCCGAGGCGTACGCCGGCCCGGTCCGGGCGCCCCAG
>JAQAJI010000076.1 GCA_028278665.1 Candidatus Rariloculus versatilis
CGTGTCGGGCAGATTGAGCAACGGCAGCGGCGAAATCTGGTCATCCTGCACGACCAACACGCGGCCGATCCTAGGCAGCGCTTCGTTCAGCGTTTCCAGATACAGGCGCGAGCGCGTGACATCAGGCACGTTGCGATATTCGGACAACACAGCCGTGAATCGCGCCGTTTCGCCCAAGGCCCGGTTGACGCGCTCGATCGCGTTACCCTCGGCCTCGGAGATGATCCTGTTGGCCGTGCCGCGTGCTCGCGGAATCGCCTGATTGGCCTGCATTGTCGCCTCGTTGATCATGCGCTCAAGCTCCTGGCGCGCTTCGTTAACCTCGTTGAAGGCCGGCTGAACGCGCGGCGGCGGCACGACGTCCTGAAGCTCGACGGTGATGATCCTGATGCCGTTGTCGTAGCGGTCCATCGCGGCCTGGATCTCGTCGCGCGCCGTGTTCGCGATGTCGACGCGGCCGACCGTCAGCACGTCGCTGCCGATGCGGTTGCCGACGATGCGCCGCATCACCGACTCGGACAGGTCGCGCAAGGTGCCGGTGGGATCGCGCATGCCGTACAGGAAGCGGATCGGGTCTCCTATGCGGTACTGAACGACCCATTCCACCTGGATGATGTTGAGGTCGCCCGTGAGCATCAACGATTCGCCCGGGAAGTCCTCATCTGCGAAGCGGGTTCGCTGAAGCGCTGAGGCGTCTTCGGTGCGGAAACCGAATTCCTGCTTGAGCACGCGTTCGGTCGCAACGAGCTGCACTTGGTCGATGCCGAACGGCAACTTGAAGTGCAGCCCCGGATCGGTGATGCCGATCACGCTGCCGAATCGCTTGACGACGGCCCGCTGCTCCGGCTGCACCGTATAGAACGCGCTGAACGCCGCCCAGGCGACGATGGCGATGCCGACGATGATCGCCAGCGCACCGCCCTGCAAACCGCTCGGACGGCGCATGCCGCTACGGCCGCGTGCTCCGCCGGAACCGTTCGATGCGCCGGCGGCGTTCATGAGCTGGTCGATCAGATCCCTTGCTTGACTCATGGTTGTTGTCCCGTGGATTGATTTTCCGTGAAGTAGGTTCCCGCGACTGCGCTCGGGTCGGGAGCGTCGAGGTAGCGGCTTGGTTCGGGGGATTGCAGTGCGCTTTACGAACGCACGGCATTGCTACGATGACCATTGTGCGCCCTGGACACTCCGCTGTGAAGTGCGCGTGCTGTCGCTCCCCCGTCGAGACCGGCTTGACGCGCCCGGCGAACAGGTAGAATGGAGCCCTACCGGGTTTCGACGCGAGGACACAGCAGTGACAAGGATATCGCGCAAGCAACGAACACACAGGCATGAAACTCGCGGGTTTGCCCCGCTTGAGATTGGTACGGCGTTCGCACTGCTGGTGCTCCCGATGATCTCAGGCGCGCATCACTCGTTTGCCGGGTTTTACGATCCGAACCGAATCCTCGAGATCGAAGGGGTCATCGCGGAACTCTCGTGGTTCAATCCGCACGGACGCATGCGTATCGAAGTGACCGACGAATCGGGTGAGACTTCGATATGGGATGTCGAAACGGGCAGCTTCAGCGTGCTGCGCACTCGCGGCGTGGACCCCGAACTCGTGCAGGTCGGAGACCGCGTGCGGCTGGCCGGCGATGCTGCCCTTCGCAACGAGACGGGCATATACGGGCGCCAGATGCTGCTTGCCGACGGCCGCGAGATACTGCTGTCGATCGGGGTTACGCCGCGCTGGACCGACGCAGACACCGGCGAACTCATTGTTCCGGACCTCGATGACCAGACTGCAACCGAGGCGCGCCTCAACGCCGAAGGCGTGTTCCGCGTCTGGGGCACGGTGCTCGACGATCCCGCGGCCTTCCCGATGTACAAGGGCGGCTACCCGCTCACGGATGCCGGCCGGGCAACGCTCGCGCAATGGGATGCCACGAGCGCCGAACTCAATGACTGCACGCCAAAGGCCATGCCGCTGATCATGATCACGCCGTACCCGATCGAGTTCGTTCGCGACGGCGAGGACATCGTGATTCGCATGGAGGAAGACGACGCCGTCAGGCGCATTCACATGGGCGACGTGTCACCGCCGGTCGAGCACGCCTTCCTCGGATTCTCGACCGGAACCTGGGACGGCGAGACGCTCGTCGTCGAAACGACTCACATGCTGGCAGAGCTGTTTTCCCCGGAAGGGCTTCGCCAGAGCGAAAACATCCGCGTCGTCGAGCGCTTCATGCCGAGCGCCGATGGCCAACGCATGGATTACCGGATCTCGATCAGCGATCCCGAAACATTTACCGAGGACTTCGAGTTGACGCGCTATTTCGTCTGGCGGCCCGACCTCACGGTCAGCGCCTACGACTGCGTCGACAGCTCAACGGCCAGCGCAGGCCCGTAAGCGGTAGCCTCCAACGACGCAGAGTCTCGCGCAGACGCCAGGGAGAATCACACGACCGTTCGCTTGAGACCCTCGCGCGCAGGGACGCGCGTTTCCGCAACGCCGACTCTCGCCAAGTAGCGCGTTGAGACCCTCGCGCACATGGACGCGCGCGCGGAGCGTAGTTCGGATGTATTTACCGCGTGTCTCAAGCGATCGGTCGTGCGGCTCCCCGCATGCGTACGGCGAGCCATCGCGACTAGGCGTTCGGCAGCTGGCACCCACCAGCCGTGCACCTGACCCACGGCGCGCATCGGCAGCTTGACGGTCGCGACCGGACCGTCGGCGAGGTGTTCGGCGTCGAGAATCACGAGATCCCCGCGGCGGTTCTCGTCGTTGCGCGTCGCCAGGCCCATCAGGTAGCCCTCCCCTTCGCGCGCATCGGCGCTGCGCGGCGCGAAACAGCACTCCGCAAGCGAAGTGTCCGGACCGAAGTCGAAGAGCGTATCCGTGCGCGTCTGGTGATCGAAGCGCGCGTAGCAGGCGCCGGCATTGCGCGGATCGCTGGCGCGCGGGTTCGGACAGCCGAGAAAACCGTAGCGGTAGGGCACCGTGTTGTAGCGGTCGTCCTGCCGTGGCAAGGCGCCGACGTGCGGGTAGAGTTGCTCGATGCCGTAGTTGCTCGGCCGCGACCCCGAAAGGTCTACGGACAGCCGGGTGATGTGGCTTGAGCCGGCGATCGGGTCCCACCGCGCACCGTCGCGCATGGGCATGAACGGAAACGGATTGGACATCGACATCTCAACGTCGACGTAGAGTTCGTTGCCGTCGTCGAACGCGCCCATGACGTGCGTGGCACTGCGCGTCGGTCCCTCGATCCACCGAATGTCGGAACCGTCGCCGCCGCGCCGCACGAACCCGAAGTACGTCGGCCGCGCGGCATCCCATGACCAGTGAATCCCGCCGCGGTCCATTTGCGCCTGGTCGAAAGCCAACGGAATCACGTAGAACACGATGTGGTTCCGCGTCACGGCGAAGTCGTGGAGCATGCCGACGTAGGGCACTTCGATCTTCGCATCCCAGACGACCTCGCCCGCGGGCGTGATCTCGAACATCGACACGACGCGGCTGCCGTGGCCTTCGGCCTCGTAGCCGAACGCGACCATGTTGCCGGTCTCCGAGTCGATCTTCGGATGCGCCGTGAAGGTCCTGCTCGGCAACTGGTCGTCGAAGGTGTAGTTCGGCACGAGCGTCTCGAGCGTGAGCAGATCGAGGGCCGACGGCGGGCTGTCCTCCTTGAGCGCGAGCAACAGGTTTCTGTGATTGATGATGTGCGTATTGGCCGTGCTGCGGCTCAGGCCCGCGACACTCGGATCGTCCATCGACGGGTTGCGGTACATCGGGAACAACAGCCGGCCGGCCTCGTTCTGGGCGAGCCAGCGATCGTTCCTGACGAACCTGCTGCTGTAGTCGACGCGGCCATTCCTTATGCGGAACATGCTGACGTGGCCTTCGCCGTCGAACGGGATGTTGCCGGAGCGAAGCGGATACTGAGGGTCGGGGCCGACACGGTAGAAGGCGCCGTTGAGGTCCGACGGAACGGTCCCGTCGACCTCGCAGTCGTGGATCGTGGCCTCGAGCTTGTAGAGCGATGCCGGACGGCGCATGGACGGGCGAAGCTCCTCGTCCGGCGGCACGCCCGGCTGTTGCGCCCTGGCCCTGTCGGCCAGAAAAGCTGCTGCGCCCACGCCGGCGGTGGCTCCCAGCACGCCGCCCATGAAGGACCGGCGATCGAGGTTCTTCGTCTTGTCAGTCATTGGTTCTGCCCCTCGCGAGTTTCAGGCTAGTTTATCTCAAGTCATGCAGCGGTCATGACGCACAGCGGTACCGGCCCGAGAAATCGCCCGAGTCTCTGCTACCATCGCCTTCTTCGACACCAACGGGAGCATCGATGCGCCACGGACGAACGTGCGCAGCGTTGACCGGATACCGTGCACAAAGCAGCAGGTCCGGCCTGCACGAGCGCCCGCTCGCGAGTGTCGAACACAGCTCATTGCCGGCTTACGACGATCGGCGCGGCTTTTTACGGCGTACCCTCGGCGCTGCCTGCGCGTCGGCGGCATGCGGCGGGTGGCTCGGCGTCGCGCGTTTTGCGTTCGCCCAATCGCATACCGCGCCGATCGCCTCGGTTGGACTGCAGGACGGCCTGACCCGGATCACGGGCGCGGGCGGCAACGTGCTGCTCTTCAAGGGCACGGACGGCGCCGTGCTCGTCGACAGCGGATCGGCCGATGACGCCGCCGGGCTGGTCGAAATCGTCAACACGACACTCGGCGCCATGCCCGTCGACGTACTTTTCAACACTCATTGGCACGTCGAGCACACGGGAGCCAACGAATTCTTCGCTCGACTGGGTGCGAAAATCGTCGCGCACGAGAACACGCGCCTGTGGATGAGTACCGAGTACTACGTCGACTGGCAGGACCGCACCTACCGGCCGCGCCCGCCCGCCGCGCTGCCGACGGAAACGTTTTTCTCGTCGGACCCGCAACCCATCGCGCTCGACATCGGCGGCGAACGGATCGAGTACGGGCACCTGCGCGAGGCGCACACTGACGGCGACATCTATGTCCGCTTTCGCGACCGCAACGTCATCGCCACGGGCGACGTCGTCTGCGCGGGCGCCTACCCTGTGCTCGACTACGCGACCGGCGGCTGGATCGGCGGCCTCATGGACGCGACGCGAAAGCTCATCGAACTCAGCGACGACGCTACGATCATCGTACCGGGAACGGGACCGGAGCAGTCGCGCGGGCAGCTCGAGCGACAGTACGAGATGGTCGCAACCGTGCGAGAACGCGTCGAGACCATGATGCGGCAGGGCAAGAGCGCCGACGAGATGCTTGCCGCCGGAGTCACGGCCGAGTTCGATGCCGCGTGGGGCAGCAACCGCGAGCGGTTCATCGCCAACGTCTACGGCGGCTTGTGGTGGCAGGGGCGGCTGGATGGCTCGCTCTAGGCGGCTTGCCAGGCCCTCGGGGCGAGGCCGCCTGCGCGTAACCGCGGTGCTTGCCGGCATAGCGCTGCTCGGAGGCTGCGCACAATCCGACGCCCCGCCGGGCGCCGCGCTCGCCGAGCACTGGCAACTCCTCGACGGCTACTGCTCGGACTGCCACAACGACACCGAATACGCGGCCGACCTCTCGTTCGAATCCGCCGCGCCCGATGACATCGCCGTCGACCCGGAAACCTGGGAAAAAGTCGTTCGCAAGCTCCGCGGCGACCTCATGCCGCCGCCCGGCGGACCGCGCCCCGATGGCGAACGCGTCGACGCCTTTGTCGCGTCGCTCGAGACCTCGCTTGACGCAGCCGCCGCAACTCGAGGCCCGATGCCCGGCCATGTCGCGCCGCATCGTCTGAACCGCACCGAGTACGCACGGGCGATCGAGGATCTCTTCGGCATCCGCATCGACGCCCAGGCACTGCTGCCGCAGGACATCGCGAGCGAAGGCTTCGACAACATCGCCGAAGTACTGAGCGTATCGCCGACCCACCTCGATCAGTACCTCGCGGCCGCGCGCGACATCAGCATCCGCGCCGTTGGCGAAGCCGCGCCCGACCTCGCCAGGGCGGACTATCGTTCCGACCGCGAGAACCGCACCACCCACGTTGCCGGGCTGCCGCTCGGGACGCGCGGCGGGCTTGCCGTCGAGCACTACTTTCCCGCCGACGGCGACTACGGGATCAGCCTCAACATCTCCTCGACCCCGGGCTCCGAACTGCGCGGCTATCCCTACGGCTGGCTCGAGTACCGCCACCGCCTCGTCGTCACGATCGATGGCGTGAAGGTCTTCGAGGACTTCATCGGCGGCGAAGAGGATTCAAGAACGCTCGATCAGGAGCAGATTCAGGGCGTCGAGCGGATCCGGAACCGTTTCCGGAACATCCGCGTCAACGTCACCGCTGGCGAGCATGTTGTCGGAGCAAGCTTCGTCGCACGCAGTTTCGCCGAAGGCGATTACTTGCTCAGCGCGCTGACGCCCGGCGAAGGCGTGCCTGACGTGCCGCGGCTCTACGGCCTCGAAATCATCGGTCCGTACAACGCGGCCGGGATCGGCGGATCGACTGCGAGCCGAGACCGGATTTTCGTCTGCCACCCGAGCGAAGCCGGCGAGGAACGGCCCTGCGCGCGCGAGATTCTCGAGAACCTCGCCTACCGGGCGTTTCGCCGTCCCGTCGACGATGAGGATATCGAACCCCTGCTCGGCTTCTACGATGCCGGGCGCGCCGGCGGCGGGGATTTCCAGGCGGGCATTCAGAAAGGCGTGATGGCCGTGCTCGCCAGCACGAAGTTCCTCTACCGAACCGAACCCGGCGATCCTCCTGCAGGACTCGACGCCGGAGCTGCCTACGTCATCAGCGACCTGGAGCTCGCGTGGCGGCTCGCGTTCTTCCTATGGAGCCACGGTCCCGACGAGACGCTGCTCGCGCTCGCCGAACGCGGCGAACTCGGCGACCCGGAAGTGCTCCGCCGGCAGGTCGAACGCATGCTGGCCGATCCGCGCTCGGACTCGCTCGTGACGAACTTTGCGTTCCAATGGCTCGACGTTCGCCGCGTGGAGGCGATCGATCCTGACCCGCGGCTTTACCCGAACTTCGACGAGGATCTGCGCCGCGCCTTCCGGCAGGAAATGGAACAGTTTCTCGACAGCATCCTGCGCGAGGAGCGCAGCGTGCTCGACCTGCTCACGGCGAACCACACCTTCGTCAACGAGCGGCTCGCGCGCCATTACGGGATCGACGCGGTGCGTGGCGACCAGTTCCGGCGCGTGCAACTCGACGACCCGCGTCGCTTTGGACTCTTCGGCAAGGCCAGTGTGCTGATGGTGACTTCGTATCCCGACCGCACCTCGCCGGTATTGCGTGGCGCGTGGATCATGGATCACATCCTCGCGACACCGCCCGCCTCGGTACCGGCGGGTGTCGAGACCGACCTGACCCCCGCCCCGGGCGATATTCCGCGCACCGTTCGCGAACGCCTCGTGCGCCACCGCACCGAGCCATCCTGCAACCACTGCCATGGCGTCATCGACCCGCTCGGCCAGGCGCTCGAAAACTTCAACGTCGTGGGCGAATGGCGCGAGCGCGAACGCGAAAACGGCCTGCCGATCGACTCGAGCGGCGAACTCGCCGGCGGCACGCCCGTCAACGATCCCGCCCAGTTGCGCCGCGCGCTGGCGGCGCAGCCGGAACTCTTCGTTCAGGCACTGACGGAGAAGCTCATGACCTATGCGCTCGGCCGGGGGCTCGAGTACTACGACCTGCCGACAGCGCGCGCGATCGTGGCCGAAGCCGCAGCGTCAGGCTATAGTTTCCGGTCGATCGTCCTCGGAATCGCCGCCAGCGACGCGTTCCGGATGCGTGCGGTTCCGGACTCGGGCACCGGCGACGCGCTGCAGGCGCAGGGGAACTGAGCATGTTCATCACGAAGAAGCATCTGTCGCGACGGATGCTGTTGCGCGCCGGCGGCGCGTCGATCGGGCTGCCGCTGCTGAGCGCGATGGTGCCTGCGGCGACCGCGCTCGCGCAGACCGCGGCCCGACCGGCGCCGCGCATGGGCTTTTTCTACCTGCCGCACGGCGCGATCATGGACAACACGCGCTTCGGCGCCGAGATGAACCGCTGGACGCCCGACATTGAAGGGCCGGACTTCGACTTCAAACCGATTCTCGAGCCGCTGGCCCCGCACCGCGACCAGTTGACCGTCGTCAGCGGGCTCGGCAACAAGCCTGCGGAAAGTTCCGCCGTGCACGCGATCGTGCCGGCGACCTGGCTGTCCTGCGAGCATCCGCGACAGAGTCATGCACCCTTCGCCGGTGTTACCGTCGACCAGGTCGCAGCCGCGCACATCGGCCAGGACACGCCACTGCCGTCGCTCGAACTCGCGACCGAGGACGAGGGCGGCGGCGCGGCCTGTGACGGGACCTACGGCTGCAGCTACGGGCGGACGATTTCGTTCCGTGCGCCGACGACGCCGATGCCGATGCAGTCCGAGCCGCGCAAGGCCTTCGAAAAGATTTTCGGCCGCGGCAAGACCCCGGAGCAACGCAGCGAGGTCGCGAACGACTACCGCAGCCTGCTCGACATGGTGGCCGGCGAAGCGGCGGATCTGAAGCGCAAGCTCGGCCCCGCCGACCGCGTTCTCGTCGACGACTACCTCGCAAGCGTCCGCGAGATCGAACGCCGCATCGAGTTGCTCGGGCAACGCGATCTCTCGACAGTGGACCTGCCCGATGTGCCCGTTGCGCGGCCGGACTTCGACGACCTCATCCGCCTCATGCACGACCTCATCGTCGCGGCATTCCAGGCAAACATGACACGCATCGTGAGCTTCATGCTCGCGGCCGAGGTCAGCAATCAGCCGTATACGCACATCGGCATCCCGGACGCCTTCCACCCCCTGTCGCACCACGCGGAGAACAAGGGCTCGATGGAGAAGCTCGTGGTCGTGCAGCGCTACCACTCGCAGGTTTTCGCCGACTTCCTGACCAGGCTCGCAGAGATCCCCGACGGCGACGCCGGTTCCATGCTCGACAACTCGATCCTGCTCTACGGCAGCAACATGAGCAACAGCAATTCGCACAACAACTTCCCGCTGCCGACGCTCGTCGCGGGTCGCGGCGGCGGCACGATCCGGGGCAACAGGCACCTGCGCTATCCGGACCGCACGCCGCTTGCAAACCTGCTGTTGACGCTGCTGAACCGGGCCGGAGTACCGACGGAATCGGTCGGCGACAGCACGGGCGAGCTGGCGGAGGTCTAGCGGTCCGTGGCACAGGTCGCGCCGATTGGCGGGCGACCGCCTCGCCGAAGACGGCTGATTTTGGCGCAAGACCGCCTCGCAAGGCCTGAACGGGCGCAAGGCCGCTTCGCCAAGCCTGATGGGTGGAATAGCCCATCGCATGGCCTGACCGAAAGGAGTGCGTTGCAGCCGTTCGTGTTGCTCGTCTCGCTGGTAACGCTGAGCATTGCTTCGGAGGCGGTTCGTTCCGATGAAACGCTCGTCGACGCGGCACAGGGCAACGATGTCGCGGCCGCGCGCGTCGCGATCGAACAGGGCGGCGACGTCTCGCTTCGCGCGCCGGACGGCACAACGGCGCTGCACTGGGCCGTCTACCACGACAGCCTCGTACTTGTCGATGAGCTCCTCGCGGCTGGCGCGGATGCCAATGCAGCCAACGACTACGGCTCGACGCCCCTCGGCGAAGCTGCGGTCGTCGGCAATGCGGCCGTCATCGGGAGCCTCCTCGACGCGGGCGCCGAGATCGATGCCCTGGGCCCGGACGGGCAGACGCCGCTCATGGTCCTCGCGCGCTCGAACCATGTCGAGGCCGCGCGGCTGCTGATCGAGCGCGGCGCGAACGTCAATGCACGGGAGTCCTGGCGCAACCAGACCGCCCTGATGTGGGCGGCGGCCCAACGACAACCCGAACTGGTGGAACTCCTCATCGAGCGCGGCGCCGATGTCGACGCGCGCTCGGCCGTCAATGACTGGCCCCGCCAGGTCACCGGCGAGCCGCGGCGCATGTACCGGCCGTTCGGCGGTTTGACGCCGCTGCTGTTCGCGGCGCGCGAAGGCTGCGTCGAGTGCGCGCGGCTGCTCGTCGAGGCTGGCGCCGACATCGATCTCGCCGATCCGAAAAACGTGACGCCGCTATTCCTCGCGATCGACAATTTCAATTTCGATGTCGCGAAACTGCTCATCGAGGCCGGTGCCAATCCCAACAAGTGGGACTGGCTCGGACGCACGCCGCTCTACTCGGCCGTCGATGTCAACACGCTGCCGCGCGGCGGACGGCCCGACCGCCCCTCCGTCGACGCGACCTCGAGCCTCGAGGTCATCGCGATGCTGCTTCAGGCCGGTGCGAACCCCAACGTTCAACTGAAGATGCACCCGCTCTGGCGGCACATTGGCGACGACCGCGGCTGCGACGCGATCCTGTCGATCGGCGCAACGCCGCTGCTTCGGGCAGCCAAGACGTTTGACACGGCCGCGGTACGGCTGCTGATTGACCATGGTGCGCTGCTCGAGCTGCCGAACGACGGCGGTGTCACACCGCTCATGGCGGCGGCAGGCTATGGCTCCGTCGAGTGCGATCCGCGCGGCTACGGCCCCGGCATTCCGCATTACCTGACGCCCGATGTCGAGCAGAAATCGATCGAAGCGGTGACGCTGCTGCTCGATGCGGGTGCCGACATCAACGCGCCGACCACGGCGCGCCGGGCGGGATCGCGGGGTATCGGCCGAACGGCATTGTATGGCGCGGCCTTCTGGGGCTGGAATGCGGTCGTCGAGGCACTCGTCGAGCGCGGCGCCAGGATCGATGTCGTGGACGCGGACGGCCTGACACCCGTCGACGCCGCGCTCGGCCGGGCCGGAGGCCATGGGCGCGGCTCGACCATCGAGGTTTTTGAGGACACGGCCGAGCTTCTGGAACGATTGTGCGCCGAACGGGCGAGCTGCAACCTCGCCGCTCCGAAAACGCTCGGGCTGACGCGCGCCGATGAGAATCGGGCGATGGTCGCTCGGGAAGCGGATGTCGATTTCCGGCGTCCACTGCAGGCATTCGCGGCGCAATTCGACGCGGCGGTGCTGTAGCTGCGGGCAATCGGGCAGAACTGCATTCCTTGAACGAGCCTTCAGCCTTCAGGCGCATCGATCTCGACGCTGGGCACGGTCTCTACCAGGGCCGCCTGCCTGACTCGTTGATCCCGGACTGCGCCGCGTTCGAGGCACTGTGGTCGCTGCATCCCGCCGAGTTTCACGAAATCCGGGTGCACCATCGGCTCGTCAGGACGCCGCGCTGGCAACAGGCCTACGGCAGGAACTACGTCTTCAGCGGCACTCAAAGCCCGGCACTGCCGATTCCCGAATCGCTCGCACAAATACACGATTGGTGCCGGGCCGCCGTCGACGCGAGGCTCAACGGCCTGCTGCTCAACTGGTACGACGGCGCGCTCGGGCACTACATCAGCGCCCATCGCGACAGCCGGCGCATGCTAGTTGTTGACGCAGCGATCGTGACGGTGTCGTTCGGCGAGCAACGCGTGTTCCGGCTGCGCCCCTGGCGCGGCAAGGGATTCACCGACCTCGTCGCCCGCAACGGCGACGTGTTTCTCATGCCCTACGCGACGAATCTGGCGTGGACGCACGAACTGCCGCGGTTCAGGCGTTACCGCGGCCGCAGGATCTCGGTAACGCTGCGCGCCTTCGAACCGGAAACCCCGGGCAGCGGCCGTCGCAGCGCATAACGGCGCGTGCTTCGAAGCAGAGGCGCCTGCTGAGCGGGAACGAGAATTCGGCCTCGGCTATTGCTCCGGGCCCTCGCCGCTCGCGTCCTCGCCTGGCGTAATGTACTCGTAAGCAAGTTCCTCGCACGGATCCACGGCGAACGGCGCATCGGCCGGAAACACGATGGCGGAGCCGACATACCGGTCGGCATAGTAAAGCGTGTCCTCGGCAACGTAGTCGCGCGTGAGCGCCATGGTCTCCGGATCGAGCGTGAAACGTTCGACCACGTGCAGTTCGCCGCTGTGGGGAACCGATCCGGCGATTATGCCCGGCTCGAACCCGATCGTGTCGACGACGAGCGTGTCACCCTCCCAGCGGCCTATCGAATGTCCGCCACGGCTTGGCATGATGGTCGCGGGGTGCTCGTCCAGGTCCATGTGGATCGTCCGGATCAGGCCGCGGCCGTATTCGATCGTGATCGCGTCGTCAGCCTGAGCGATGCGGTTGATCGGCCCGTCGAAGGTCCAGTCGAACAGGATGCTCGTGATCTCGCAGCGCAGGCGCGGCGCAGACCCCGGCGGTGCGTTGGCAAGGTCGGCGGCGGCGGCCTGACCGGCTTCGGTGTAGGTCACCGGACGGGCGCTCCAGTCCGATCCCGGCACATCCTCGGGCGCGATTTCGCCGGCGTTGACGGCTTCAACCATGCTCTTCGGCACGAGCGCGCCACCGCCCCCGGGCGGCCGCGCCATGAGGTACTGTTCCTGCGCCCAGTCGCCGGCCAGGTTCGGCACGCCGCTCGGCAAGCGTGCGAGCCTGTCTGCAGGCGCTGCCGGGGCTGCCGTGTCGCTGAGCTGCTGGTAGCGCTCAAGCGCCTCATCGTTACCGAGGACGAGTGTCTCCACGTAGCACGAAGCCGGGTCGTCGCGGTGCGGTCGCCCGTCGATCGCGATGTGCGTGCCCTCGATGAACATCTCGGCGGACCAGCCGGAGCGTCGCAGCACGGTCGCCGCTCGCATTTCGCAACGCATCTCGATGGGTTCGCCGTCGGACCCGACCGCATCGAAGTACACGTAGGCATGTGGATTGACGAAGTCGATACCCGTCACCGTCCCCTCGATCTGGATCTCGCGCGTCCGATCGAAGCGGCCAAAACCATGGTGGGCCGATGCGGTACCCGCGAGAACAAGCGCGGCAAGCGCCGCGACAGCAATTCTGGACACTTCGAACTCCCCTGACTTGTTGGCGGGCTGGTGGCCGGCACCAGTATATCGCCGCGCCCTGCCCGATCATCCGGGCCTCGCGCGGCTCGGCTTGCGATGCAGCACGAGCCTGAGGCCGGCCATCGCGGATCAATCGCGGCGGCCTACAGTCAATGCGATTGCGCCGGGCGCCTTGCCGGCGGCGAAACGAAAAGAAACGTGTGACTGCAAGCGTGCTGAGCACGAGCCTGCGGCGAAGGCTCCTAGGACGCGCGAGCCTTGTTCGTCTTATTCAGGCGCGTCAACTGGACGCGGCCGCGTTTGGGAGATCGTCGCTCGTTGAGGCCGACGACGATCTGCTCGGCGACCTCCTTGATCGACTGTACGGAGCCCTGTCGGTAACCGGTGATCACGTTCGGACCCTGGATGATCTCGTAGCGCACCCAGTCGGTGCCCTGGCCGCCTTCAGGGGGATCGGACTGTTCCACCGAGTGCAACTCGAACGGCTTGTCGTTCTGCTTTCGCCAACTCATGGTGATCCCGTATCCGGCCGCCACATCAGAGAAATCAACAGCTCAGTGTAGCAAACGCGGCTTCTCCCCAGCAATTGAAGGGGCGCTCACGAGATCGGCGGCCCTGTCGTAGCGTAAACCCGTTCCGGGCCAGGCTCGGCAGGCACTCTCGGGACCGCACACGAGCGGCGTGGCAGGCAGGAATCGAGTACGATGTCGCATGAGTTTCCCCGCAAACGGGACGTCATCGTGGCAAGACTTGTCATCGCATCCATCGGCGGCGCGGTCATCACCATATCGATCCTGCTCGCAATGAGCGAGATTGCGGCAAAGTTTCGCGAACGCGATCCCACACGCTATTTCAGGATCGTGGATTTCATTCCCGCGCCCGATGGCTGGCAACGACCCGAGTTCCGAGATCCGACCCTGCCGCCCGAACGCGCTCAACTGCCCTACGATGGACCGGGCGCCTCGGTCGCGGTGGAAGCTCCCGCGGCGGAAATCGGCGCGATCGATGTGGATGTCATGCCCGTCGTGATCGACGAGGATGCCGTCGAGTAGCCCCGGCCGGAACGACTCCCGGCGAATCGCTCAGAACGTGACTCCGTCCCCGGTCGTCACGCGCAATGCATAACCCCCATCGCTGCCGTCGCGGGTCGGCGCCGCGGTCAGGGTTATCGTATCGCCGACTTCGACCATTCCAGTGCGCCAGCCCGAACGGTAGTAGTTGTTGCGGCTGTGGCCCTCGTACTCGATGTCCCGCGTACCCCTCTCGTCCGTGACCTCAAGCACGATGCGTGTATGCGGGTTGGCCGCCTTGAACTCCTTGACGATTCCCGTAACCGTTTGGTCCCTGATCGTCAGGTCGAAGCGTATCGCAGAATGGTGTGCACCGGCCGGCAGCGCGGGGACACCGAGCAACGCGGCCGCGACGAGCATACCGCAGCACACGATCGGATTGCTGATTGGCCTGATCATTGTCGACTAATCCCCGGCGTCGCCTGCGTCCGCCTGCCGCCTGAGATCGTCGATATAGTCCTCCCAGTCGGGCTCCGTGCACTCGTATGGCAGCATGCGCATATCGGGATCCGCAGCGACCCATGTCTTGGTCACGGTCACGGGAGCCGTATAGAAGCGCGGATCCGTCAGCGTGAGATCGGCGATCAGCAGTTTGTTGCCGTCGTCGTCCGCGCCCAGCCGGTAGCGCGCGACGATCTCCGCCTCGTCGCTGTGGGCCGAACGCTGGTCGACGGCTTCCTTGAGGCTCGTCGTCGTCACCACAAGCGTATCCCCGTCCCAGCGGCCGGTCGAAAAACCGTTGCGAGTGGGAATCAGTTCGTTCGGATCGACTTCGCGGCCATCGAGGTAGACGCGCCTGAGTTCGGTGTGCGCCTCGTAGATGATAGTGATCTGCTCCGGACGCTGGATGATTTCCATGGGGTAGCCGCCGGAGCCGAGCATCGAGCCAGGCATGCCCGTACCGACGCAGAAACCGCCCGGCGTCGCTCCGGTGCCCTCGATAAGTGCCTGGTAGGCATCGATCTTCGTGCGAGCTTCGTCGGTATACGAGTCGCCGGGCCACGGGGAACGTGCACCCGGAAAACTCCGCCAGATGCCCGTAAGGTCCGGCTCGTCGTCAGCCGACGCCGGCGTCGGAAAAGCGAGCAAAACCGAAAGCACCGCGCTGACCGAAAGCGCGAACCGTGTGGCCGATCGATACATCATCCGGGGCCTCCTCAACTGCAAGCTCACGACACGTCGCGACGTTACCGTCGCAACGCACGCCAATTATGGCGGCATGCAGCCCCGTTGGCGACTGTAAGGTACCGATCGGGCGGTCCCCTCGAGACCGCCCGGCAGGGATTTCCGACCGCGCGCGTACGACGAATGGCTGACCGCGGGGACGACGCTGCTTGTGGATAACTCAGTGGAAAACTCCGTCCCGCCGTTGGCGTTACAGGACGCGGAGATTCGCACCGCCAGGACCGAAATATTCGAAAAAACTTTATTTCTCAAGATTTTCAATTACTTGAAAACATTAACAGAACTTTAACATGACAAATGTTCGCCAAGATTACAGTTTCTTGACAGATCGACGAGTTTGTGGAAAGAACGAGTTTCGGGAGAGTCCCAGGAGCCTGCGCCGCAGGAATTCGCGGCTGCAAATCCGCTCTCATCCGCCCCTTCGCCCGATCGATTTCGTCAAATACCGAAGGGACGGCGATAGCGAATTTTCGCTTTCGCGACTTCCTACGGCGCAGGCTCCTAGCGGACTCGAGCGAGAGCACCGACGGTAAACAGAAACAGCACCGTGCCTGGCGTCCAGGCCACGAGGCGCGGATCGAGATTGAAGACCTCGCCACTGTTGGCGAAGAGCTCTCCAAGCCCGTAAAAGCTCAGTCCGATGACGAGACCGACGACGAGTCGGGTGCCCGAGCCCGCCGAGCGCAAGCCGCCAAGTACGAAAGGCAGGGCCAGCACGGTCATGAGCACGACCGACACGACATTGGCGATCCGGCTCCAGTACGCGACCAGGTAGCGATCTGCATCGAGCCCGTTGCCGCGCAGATAGCCGATGTAGCGCCGCAGGCTTCCCGTGTCGAGCAGGTCCTCGCGTACCGAGGACAGTCCGATGAGGTCCGCGCTCAGGGAGAAAGCCCGGCGTGCATCGCGCTCCTGCCGCACGGACATTCCTTCCGCCGAGAACTCCGTTTCGCGATAGTTCAAGAGCACGAGCTGATCGTTTTGGTCGATGTCGGTCGAGTCGGCACGCGCAACCTGCCGAAGCGAGCGGTCATCGGCCAGGTCGAAAAGCAGTACTTCGCGGCCGAAGCTTTGCGATCCGGCGGGCCTGCGCAGGCTGATGATCTGATCCCCGTCCTTCAGCCACGTCGACTCGCCGGCCGCCAGGCTCACGTCCTCGAGCAGGGCGCGGGTGCGCATTTCCCTCGCGTACGCGCCGAGCGACGGCGCAATCGACTCGCCGAGCAGAATCATCACGACCATGAGCACGAGCCCTGCGAAGGTCACCGCACCGAGCAGGCCGACCCTTGAAACACCGCTGGCACGCATCACGACTAGTTCACGATGCACCGCCAGGTTTCCCAGGCTCAGCAACGCGCCGAGCAACGCGGCGATGGGCAGCACCTCGATCGTCAGCCTGGGAAGCCGCAGCGCGACGTACGCAACGACACTGCCAAGCCCGTAGTTCGCGACGCCCACATCGCCAAGCTGGCCAACGAACTCGATGAATACGCCGATACCAAGCAGCACCGCAAGCACGAGTGCGACGCCTTTCAACACGGTCACGACGATGTACGCGAAGAGCAGCTTCATGCCGAGGCCTCCACCGCGCGCCGTCCACGGCGTCCGCCCGGAAGGATCCCGGCATCGCTGAGCAGCATGAGCACGACGACCACCGCAAGCGCAGCGTGTACCCACCACAGACCAAGCCATCGAGGAACCTCGTCACGTTCGATCCAGACACGCGCGATCGACAGCGAGTTGACGTAGATCAGATAGATCAGGAAAGCGACGCCGAGGCGGCCATAGCGACCTTCCCGCGGCGAGGTCCGGCTCAGCGGAATCGCAAGCGCACCGAGTATCAGCAGAGAAAGTGGTGCGGACAGCCGCCACTGCAATTCGGCTCGGTCAAGTGGATCGTCCGACGCGAAAAGCGCCGCAGTAGGCTTGATCTCGACGCTCTCGACGAATTCCTCCTCGGTGTCGGCGCGTATCGGGATCCCGTGTTCGGCGAACTCCGCGATCGAGAAATCGCTTTGCCCCGGTGTGCCTTCGTAGCGGCGGCCGTCGTGGAACACCAGTGTCAGTTGGCCTGTGTCTGCATCCAGAATGCGTTCACCGCGCTCGGCAACGATCACGACGACCTGCCCATCGCGGTCACGCTGCAGGAAGACGTCACGCAACTCCTCACCTTCCACTTCCTGGGCGTACAACACCGTTTGTCCGGAATCCGGCGTAATGAACCTGCCGGCCTCGAGGAGACCCAGATCCATGCTGGTGTTGGCTTCGAACCTGATCTGTTCGATTTCCCGGCTCGCGTCGGGTGTCTGGAAAAGGGCGAGCCACGTCACGAGTGCGGCAAGCGGGAACGCGATCAGGCCGACCGGTCGCAACAGGCTTGCCGTACCGACACCGCAGGCCGACAGCGCCGCCATCTCCGAGTCACGGTTGAGGCGGGCGAGCGCAAGCATTACGCCCAATAGCAGACCGATCGGCGACAGCAGCGTCAGGAATCTGAGCAGCGTCAGGCCGAAAATTTCGAGCACCATGTCCCGTGGAAGTCTGTCGGCAGCCGCGTCGCCGAGGATCTCGGCAAACTGGTTGCCCATGAACACCACAAGGAGCACGGCGATAGCGATCAGGGAGCTGCCGAGCGCTTCGCGAAAGATATATCGGCTGATCAGGCTCAATCGGTGTCGCCCGTTTCCGGTGGCCGAAACTAATCGAGTACACTAGACATCATGGATTGACCTGCCCTAGCCTCAAGCACCGTGGGTTATGTTTGGGGTCGGAACCGTGACACAGAGCCAC
>JAQAJI010000077.1 GCA_028278665.1 Candidatus Rariloculus versatilis
CTGCGGTTCCCGTGAATGGGTTGCCTGGTACCCGGCGGCCATTGACCAATACAGCGGTGCGGTCCGAGCCGAGGCCGCGAAGGCTCACCAGCGCGACCTGGCCGTAGCTCGATCCGGATTGTTCGCGATAGGAGCCGAAGCTGTTGAAGTTGGTGCCACGCAACACGTCCGCGACATTCTCCAGTCCGGTCAGATCGATCTCGAGCCGGTTGATGACCGAGAGGGGACTCGGGGCGTCCGAAACGGCCCGACGAATCCGCGAACCCGTCACGATGACTTCCTCGAGGCCCGCTTCCTGGCCTAGCGCCGGCACGGGCGGATAAAGCACGAACGCTCCCGCAGTGGCGGTGGCGACGCTGACTGCGTGCGCCAGTGGTTTTTTTCTGAGTTTCATTTTTGTTCTCCGTCATTCCGTAATCGTCTGTACGGTTGCATTTTCCCAAATGCGACACGACGCACGCACCACGCGCGCAGACCGCAATCGCCCGAGTATACATGAGATTTCGGCGTAACTATCCGGCTTGCGCGGGCCTGGTCTCAATGTTGCTAATGTGCGTCGCACTTCAAATATGATCGCCAAATGGCCACACTTCGCGGTACCGAAACTACGCGAATCGTTGTTCGGCGGAAACGTGGCTCCGGGCTCACAATGTTCTGAGCCTCTCGGAAAGCGGCTGCGGTACAGCGGCACCGGGCTGCACCGCTATCAGATCGCCTGCTCTACCGCTTGTCTACGACGACGCGGCCTCACCTGATCACGACCTCAACGTCAAGCCTGGAACGTCTGTCAACTCGTATACCGCCGGGGTTGAGACTGTCCACTACTCACAAATCCCCGGCCCGCGTCAGCGCTGCGGGGAGTCGCGGTACTTCCTCAAACATCGTTCTCGTCGGCATAACGCTTTATCAACGGGCCGTATGCGTCGATTCGCCGGTCCCGGAAGAAGGGCCAGGCACGACGGTGGCTCTCGACCTCGCCAAGGTCGATCCGCTCGACGAGCACGGCTTCGCGATCGTCGGGGGCTCGCGCGAGCACGCATCCGTCAGGAGCCGCGAGGAAACTGCGCCCCCAGAATTCGATTCCGCTGGCGCCCCCGGGCTCAGGCTCGAATCCCACCCGGTTCACAGCCACGACAAAGCAGCCGTTGGCGATCGCATGACTTCGCTGGACGGTCTCCCAGGCGGTGAGTTGACGGTCGCCTTCCTCGTCGCGTTCCTCGGGATGCCAGCCGATCGCCGTCGGGTACGCGAGTATTTCCGCGCCCTTGAGCGCCGTCATGCGCGCAGCCTCCGGGAACCACTGATCCCAGCAGACGAGCACACCGAGTTCGGCCGACTCAGTACGAAACGACGCAAAGCCGAGATCGCCTGGAGTGAAGTAGAACTTCTCGTAGTAACGAGGATCGTCCGGAATGTGCATCTTGCGATACTTGCCGAGGTAACCGCGGACCCGGTCGATCACCACGGCCGTGTTGTGGTAAATACCGGCTGCACGCCGCTCGAAGAGGCCTGCGATGATCGTGACGTCGAGCTCCGCCGCGAGGGCTGCCAGGCGCTCGGTGGATGGACCCGGAACCGGCTCCGCGAGATCGAAGTTCGCCGCATCCTCGGTCTGACAGAAATAGCGGGAGCGGTAGAGTTCGGGCAGGCAGACGAGCTTCGCGCCGTCGGCGGCCGCTCGGCGAATGCCGTCCTCGGCACGCGCATCGTTCACCTCGGGATCCGACCGCATCGATATCTGCACGAGCCCGACGGCAAGGTGCCTGCCGCCCGGCCCTGCGTCCGGCTTGTCGCTCACGCCGGCACGTCCTGTTCCATGTCGCGCGGATTGCAGTATGTGTTCTGCGCAAAGCAGGCCATGTACTGGTCGAGGATCGCTATGCCCTGCGTCGGACGGACGACACCTTCCTGAATTTTCGCGCGAACCAGCTCGCTCATACGACGATGCAGGTCGTTCGGGAAGTACTGCACCTGCGCGAGCATGTCCTGGATCGCCGTGCCGGGAATGATCTTCTCGATCCAGAAATTGTCGGGCTCGTCGGGGTCCGCATAGATGTGCGCTTCGGACACGCGCCCGAACAGGTTGTGGGCATCGCCGACGATGTCTTCGTAGGCGCCCATGAGAAAGAACGCCAGATAGTAGGGCACGCCGGGGTTCGGCGCGTGCAGCGGCAAAAAGCTGTTGTCGGCGTGGGCCGACACATAATGCTTCACCCGGCCGTCGGAGTCGCAGGTCAGGTCGACGAGCACGCCGCGCCGGTCCGGCCGTTCGTCGAGGCGGTCGATCGGCATGATCGGAAACGGCTGGCCGATCGCCCAGTGATCGAGCATCGACTGAAAGATCGAGAAGTCGCAAAGGTACAAATCCGTGAGCAGGCGCTCGAGCTCGGCGACCTCGGGAAGTGTCGGCGCGGGGCATCGCCCAAGCGCAGCCAGCAGCTTCGAGCACACCCGCCAATAGAGGCTCTCGGCCAGCGCCCGCTGCTCGAGGTCGAGGTAGCCCAGCGAGAACAGATTGCGCGCCTCACCGAGGCGCTCTTTGGCGTCGTGCCAGGCCTCAAGCAGCTCTTCCGGCGCGTCGACGGAGTCGAGGCCGGAAACAACCGAGTGCAGGACCTGAACCGGCTCGCAAGCCGCCCCCTCGCCGACCGTGTACTCGAGCGCCGGATCGTCCTTGGCACGGGTCCCGAGCACGGGCACGATCAGGGCCGAATGGTGTGCGGTGAGCGCACGGCCGCTCTCGGTGACGATGATCGGTTCGGCGACGCCGTGCGCGGCACAGATTTCGTGCACCGTGTAAACGACGGCATTCGCGTACTCCTGCAGGCTGTAGTTTATTCCCGCATCCTCCTCGAGATGGTCCCGGTCGTAGTTGACGCCGAGTCCCCCGCCGAGGTCGAGATACCTGATGCCCGCGCCGCGGTTGACGAGTTCCGCGTAGATCCGGGTCACTTCCCTGGCAGCCTGCTTCAGAACATGTATGTCGGCGATCTGGCTGCCGATGTGGCAATGCAGAAGCACCAGTCGGTCGGCAAGGCCGCTCGCCTCCAGTTCGCGCAGCTTCGACAGCATTTCGGCAACACTCAGGCCGAACTTCGAGTTTGCGCCCGACGACTCCGACCAGCGGCCCGAACCCGGCGTCGCAAGCCGCACTCGGACCCCGAGCCGCGGCACAAAGCCGGCGTTGAACGCGAGGCCCTTGAGATCGACGAATTCCGAATAGTTCTCGATCACGGGTATCACGTCCCTGCCCAGTCGTTGCCCCGCGATCATCAGCGACAGCATCGACTTGTCCTTGACGCCGTTGCATACGAGCAGCGTCTCGTCCTCGAGCTGCGGAAGCGCCGCGATGAGCTCCGCTTTCGAGCCGCACTCCAGGCCCATGCGGTAGGGTTTTCCGGCGTCGAGCAGTTCGTCGACGACTTCGTGCAACTGATTGACCTTGATCGGATACACGGCGCGGTACTCGTTGCCGTAACCGGCTTCCTCGATCGCGTTGTGGAACGCTTCGTTAAGACGCCTGACCCGCGCGCGCAGCACGTCCTGAAACCGCAGCAGAACGGGAAACTGCACGCCGCGCCGCCTTAGTTCCTCGACGATGGCCACGACATCCATCGTCGTCCCGGCCTCGTCCATCGCATTGACCGCGACGTGGCCGAGTTCGTTGACGAAGAAGAACTGCGCGCTCCAGCTCGCCGTGCGGTAGAGCTCCGCGGAATCGGCGATGGTCCACGCCGGTTCGGGACCGTCCGGAACGAACTCTGGTGCCCGCAGCGACATCTCAGGCTCCGAGCACGCAGGCAAAGATCAGCGGCGCGACGATGGTCGCGTCGGATTCGATGATGAACTTCGGCGTGCCGACATCGAGCTTGCCCCAGGTGATCTTCTCGTTGGGCACGGCGCCGGAGTAGGAACCGTAGCTCGTTGTCGAATCGCTGATCTGACAGAAGTAGCCCCAGCGCCTGACGTCTTCAAGCTTGAGGTCCTGCCCGAGCATCGGGACGACGCAGATCGGAAAGTCGCCGGCGATGCCGCCGCCGATCTGGAAGAATCCGACCGAAGCGTGTGCGGACGCCATCTGGTACCAGTCCGCGAGCCCCATCATGTACTCGATGCCCGAACGGACCGTGTCGACGTTGCCAATCTCGCCGGCGATGCATTGCGCCGCATACATGTTGCCGAGGGTCGAATCCTCCCAGCCCGGCACGAACAGCGGCAGGTCCCGCTCGCAGGCGGCGAGCAGCCAGCTATCGGCCGGATCGATCTGGTAATGGCGCTCGAGTTCGCCGGAGCGAAGCGCGGCATAGAGGAACTCGTGCGGAAAGTAGCGCGCGCGCTGCGCATCGGCCTGGACCCAACGCTCGACGACGCACGTCTCGGTGCGCCGCATCGCCTCCGCTTCGGGAATGCAGGTATCGGTCACGCGATTGAGCTTTCGCTCGAGCAGCGACTCTTCCTGCGCCGCCGTCAGTTCCCGATAGTCGGGGATGCGCAGGTAATGTTCGTGCGCAACGAGGTTGAACATGTCCTCCTCGAGGTTCGCGCCAGTGCAGCAGATCGCGTGCACCTTCTCGCGCCGGATCATTTCCGCGAGGGATATGCCGAGTTCCGCCGTGCTCATTGCGCCCGCCAGAGTGATCATCATCGATCCGCCGGCTTCAAGATGACGCACGTAGGCGTCCGCCGCATCCACGAGCGCGGCGCTGTTGAAGTGCCGGAAATTGTGGGCAACGAAGTCGGAAATGACGCCCATGTGCTGGCTCCCGAACGACCTTTGGCCCGGCAAGGGGGCGATAGATTAGGGAATCGGGAAGCGGGCGACAACACCCGGTTTCTGCGTCGGTATCGACCGCGCGTCGAGATTCGTGTCACGGTAGCCGCCAGTGCCGGCTGCTTGTGGCAGCGCGAGCGATCAGCCGGCCCGCGGAACCGCAGGTACCTGCTGCGTCAGGCAGTGCAGCGCGCCGAGCCCCACGGCGAGCGCGGTGCAGTCGATCGGCACGATACGTCGGCCCGGGAAACAGCTCCCGAGGATGCCACAGGCTTGCTCATCCCCAGCGCAACTGAACACCGGTACGGCCACGATCTCGTTGCCGATGTAGAAGTTCGCGTAGCTGGCAGGCAGGCGCCGGCCGGCGACGTGGACGGGCGCGGGCATGGGCAGATCCACAATATCGAGCGCCGTGCCGTCGCTGAGTCGCACCGAGGCAAGGCGTTCGCGGTTGCCTGCAAGCGGCGCGTGATTCGGGTCGGCCGCGTTCGGCTCGATGGCGGTCACGACCGTGTTGCGGCCCACGAATCGCGTCAGATTGTCGACGTGGCCGTCGGTATCGTCGCCGGCAATACCGTCGCCGAGCCAGATGATCCGGGTCACTCCGAGCGAACCCGCGAGCACCGCTTCGAGCCCGGCACGATCGAGCCCGGGATTGCGGTGGGCATTGAGCAGGCATTGCCCGGTCGTCACAAGCGCACCTGCGCCGTTGACGTCGATCGAGCCGCCCTCGAGTACGATGCCGGGCGACCGGCGCGGCACGCCAAGCGCATCTGCCATCCGCCGTGCGATCCCGCGATCGAGATCGTATGGCGGGTACTTGCCTCCCCAGGCGTTGTAATCGAAGTCGAGCGCGAGCAGCCGCTCGGAACCGCCACCGCGAACGACGAAAACGGCACCGTAATCGCGAATCCACGCATCGTCAGTCGGAAAATCGTGCCACGTGACGCTCTCGGGCGGAATGCGGCGGTCGAGAAGTCCACTCACATGAAGCTGGTGGTCGCGACTGAGCACATTGATGTGGACCTGCTCGTGTTCGGCGAGCGCGACGGCAAACTCGACCATGGCCGCCTCGGCCCGTTCGAGACAGCCGGGCCAGGTTTCGCGGTTGTGCGGCCAGGACAACCACGTCGCCTCATGGCGCTCCCACTCGGCCGGCATCCTGTAGCCTCGCGCGGCCGGCGCGTCCTGCTCCCGTTGGTTCATCGTAGTCGCCGCTCTGCAGGCCGCAGGTTTGATCGCGACGACCCGCCGATGCGTCATCGCCCCCTCGAAACCGTTATGATGCGGCAATGCCGTCAATAGCGAAACCGCTGCTCCCGGCCGCACTGTTGCTGCTGGCGCTCGCCGCGCACGCGCAGACGCCCTACACGGGCGGGCTGCTGGTGGCCAGGGGCACGCTGACGGATCCGAATTTCAGCGAATCCGTTGTGCTGCTGATTCGGCACAACGACAACGGGACCGTCGGCGTCATCATCAACCGCCCGACCTGGGTGGAACCCGGCCAGGTCTCGCCTGAACTTAAGGACGTACACGGCGATTCCGGCCGCGTCTTCTTTGGCGGACCCGTCGCGCCGACGCGGCTTGTCGTTCTGGTCAGCGAACCGCTGCCCGACGAAATCGACGACCTGCGCGTGCTCGATGGCGTCCATGTCAGCAGCAGCGCCGACTTTCTGCTCGACGGCGACGTGAATGTCGACAACGAATCGCACCTGCGGATGTACGCCGGACACGCCGCCTGGGCTCCGGGGCAACTCGCCGCCGAGATCGCCGAAGGCGACTGGAACGTCGTGCCGGGGAGTTCCGAACTCGTATTCTCGCGCGAGCCCCTTGAGCTCTGGCGCGACCTGGACTCGCCGAGTTCCGGGCTGATCGCAGGGCGCGCTCCCGAGCAGCGCTGAACGCCGCGCACTCGAGTCTCCGTCGTGGCGTCGAGCGGCGGCGCTTGAGAGGATCGGCGCACGCCGCAAACCAGGACAAGCTGGCCACGGGCACCACATAAGCCCCGGCAGCCGATGAGTCAATCGCCCAACCGACGCTTCCACGCCCGTCGCGTCAATCCACGGATGCGACCTTGAAGTTGCCGGCGTCGCCCTCCACGAGCTCGATCAGCCCTTCCCGTTTGGCGTCCCTGAGCAGCTCCGAGAAGTTCCGGTAGCCGTAGGCACTCTCGGCGAAGTCCGGATAGACGCGTTTCATCGCCGTCTTGACTACCGAGCCCCACAGCGGATCGTTATCGGCTTCGAGGGAACCGACCGTTTCGGTCAGCCTCCCGAATACTTCGCGCTGCTTCGACGTGAGCTTCCTGTTGCCGCGCTTGCGCGGCCGTTTCGCGGCAGTCACGAGGTCATCGTAGAAGACAAACTCGTCGCAACTCGACGCGAGCAGATCGGACGTCGAACTGCGCACGCCGCAACCCAGGACCCGTTTGTCGTTCTCCTTGAGCTTCGACACCAGCGGCGAGAAATCGCTGTCGCCCGTCAGGAGCACAAACGTGTCGATGTGCGCCTTCGAATAGCACAGGTCGAGCGCGTCGACGACCATCCGGATGTCCGCGCTGTTTTTGCCGCTTACCGACGAACGCGGGATGTCGATCATCTCGAAACCGGCCGAATGAAACTCGCGCGAGTATTTCTGAAACCGGCTCCAGTCGCAGTAGGCGCGCCTGAAAACGATCCTGCCGCGCTCGAGTATTCGTTTGAGTACGAGATCCATCTCGAACCGGCCCTGCTTGCTCTCCTCGGCGCCGAGCGCAAGGTTCTCGAAGTCGGCGAAAACCGCGATTGTGAGCTCCGACGGCGCGGGAGATTCCGTTGTCATGCTGCGTCCTGCTGCGAGGGGCGGTAGGCGCATCTTGCGGCATGGGGCGCGAAGGAACAAGGCGGCGGGCATGATGCCGGCGGGCAGTAACGATTAATCGATCCCGGCGAACGAGAAACCGATAAACACCGATGAGTTCACTATAATTGGCGCGATGGATTCGGTACGCGGCCGCACCGCAGCGAGGCGCCGTCCCGGCTCTCGTTTGACTTGATCACAACCGCCTTCGCAGCGTCCAGGGAGAGCACCAGCGGTGCCAGTCATCGACGTACACACCCACATGCTGACGCGCGAGTACCTCCAGTTGCTGCGCGCCAGGGGCCATCCGCAGTACGAACTTGGGGTCAATGCCGCCGGACAGGGCGCGATCCGGATGTGGGGCGCGCCGTTCATGACGCTCTTCGAGCCCATGTGGGACTACGATCTGCGTATCCGGGACATGGATGCCGCGCGCGTCGATATCGCGATCGTGTCGCTGACCGCCCCGAACGCCTATTTCGGCGATGCGGCAACGAGCCTCAAGGCTGCGCGGATGGTCAACGGTTCGATGGCCGAACAGCAGACGCTCCGGCCCGACCGGATCCGCTGGTTCGCCTCGTTGCCCTGGCAACATGCGGATCTTGCCCTTGCGGAACTCGCCAGAGCCTGCGACGCAGGCGCCGTCGGGGTCATGGTCATCGCCAACATCAACGGCAGGAACCTGACCGATTCCATGTTCGAGACGATCTGGCGCGAGATTGACCGCCGCAAGCTACCCGTCCTGTTGCACCCGGGAACGCCGCAGGGCGTGCGCGAGATGAGCCTGGACGAGTACGGCCTCGTGCCGCCGGTCGGCTTCATGTTCGACACGACACTGGCCGTATCGAGGATGATCTTCGACGGGTTCTTCGACCGTTTTCAGAACCTCAGGCTCATTGCGGCCCACGGCGGCGGCGCACTGCCCTATATCAGAGCACGGCTCGACCGCTCCCACGAGATGATTCCCGCCTGCGCCGAAGTGATATCCGAGCCGCCGAGCGAGTATCTGCGCCGCATCTGGTACGACGCGGTCGTCTATTCGCCGAGCGCCCTCGCGTTATGCATCGAGGCGGCGGGCTCCCCGGACCGGGTGCTCTACGGCTCGGACTACCCGCACAACATCGGTGACATGCAGGGCTGCCTCGCGCGGGTCGATGGGCTCGGCGCGGCTGCGGCCCGCAAGGTGCGCGGCGAGAACGCGCGGCGCCTGTTTGGCCTGTAGCCGCGTGCTCCTTCGAGCATCCGCTACCCGGCAGCTCACGCGATCCCGGCGGAAAGGCGCTTCAGCCAACCCCACCAGACGGCCGCCGCGCCGAGTCCCGCGACGGCCATCGCCGAAGCGAGCGGCATCGGCGTCGACGTGGCAACGAGACTGAGCGCCGCCGCGACGATCGAGCCGATCAGGAACTGGTTGACTCCAAACAGCGCTGAAGCCGCGCCGCTGTTCTCGCGAAAGCGGCTCATCGTCCTCGCAACCGCATTGGCGAACACGAAGCCGATGCCGAAGACATACAGCAGCAACGAGAGCAGCGTCGCCGCAAGTCCGGCATCCGTTGCCGAGGCGACCAGTACGGCCGTGCCCCCGGCCGCGAGAATGATCGTGCCGATGCCGATCATGCGCGATATCCCGTGCCGGTCGACCAGGCGGCTGTTCAGGTAGGAGCCGATCGAACCGCCAGCCATCACGAACGAAAAGCAGAATCCGAACTGGTACGGCTCAAGCCCGAAGTGACCGGTGAAGACGATCGCGGAGTTGGTAACGAACGCGATCATCCCGACAAAGGCCAGACCCACGCAGGCAAGATAACCGAGCGTCTGGGCGTCCTTGAGAATCGTGGCGTAGGCGCCGAGCGCACGCGCCACCGTCGTCGGCTTCGTGCGCCGATCGCCCGGCAGCACCGCCACCGCCAGCAGGCACACCGCGCCTGCGCCGGCCTGCAGCCAGAAAACGCTTGGCCAGTAGCCGAGCGACGCCACGTAACCGCCGATCAGCGGCGCGATCACGGGCGTGAGGAACGTGATCATCATGATCCAGGAGATAGCGCGCGAAGCCTGCTCGCCGGTCCAGCGATCAAGAACGATCGCGCGCGCGAGCACCATGCCGGACGACGCGCCCACGCCCTGCAGAAAGCGCCATGTGACGAGCGTTCCGAGGTCCGAAGACAACGCCGCCAGCACACCCGCCAGTACATACAGGGCGAGACCGAGCATGAGTACGGGCTTGCGCCCGTAGCGGTCGGACAGCGGTCCGTAGATGAGACAGCCGAGCGAAAACCCGAGCAGCAGGGAACTCATCGTCAGTTGCACCGAGCCGCCGGCCGCTCCGAGACCCGTCGCGACGAGCGGCAGCGACGGGACGTACAGATCGTTCGACAAGGGCCCGAGCGCCGTCAGTGCGCCAAGGAACGGGATCAGGAGCGTGAATCGGGCGCGATCGGACATGCAATGGGGCGGCCGCCGGGCGGCCGTCACCGAACGGCCGTCTCGGCCGCGGCTACGACCATGTTGCCGGCGATCTCCAACTCGACCGTCACCGCGGCGTTACTGCACCGTCATCTCGGCCACGGTGCAGCCCACGGCGAAGATCGGTATGGGCGCATAGAACAGCAGTTCGCCGGGCGCGCCTTCGGTCGCACCGGCTACCGTGAGAAAGGTCCGGATTTCGAACCCGCCCTGGCCCGCATCGCGCAGCGTTTCCTCGTCCGAGTAGGCGACGAGTTCGGCGCGGCGGTTGTTGATGAACTTGTCGAGGAAGTCGCGGTCCCAGGCTTCGTTGATGGTCCCGGAGTCGGGCGTCGCCGGCCAATGCGAGATTCCGCCCGTCCCGACCAGAGCGATGCGCTCCGGCTGCGCGTCGCAGGCACGCCGCAGCACGCGGCCGAACTCGTAGGCGCGTTCGAGCGTCGTCAGGGGCGGGCCCTGGCAATTGACGTTCACGGGAATGACGGGCAGGTTGTAACGCGGCGTGAGAAAGTTCAGCGGCACCATGATGCCGTGGTCGAATTTCCACTCCTCGGCGTAGGAGAGATCGATCTCGCCGAGCATGTAGGTGATGATGCGGCGCGAGAGCTCCACGTTGCCGGGCACGGCGGTGCGCCTGATCGCGAGCCAGTCCTCGTCCTCGATCGGACCCTCGTACTCGTCGGCGAGCCCCATGCAATAGGCAGGCATGTTGTTCATGAAGAAGTTTGCGAAGTGCTCGGCCGCGACCACGACGAGGACGTCGGGCTTTGCCGCTTCGAGCCGCACCCGGAGTTCGTCGAGTTTCGCGTAGAACGCGTCCCTGATCTCGGGATCCGCGCGTTTTGCACGGCCGGTGATGCCGGGTGCGTGGCTGCAGACGCCGGCGAAGACGAGGCTCATCGTGTCCGGTCCTCAAGCAGCGTGTACAAGCCCCCGCGCACCGCGCCATGATCGGCAACGCCCTGCTTCATGGCCGCGATGTACTCGTCCCATTCCTGACCGATCAGGGCAGCGTAGTGCATGAGAATCTGGCCGTTGACGCCCATGACATAGAGCAGCCCGATGTCGCCCTCGACGATCGCGGCACGCTCCTCGTCGGTCAGTGAATACTCGCCGAGCAACTCGTCAAGGTCGGCGTCGAACCGCTTGCGGATCGTGGGATCCCGGTTTAACTGGTAGAGCAGTTTCTGGACATAGTACAGGCTCATGGGCCAAGGGTCACGCGATATCCGACCTGGGCGACAGGCGACTTGTGCGGTGTCGAGAGTATGCGATACCGAGGCCATCCGTCAGGGAACACTTCCACGGCGAAACCCGGTCGATGCTGCGCTTGTTCGATGCAGGTCTCATTGCAGGATTCGATGCGGCGCAAAGCGGTTCAAGCGGACCGTGGCTTGCCGGACGATACACGACGATGCCCTGCGCTTGCTCAGCGACCGAGCGATGGTACGCGGTGCTGATCGAAAGCAACACAGATGTTCCGCGTTTCCATGTAGAAATCGAAACTGTAGTCGCCGCCGTCGCGGCCGATGCCGCTCGCCTTCATGCCGCCGAAGGGCGCCGGCAGGTGGCGGTTGTTCTCGGAATTCACCCACACCATGCCGGCTTCGAGCGCCTGGGCGAAGCGCAGCGCCCGACCGGTATCGCGAGTCCACAGATACCCGGCCAGCCCGTAGGGCGTGTCGTTGGCGAGCCTGAGCGCCTCGGCCTCGTCGGCGAACGGGATGACCGTCAGCACCGGCCCGAAGATCTCTTCGCGGGCGACCCGCATGTCGTTCCTCGCGCCGCTGAGAATCGTGGGCTCTACATAACTCGGGCCCGCGTCCGCGGTCCTTCCGCCTGCGCGGATCGTGATGCCCTCGGCCGCCGCAATGTCGAAGTAGCTCATAACCTTGCGCACGTGCACGGGATGGATGAGCGGTCCGACGTCGGTCTCGGGATCGAGCGGATGGCCGACCCTGATCCTGGCGACGCGCTCGGTGAGACGCTCGAGAAACTCCGCTTCGATGCTGTCCTGGATCAGCAGCCGGCTCGATGAAGTACAGCGTTCGCCGTTGAGGCTGAAGATCATGAACGTCACGGCGTCGAGCGCGCGATCGAGATCCGCGTCATCGAAAACGACCACGGGATTCTTGCCGCCGAGTTCGAAATGCACGCGCTTGAGCGTCGGGGCACCCTGGGCCATGATCAGGCTGCCGGTGGCGGACTCGCCGACGAAGGCGATCGCCTTGACGGCTTCGTGTTCGGTCACGGCCTTGCCGGCGGTCTCGCCCATGCCGTGAACGACATTGAGCACGCCCGCCGGCACACCCGCGTCGACACAGGCTTCCGCGAGCAGGCAGGCTGACAGCGGGCTCCACTCCGCGGGCTTGTGAACAACTGTGCAACCTGCCGCAAGGGCCGGCGCGATCTTCCAGGTCGCCAGCATGAAGGGCGTATTCCAGGGCGTGATGACTCCGACCGGACCGATCGGCTGACGCAGGGTGTAGTTCACGTGCCTGGCCGCGGGCAGCGAGAGGCCGTTGTGCGCTTCCGGCGCCCGGTCGGCGAAAAACCTGAAGTTCTCGGCGCCGCGCTTCGCCGCTGCCGCCATGAAACGGATCGGCTGGCCCGTATCCATCGACTCCACGAGCGCGATTTCCTCGGCCCGCGATTCGATGGCGTCGGCGACCGCGTGCAGGAGCTTGCGGCGCGCCTGCCCGTCGAGCGCGCGCCATTCGCCGAACGCGCGGGTCGACATCGCGCGCGTCTCCCGCGGCGACTTCGGCGAGCACGCTGCCGTCTACGGGCGTTCTGGTTTCGAACGTTTCGCTGGACGTGCCCGTGCGCCATTCGCCGTCGATGAAGTGTCCGACCGGCTTCGCGCGGAAGCGCCGCAGAAAGTCCTGCGCCTTGCTGGCGTTGATGTCGATGCTACCCATCGTCTTCCCTTACCCTCGCCCGGCGCGCCGCTCGTCGCTCAGGGACTCCGCCTCGGCAGTCGCGAGCGTTGGCGGTTCCTCGGCTGCTTCTCTGCGGCGCACATGCTCGTGCAGGTTGTTCATCTTGAAATTGAGTTCGGGGTGAAACTGCTGAATATTGAACGAGATCGCAAGCGGCGATCGTTCGTAGACCTCCCCGAGATGCTCCGTCAACGTGGCAAACAGCCGTTGGCCGGCGCGCTTGCGCACATCGAGCGGCCGTCCGTGCCCGATCAGCGCCGTAACGTGAACGTAGCCGTTGGCCGGAGCGCAGTCCGCGATCCGGTAGTGATCCGTACGTATGGCGCGCACGCGCAGCCCGCCCAGCGGAAAGACACCTGTG
>JAQAJI010000078.1 GCA_028278665.1 Candidatus Rariloculus versatilis
GACGGCCGGCTCCCCGGAACAACCGCCTCCAACGTCAAATCCCGTCCAGCGGCACAATCGGTGACGGATCCGGGCTAGAGTGCCCGCCGCGCAGGCGGTAACATTCATGGTTTGGTGCGGCGCCGTGCCGTGCCGCCCATGTGTCCCGGGGAATAGCGACTGTGGCAATCTCGCATGACAGACGCGGCCGGAGCCTTGTGGCTCGCGGGTGCTTCGGCCTGTTGTCGCGGAGCGTCCGATGACGGCCGCCTTGCGTTTCGCTGCATTGGCGACCGCCGTGGCATTCGCCGCAGGTTGCGCGCCGTCGCCCGAACAGCTCGCCGAGCGGCATGGGGCGACGATCAACCGTTACTGCCTCGATTGTCATAACGAAATCGACCGGGAAGCCGGGCTCGTACTCGAGCGCATCGATCTGGCGGACACGAGCGCCAACGCCGCTACGTTTGAGATGGTCGCACGGAAGCTCCGCGGCAGGCTCATGCCGCCGCCGGGTGGACCGCGACCCGACGAACGCACGGTCGAGGAGCTCGTCGCGTATCTCGAAACCTCGCTCGATGCGGCGGCCGAGGCAAATCCGACGCTTGGGCGCATGTCGATTCACCGCCTCAATCGCACCGAGTACGGCAATGCGGTGCGAGACCTGTTGGCCGTTGAGATCGATCCGGCCGAATTTCTGCCGGCCGACGACGAGGGCTATGGCTTTGACAACATCGCTGACATCCTCCGGGTATCGCCGTCCCTGCTCGAGCAGTACCTTGCGGCTTCGTCGACGGTCGCGAGCCTCGCGGTCGGCGATCCGGACACGCCCGCTGTCAGTACGGTCTATCGCGTGCCGCCCGATCTCGCCCAGGCCGATCACATCGAGGGCTTGCCGCTCGGCACCCGCGGCGGCGCGCTGATCCGGCACAACTTCCCGCTCGACGCCGAGTACGACTTTGGCGTCTTTCTCGTTCGCAACATCGTCGGCTACATGACTGGCCTTGAGTGGCCGCATGAACTTGAGATCACGATCGGCGGCGCGCGCGTCTTCCTCGCACCGGTGGGCGGCGAGGAAGACAATGCCATGTCGGACGCAAATTTCTCCGCGGCGGCCAACGAGATCGACGAACGCCTCAGAACCCGCATTTTCGTTGAGGCAGGGCCGCGCGAGGTAGGTGTCTCTTTCATCAGGCGCAATTCCGCCGAAACGCACGAGCCGCTGGAGCTGCATACGCGCGACCTCGACCTGCAGAACATGAACGGTCTGCCCATCGTCGACTACGTCATGATCGGCGGGCCCTACGATGCCGTCGGACCGGGCCGGACGCCGAGCCGCGAGCGGATCTTCAGTTGCATGCCCGAGCCTGACGAGGACGAGCTGGCCTGCGCCGAAGAGATCCTCGCAAGGATCGCGAGGCTCGCGTTTCGCGGTCCCGTCACGGAAGCGAGCATGACGAACCTGCTCGACTTCTATCGGGCCGGCCGCGAGGGCGCCACGTTCGACAGCGGGATCCGCAATGCGCTGCGCGTAATACTGACGAGTCCGGAATTCCTGTTCCGCGAAGCACGCGCTCCGGAGGGCGCAGCGCCCGGCACGACTTATTCCCTCAGCGACTTCGCGCTCGCGTCGAGGTTGTCGTTCTTCCTGTGGAGCAGCATTCCGGACGATGCACTGCTCGACCTTGCGGAGCAGGGCAGGCTCGGCGATCCGGAAGTCTACGCCGCACAGGTTGACCGCATGCTCGCCGATGCGCGAGCGCACGCGCTTGTCGAAAACTTCGCCGGTCAGTGGCTCTATCTCAGGAATCTGCAAAGCGCGAGACCCGACGTGGAGACGTTCCCGAACTTCGACGAGAACCTGAGGCGCGCCATGCGCCGGGAAACTGAGCTGATCTTCGAGAGCATCGTCCGCGAGGATCGCAGCGTTACCGATCTCCTCACGGCCGACTACACGTTCGTCAACGAACGTCTCGCAAGGCACTACGGCATGGAGGGGATCTACGGGAGTCACTTCCGTCGCGTCGCCGTCACCGACGAGGCGCGGCGAGGGTTGCTCGGGCACGCGAGCATACTGACGGTGACGTCCTACCCGAACCGGACCTCGCCGGTGTTGCGCGGCAAGTGGGTCATGGAGAACATCCTCGGAACTCCGCCGCCGCCGCCGCTGGCAGACGTCCCACCGCTCGAGGAAAACGAACCGGGCGCCGCTGCGCGTTCCGTGCGCGAACGGCTCGCCGAGCATCGCGCGAATCCGGTCTGCGCGGCCTGTCACGAGGTGCTGGACCCGGTGGGCCTTGCGCTGGAAAACTTCGATGCGGTCGGCCGCTGGCGCACGAAGGAGCCCGGCGGCGAAGTCGACCCGTCCGGACAACTCGCCGACGGCACGCCGGTCGACGGCGTCGTGTCGCTGCGCGAGGCTCTGACGAGCGAGCCCGAACAGTTCGTCGGCGTTTTCACCGAGAAGCTTCTGACCTATGCGCTTGGCCGCGGGCTCGAGTACTACGATATGCCCGCGGTGCGCTCGATCGTCAGGCAGTCCGCTGCCGATGACTACCGTTTCTCAGCGGTGGTGCGCGCCATCGTCAGCAGCGACCGGTTCCGCATGAACGTGGTGCAGGCCGAAAGCGGTCCGGACGCAACGACCGCCGCCGTTCGGCGCTAGCGGGCGAGTTGCCGGAACACGCTGCGGCCTGACGAACGATGCGGGCCAGCGTGCTGATCAACTTCTACGCGTGGATCGCCCGGCCGATCGCGCGTTGGAGCACTCTGCTGTGGCTCATACTCGCCGTTGCAGTGGGCTTCTTCCTTTTTGATCTGTTGCGATCGTCAGGCACCGAGGGTCGCGTACCATTGTCGCTGATCGTCGTTCTCTGGACCGGATTTCTCATCGCCGTCGGGCGATGCTTCGCTGAGCTGCCGGCGCCTTTCGATCCGCAATCCAGGTTCCGAGTACGGCTCGTGGCGCGAATCAAGCGCGGCTTGCTGTGGCTGCTCGCGATCGCAACGACGGCGCTGTTCGGCCTCGTTGCGCTGCTCTCCGTGCGTGCCGTCGGGATGTACGTCCGCGTGCTTTTGGATTGACGCTCCCGGTTGCGACGGGTCCCTCCCGGTCGCGCTGCGGGGTTTCTGTGGCGCCGCCTCCTATCGCAGAATCGTTAGGGACGCTGGGGCGCCATCGGGTCCTGTGAACAGCAGCGTGCCGGCAGTCGGCTCCGACGCCGTGTTCGCAAGCCTGACTTCCGTGGCGATACCGGCGCCGTTCGGTACGTACGGCGCGAACTGCGCGTCGCCGAGCGGCGGCAATTCCACATCGACCTGTTCCGCGCGGATGTTGGTCGTTTCCTGGCGCGCCGCGACTACGATCGCGTCGCCGCCCGACACGCTGAAGACTCCGTTCGCGCTGGCTCCGGCCAGAGCGCGGACGCTGAGCACGGCTTGCTCGCCGGGTCGGAGTTCCCGCGTCGTGACCGTTTGCGTGCCGGAAGTGACTGCAAGAGCCGCAACCTCCGCCGACGGGTTCACGACCACGAGTTGCGTGTCGATCGCGCCGTGCCGAATCAGGGTCGGTCGGAGATCGACGGCGAAGCGTGCATTGTCGGCGCTCGTGCCGGTCACGATGCTCTCGCTGACGGTCACACCACCGTTGCTTCGCTCGACCAGCGCACTTGAGTGCGGTGTGCCGCCTGCATCGGGCGTCACGACGACGTAACCGCGGTTGGCCCGCGGGCCGGCATCGTGGCTTGCTACCACCCGGCTGCCGAAGGGCGGAACGCGGTAGTCAATGACATCGGAGTCGGTTCCGAGCGGCATGCGCGCTCCGGTCGCATCATGAAACGCGAGCTGGCCTGTCATGACCGTGTCGGTCGGGTTTATGAGGACCACTGACGACTGCCGGTCGCCGCCGCTCACGAACCAGGGCAGCACGGTACGTTCAGCCGATTCGGAACCGTACGCGAACGGAGCCGGCGCGAGCATGGCCTCCCCGCGACCGTTCGTCGTGATACGCAGCGCGGTCAGCGCGATTGGACGGTCCGCATCGATCGTGACGCTCGCCTCGCGCTGCGGCATGGCAGCGCCTGGCGAGTTGATCGAAGACTCGATACCCGACTCCGGAGTCGAAGCAGCGGCCGATTCAGGGGCCGGATCGAGGATCGACGCAATATCCGCTTCGATCTCGATGCCGAGCAGTGCGCCGGCGGGCACCGTTCGCTGCCACTCGGCGGTCACGAGTCCCCGACTGTCGCGCAGAACGAGCGCAAGCTCGCTGGCGGAGTCATCCGGGTTGTAGACATGCAGCATGTGGCGGCGCTCGGGCGCGCCGTCGACGAAGACCGTTGCGTGGCTCAGCGGCGGGGAAGGGGCCACGGCCGCCTCGCCGATGAGGCGGCGGCTGTGCCGCTGGCTCGCCGCATCGACCGTTTGGCGTGAACTCGTGTACAGGATCGTTGCCGCTGATGCAACGCTGCCCTCAGTGTCGATGCTCAGCGCTGCGACAGTGCGCGGGTCGGACTGACCGCCGAGGTCGGACGCATCGAGCGTCGAGAACGATTGGGTCGAGTTCTCGGCAACGCGGTAATTCCAGGTCGCGCGCGGGAAGTTGAACGAAACAACGCGGGACTCGAACGATCCTGTCGCCCACAGGCGGCCGTTCTCATAATCGAGATCGATGCCGCGCGTGTCGCGAACCCGAAACTGACCCGGCACGGGCTCTGCGCCGCCCCAGGTCGGGGTCGCGCCGGTCTCGGCATTCGGCGAGCCGAGCGTCGCGACCGCTTCGGGGCCGTTCTGGAGACGCTCCGGGTCAACGTCGAAGACGAGGATACGGTCGGCGGGCACTGCGAACGTGCCGCCGCCGTCGGCAACGTACAGAAGCTGGCGCAAGGGATCGTGGGCGATGCCGTTCGGCGTGACGAAGCTCGAGCCGTCAATCGGCGGTGGCGTGCCAAGCACGGCCGCGAGCGCCCCGCCGCCTGCCGGTGCAGGTGCGTCGAAGCCGTCGCGGCCGATCACGGCGACCGCGGGCTGCCCGTCTTGCAGTCGTGCCGGATCGACGTTGAACACGAGCACGATTCTGCGCCCGGCGTCGATCGCGAACAGGCGTTCGGTTTCGGCGTCGTAGGCGAGATGGCCCGGGTTGTCGATGCCAAGAGCTCCCGCACGGACATCTGTGCTGTCGTAGTCGACCTGGCCGAGCACGCCGATGGCGGCTGCACCGTTAGCCAGTTGGCCGCGCGTGATGTCGTAGACCAGGATGCGGTTGTTCGCACCGTCGGAAACGAAGAGCCGTTGCCCGTCCTCATCGACGGCGAAGCCCATCGGCAGGAAATTTGACGCGATGCCGCGTCCCATGCGCACGTCGAAGTTGATCCCGGTGCGTCCGGCCTGGCGCGCAATGCTTTCAAAGTCGGGCTGGCCGATGACGACCGAAGCGGCCATGCCGCTCTCCAGCGTTCCGGGCGCGACGTCGTAGACAAGAATCCTGTTGTGGTAGCCGTCGCCGATGAATAGCCGCTTGGTCGACGTATCGTACGCCCCGCCGATCGGCACGGTCATGTTGCGCGCCGTCGGTTCTCCCATGAGGCTCGTGTTGAGGTCCGGCTGACCGAGCACCCAGCGGGCGTCGTAGTCCGCAATTCGATTGAGTTCGTCGAGCTGCCAGATGACAACGCGGTGGTTGTACTCGTCGGGCACGAACAGGCGGTGATCGACCGGATCGAGCACGACGGCACGCGCGGCAGCGAGCGAGCGGCCGTCGAGGCGGCCCTGCGCCATGCGGTTGTCGAAGTCCGGTTCGCCGTCGGGAGTCTCGTGACCAAGAACGTCGACTGCCGGCATGCCGGTCGCGAGGTTTTCCGGTGAGATGTCGAAGACGGCGACGCGATTGCCGGCCGGGTAACCCTCGGAGACGTAGAGTTTCTGGGCTTCGGAGTTGATCGTGGCGCGCGGCATGGCGACCCGGGTTTGCGACACGGCAGGGTGCGTGGCGAACGCGTCCGGCTGGCCGATCACGGCAATGGCCGTGGCAGGTCCGCCGACCCGGTCCGGATGCGCATCGTAGACCATGATGCGGTGTTCTAGGTCTTCCGCGATGAACAGGCGATGATTCTCGTAGTCGTAGGCCAGCGACTCCGCTTCGAGCTGATCGAGCGACTCGCGCGGTGCGCGGCTCATGAAATCCGGCTGGCCCATGACCGCGACGGCGTTTTCCAACGCTTCGGGATTGTCAGGGTCCGCATCGAATATCAGTATGCGGTTGTTGCCGGCGTCGGAGACGAAAAGGCGTTCGAACACGGGATCGTAGGCTACGCTTCCGGGTCCCCTCAGGCCGGACGGGCCGATGCCCGGATCGCGGCTTTCGAAGTCGGGCTGGCCGATCACGTCGACCGCGCGCGGGTCGTTGGTCAGCACGTCGGGGCGGATGTCGAACACGAGCACGCGGTTGTTGGGGCTGTCGGGCACAAACAGGCGCTGGCCGGCCTCGTCGACGGCGGCGCCGCCAACGGCGCCCATGCGGTTCGGTCCGAGACCGCGTTGCGTCGAGCTGAAGTCCGGCTGGCCGATGACGACCTCGGCCCCGGGGAAGTTTCTGAGCTGATCCTGAGACGCGTCGTAGACGAGGATCCGATTCGCGAAACGATCGAGCGTGAAAAACCGCTCGGTGCTCGCGTCGAACAGCCCGTTCGCGCCGGGGAAAGTCGCTTCGCGAGCGCTCGGCGCCGGGACCGAGCGGCGGCCGATCAGGCTCTCGCGGCTCGTGATGAACCGAGCGCGCCGATCTTCGGGAACGCCTTCATCGTTTAGTTGGAAGGCCCGGAATCCGCCGTTACCGTAGGCGGGGACGAAGAGCTGATTGTTGACGCGATCCAGCGCCACAGCTCCGGGTCACCACACGCTGCCGGAGTCCGGCCCTCCGTTCGTGATCCCGCCGATGAAAGTCGGGTTGCCCCAGCGGTCGTGCGAGGCGAGCACATCGGCCGCGGGCTGGCCGCTGACCGGGGTGCAATCGCAGACTTCGGCCTGCTGTTGGGCGAGTGCCGTGGACGAGGCGAAGGCGACAGCGATCAGTCCGGCGAGTGCGGTGAATCTGGAGTGGCGGTTGCTTGTCGACATCTCTTCCCCCTGCAATGGCGTATGTACCTGTTTCGGCGAACGCGTACGGCGTGGCGAACGGACGTTGGATCGTAACAGGGACCGGGCGCGTTGTCGCAAGTGCCGACGGAGAAGGGTGTGACTGCTCAGCCCGCCGTGCGTTGGGCCAGCGCCTCCCGCAACCGCACCATCGCGTACGTGTCTCGCTCGCAGTAAGCCCGCAGATCGGCGAACGTACGCTCCCGTTCCTCGAAATCCTCGTTGGCGAGCGCCAGCGTGTACTGAACGGAGGCCATCGTCCCCTCTGCAATTTCAAGATCGTCGTAACCCAGCCCCGGCGCCAGCACCGGCAGCACGCTCTTGATCGAGAACGAGCCGCCGAAGTCGGGGTGGTAGTAGTTGTCGCGGACGACGGGCAGCAGGTCGAACAGCCGCGCGGTTATGGCTGCGAGTTCCGTGGCCCGTTCGGGTAGCGCTGTGGCAAGCCGGCCAAGCACTTGTTTTTCGTAGCCGGAGTAGGTGCAGATGGATCCGCTGCTACCCAGCGCTTCGATCAGGCGGTCGGCGAGTTCCGCGCGCGGGTCATCGCCGCTTTCGTGCAGGTAGTCGGTATGCACAGGCGCTGTGCCGTTGCGGTCGGTATGCACCGAGAAGAGGAATGGAACCGCATCGTAAGGGCGCGTGCCGGCAAAGCGTGGGATGGCAGGGGCGAACGTTTCAAAATCGAGGTAGCGCACCGGAGCCTCAAGCCGGGCCAGGGCTGCCTCGACATCGCCATGCACGAGGTCGCGATCCTCCAGCACGGCTCGGCGAATGATCTTCTGCAGTTCGGTGAGCGGAAAGTCGTCGGGAACGTCACGAATTGCTTCGATCCCTGCCGCTTCCAGTTCGGCGCGGCGCCTGTAGTGAAGCCGGTACAGCTCACCGATCCCGTGCTCGGGCCAGACGAAATCGCGCGTGCAATATCCGTAGTAATGGCAGTCATACGGATTGAAGCAATGCTTGCCCGGAGTGATCTCAGGCGCGGCAGCGCCGCCGAGCATCGCAAGCATCTCCCGGACCCCGCCGGCCACCCGATCCTGAAGCGCGTCGGCTTCATCCGTAAGCGGATGCCGCTTGAACAGCCGATCGAGATCGAGTCGCTCGCCGTCGTAAACGTAGTCCCGATCGAGCGTGACGACCTCCGCTTCGCGCACGTCGAGTCCCGCGCCGCGCAACACCCATAGCTGTACGGCCAGGTCGAGGAGGTAGTGGTCGTGGACTGTCGTCGAGGACTTGACCTCCGCGAGCCGCCAGCCACCATCCGGCAGACGCTCGAGAATGTCGGCCCGCACCAGCACGCCCTCGTGCCGAAAGGCGGCTTCGAACAGCGCCGGTGCGTTGCCCGCCTCGATCACGGCGCGGGTTTCCCCGAGCGCCTCGCGCACGCGCCAATGTTCCTGTCCGATCGTGTGTCCACCGGGATGGCGCTCGCAGGCAAGCAGTCCGACTTCGTGCCCCGTATCGAAGGTGGCCTGCAATCTGGCGTCGGGCGGCGGCGCCAGCTCGCGCTCGTAGCTGTCGTACCAGAGCTTGAGATGACATTGAGTGCCGGAGATGAAGCGCGACTTGGACAGGCCTGGTTTGGACCGGCTTCGTTCGGACAGGCTTGGTTTGGGCATGGTGCGATGTCGGTTGCGGCGACGGCCAAAAAAAGAGTGTCGGCACGCCGAAGCGTACCCGCGTTCTGCGTCAATAACGGACGTATCACTGTCACCGTACGAGCCGGTCGACAGGAGGCGTAACGATAGTCGCTGACGCGCTGATCATCCATACCGAACGCGTTCGCTCCCCCAATCAAATAACATTCAGGTTCCCAGGCAAGGAACGATCGAGTCGCCAATGCGCAAGGCGCCCGTGCTCAAGGATCTCGTGCTCGTCGGCGGCGGGCACAGCCACGTGGCGGTGGTCAAGGCGTTCGGCATGAAGCCGCTGCCCGGCGTGCGCGTAACGCTCATCAGCCGCAACAGCCGCACGCCATACTCGGGCATGCTGCCGGGACTGATCGCCGGGCGTTATTCGGCTGACGAAGCGCATATCGACCTTGTGCCGCTGTGCCGATTCGCCGGAGCGCGTTTCATCGGCGCCGAGGTCAACGGTGTCGATGCCGCCAACGGCACGGTTCTGTTCGCCGACCGGCTGCCGCTCGCTTACGACGTGCTGTCGATCAACAGCGGGTCGACACCGTCCCTGCTGACGGCCGATCACGGAGCCGATACGGTCGTCCCCGTCAAGCCGATCGACAGGTTCCTCGAACGCTGGGAAGCGCTGGTCGAACGCGTTCGGTACCGCACCGGGTCCACGAGCATTGCCGTCGTCGGCGGCGGTGCGGGCGGAGTGGAACTTGCGCTGTCGACCGAACACCGACTCACGTCACTCGGCATGACGACGAGCGTCGAACTGCTCACGGCCGACGCGGAGATTCTCCCAACCCACAACCGGGGCGTTCGAAGGCGTTTCCGCCGCATCCTTTCCGAACGCGGGATCGCCGTGCACACCGACAGCCGGGTTGTCGAGGCGGCCTCGGGACGATTGCGCACGCACAGCGGGGACGACTTGCCGTTCGACGAAGTCCTCTGGGTGACGAACGCCGCCGCGGCGCCCTGGCTCGCGGCGTCAGGCCTTGAGGTCGACGACGCGGGCTTCCTGCTCGTCGATGCGACCCTTCAGTCGACCTCGCATCCCGGAGTTTTCGGCGCCGGAGACGCCGTCGCGATGCGCGACGATCCGCGGCCGAAGTCCGGCGTCTTTGCAGTCCGCCAAGGCCGCCCGCTGGCGCGCAACCTGCGCAACGCGCTGCTCGGACGGGCGCTTGCCGCCTACCGGCCGCAACGCGAGTTCCTGAGCCTGGTCGGCACCGGCGAGCCGTACGCTGTTGCATCGCGCGGCATGTGGTCGGCCGAGGGGCGTTGGGTGTGGAACTGGAAGGACGGGATCGACCGGCGGTTCATGGAGAAATATCAACAACTGCCGGAAATGAGCGACACGCCGCCTGGAACAATACCACCGGAACTCGGCGAGGACCCGGCCGACGCCGCCACGGCCGACGGCATGCGCTGCGGCGGTTGCGGTGCGAAAGTCGGCGCGGAAACGCTGCAGGCGGCGCTTGCCGGAATCGAGCCCGTCGGTCGCCCGGACGTCGTCGTCGGCCTCGAGGCGCCCGATGACGCGGCGCTGGTCTCGGTACCCGCCGGCAAGCTCTCGGTGCTGTCGGTCGACGCCTTCCGGCCGATGATCGATGACCCCTTTCTCTTCGGGCAGATCACCGCCAACCACTGTCTTAACGACCTTTTCGCGATCGGCGCCGAGGCGCAGACCGCGCTGACGATCGCGACGCTGCCGCTCTGGCACGAGCGAAAACTCGCCGAGGAACTGAGGCAGATGCTTGCCGGCGCGCTCGATGTTTTCGCGGCCGAGGGCGCCGCACTCGTCGGCGGTCACACGAGCGAAGGCGCGGAACTCAGCCTCGGGTTTTCGGTGACCGGCCTGGTCGACCGCGACGCGGCGCTGCTCAAGCGGGGCATGAGGGCAGGGGATGTGCTGATCCTGACCAAGGCGATCGGCACCGGCGCGATTCTCGCCGCTGACATGCGTGCCAGGGCGAAAGGTGCCTGGGTGGACGCCGCGCTCGAATCGATGCTGCAGTCAAATGCGGAGGCGGGAGTCTGCCTGCATGCGCACGGCGCGCGCGCCTGCACCGACGTCACGGGCTTCGGGCTATTTGGACATCTGCTCGAAATGGTCGGCGACGACCGGTTAACGGTCACGCTCGATGCGGACGCACTACCATTGCTTAGCGGAGCCGTCGAGTCGATCCGCGCGGGATTCGCGTCGAGCCTGCAGCCAGACAACGAGCGCCTCGCCCGGCGCGCCGACCTCGCGGCTGAGCTCACTTCCCACCCGTACTATCCGCTGCTCTTCGACCCGCAGACGGCTGGCGGATTGCTCGCGGCAGTCCCGGCGGCGGCGGCCGAGAGCTGTATCCGGGAGCTCAATGCGCTCGGCTACGAACGCACCGCCACGATAGGGGCAGTCACGCCCGGCTCGCGAACCCGCCGCGCCACGATCGCTCTGCGAAGCTGACTTCAGGCTGGCGCGGAGCGATGAGCATCCGGAAAATCCGAGGTTCGCATGTGCGGGTCCACAATCGTCCTGCGAAGCTGGTTTCCGGCGCGCTCAATGCAACGAAAACGGATACGGATACGGGAGAACGAGAGTGGGAACCATGGACGCTCAAGGAGGATAAACTTGCCGCCGGAAATCCTGTGTGCACCGGAGCATCCATGACCCCGGGACCCGCGATCGACCGATGAACCACTCCGTCCGCACTCATCTTAGTCTGGCGATCGACACCTACGACGACAGCATCCGCACGTTCATCCCGGGCTACGAAGAAGGGTTGAAGCGCGCGGCCGACGAAATCGCCGCAATCCGCCCCGATCTGGTCCTCGATCTCGGCGCCGGGACCGGCGCCCTGGCCGAAGCCATCCTGGTACATGACGTGGTCGGTTGCGTTCAAGCCATCGATATCGACCCGGAAATGCTTGTCAAGGCGCGCGTCAGGCTCAAGCGGTTCGGCTCCCGGGCGCGCTTGAGCGAAAGTTCCTACCATGCGCCGCTCCCCGAGTGTGACGCGGTGGCGACGTCGCTGGCCTTGCATCACATTCCGACAATGGAAGGGAAACTTGCCGCATACGAAAGGATTCACCGGGCGCTGCGCCCCGGCGGGGTGTTCGTGAACGCCGACGTGACCGTCAGCGCACACGCGGCTGCGCGCGAGCGCACCTACAGTCTATGGGCGGCCCACCTGGTTTTGTGCGGCATCGAGGAAAAGCGCGCTTATGAACACTTCGACGAGTGGTCCGAGGAGGACACCTATTTCCCGCTCGATGACGAACTTGCCGCGATGCGCGACGCCGGATTTCATGCCGAATGCGTCTGGCTCGATCGCCCGAACACGCTTCTCGTGGGACGCAAGGACTGACTCGCGCGCCTGCAGTCTCTTGCAGTGCATTGGCGATACAACGGCGCGATCGATTGCTGTACCACAATGAGTGCCGAAGGGGCGCCGTGGGCTCAGTGCGTCATCGAGTAGATCAGGTAGTTCACGGCGAAACGATAGGCGAGCGCCGTCATCGGTTCGGGATACCACGGATCGTCGGCGTGCTCCCAGGCATCGCCCATGTCCATGTTGAAGTTGATCGCGACCATGAGCTGGCCGTCATCGTCGAAGATGCCCCGCCACCGAGGGACAAGATTGCGCCGCTGCCCGCCGCGCCCGGGAATCTGCGTGCGCTGATCGAGATCGTAGAGGACGTGCAGCAGTTCGTGGTCCTCGGGCAGGTCGACGATCGGTCGGTCGGGGAACACACGCAGCATCGAATCGGTGAATATCGACCACTCGTACTCGCCCCAGAAGTCGTCGATCATGAGAAACCCGCCGCGTTCGAGATATTCCCGG
>JAQAJI010000079.1:0-360 GCA_028278665.1 Candidatus Rariloculus versatilis
GAGCACGTCGGCCATGTACGAAGACCTGATGCGGGCGCTGGCGGACGATTTCCGGCTGTTCGCCCCGGACACGCCGGGAATGGGTCTCAGCGACTCCGTTGACGGCACGACGACGATCGAGGCGCTTGCGAACGGGCTCGTCGAGTTCCTCGATGAACTGGGCATCGAACGCTGCTGCGTGTTCGGCCACCACACCGGCGCGGCCATCGCCGCACAGCTCGGCGTGAGCCTTGCGGAGCGCATCGAAGCGCTTGTACTGTCGGGCCCGACCCTGATTGACTCGGCGCTCAGGGCGAAGCTGCCCGAAGTCGCGGCCGCACCGCCGTTCGACGAGGGTGGCGGCCATCTCGTGGAGCGGTG
>JAQAJI010000079.1:427-3626 GCA_028278665.1 Candidatus Rariloculus versatilis
CCTACGAGGCCGTGATGGCGCACGACATTGAATCGGCCCTGGCCGCGCTGACCTGCCCCGTACTCGTGTTCGCCGGTACGCGGGACGTGCTGTATCCTCAATTGGATACGGCACTATCTCTGCTGGCCAACGGCTCGAAACGCGAGATCCCCGACGCCGGAACGTTTGTCTGCGAGACGCATTGCGGAGAGGTCGCGGCACTGCTCCGCGAATTCTTCCCGGCGCAGGTGCCATGAGCCGGCCGCCCGCCCGTCATCGTCGGCCAGGTTTTTGCCACCCGAACAACTGGTAGCCGAACATGGACAATTACCAGAACGCCCAACGCGCCCGCATCGGCGTGCTCATTCCCTCCACGAACACCGGCGTGGAATACCAGCCTGGACGGACTGACCTGGCATCCGTCGCGGATCTGGATCGAGATTCCCGACTGGGCCGAAGAGTCCGAACGTTCCGGCGACGATTTCAACACCGTTTTCGAGCGATTTCTCGAGGCGCTGCGCGTGGAACTTCCGATCTCGATACGGAACATCCTCAGCGCCAGGATCACGCACCTGATGCTCGGCATGTCGGCGGAAACGTTCTGGGGCGGTCTCGACGGCAACATTGAATTCGAAGAAGGCATCCAGGACCGGATCGGCGAACTCGGCCTGACCACCGGCGCGGGCGCCACCCGCGACGCGTTGCACAGGTTCGGTGCGAAGAAAATCTCGGTCATCACGCCGTACCCGCCGATCGGCGACGACAACGTGGAGCGCTTTTTCAACGACATCGGTTTCGAGGTGAAGGCCATCAGGGGCCTTGCCAGTCCCTCGGCGACCGCAATCGCCCGAATCACCGTTCCGATGGTCATGGACGCGATCCGCGAGATTGACGGCGACGACGTCGACGCGATCATCCAGTGCGGCACCAATCTCTCGACCGTGGACATTTTCCCGACCATGGAACACTGGCTGCAAAAGCCGGTCATCCCCATCAACATCGCCTGCGTGTGGCATGCACTGCGTGCCTGCGGGATCAACGACACCATCGTCGGCAAGGGCCGCCTGCTGGAGGAGTTCTGAGCCTTATAGTGCTTTCAGGTAGTCGATAACCGCGATTTCGTCGACGACGTCGGCATACTTGGCGTTCATGTCGAACAGGTTCGCTTCGTGGGGAGAAGCATGCCGGTCGCCGCAGGCGTCGGCAACGACGATCGGGATGAAACCGTACGAAACCGCATCGACGCATGTGGCGCGAATGCAGCCGCTCGTCGTGAGCCCGGTGATGATCAGTGTATCGATGTCATGCGCAGTCAGCGTTTCACTGAGCGACGTACCGAAAAACGCGCTCGGATACTGCTTTGAGATCACGAACTCGTCTTCGGCCGGCTCAAGGCCTTCGGGCCACGCGCCCAGCGGGTTGCCCTGCACGAAAGCCTGAAGCGCCGGCACCTTGCGGTAGAACACGCCGCCGTCGGCGCCGCCCTCCCGGTACACGACATTGGTATAAAACACCGGGACACGAGCAGCGCGTGCAGCGGCACGAATACGCAGCGCCGACGCCAATGCGTCTTCGACACCAGCGTGCAAGGGGCTATTCCGATCAAAATAGGCTTGCACGAAATCGACGAGAATCAAGGCCGGTCTCGCGCCAAATCCCAGGGTACCGTCGAAAGTGCCCCGGTAGTTTTCGCGTACGTCGGGATTCACGGGTGGGCTGTCGGCCGGGACAGGTATCGGCCCCGCGCGGGACCGACGGTACGGCCGTTCTTGTAGACGATCTTCCCGCGCAGCAGTGTGGTCTTGACTCGCCCGGTCAATTCCATGCCCTCGAACGGCGTATAGCCCTGCGCCGACTGCGACTCCGCTGCCCGAACCGTAAACGTTTCGTCGGGGTCGAGCAGGACCAGGTCCGCGTCGTAGCCGACCTCGATATCGCCCTTGTTGAGCAGTCCGAAGCGTTCGGCGGGGTTCTTGCAGAGCAGTTGCGCCATGCGATTGACGGACAGGCCGCGTTGCGTGCCTTCGCTGTAGAGGCCCGAGAGCAGGTATTCGGTGCCGCCGAAGCCCGCCTTCGAGACCCAGATGTTGTTGCCGTCCTTCGGGTCCCTGCGATCGGCCTTCAACTCCCCGGAGCAACAGGCATGGTCGGAAACGACCCAGTCAATCCGGCCTTCCAGCAGCTTCTCCCACAGGAACTCGACGTCCTCTCGCGAGCGAATGGGGGGATTGACCTTCGCGTGGCAGGCGGCCGGTGTGTCGTAATCGAGCAGCAGATGCCCGATCGTGACCTCGCGACGAAAGCTTATGTGCGGAAATACGTCCTGCATCGTGAGCGCTGCTTCGACGGCCTTGCGCGAGGACAGGTGCAGCAGATTTATGTTGAGGCACCCGGTCTCATGTGCGAGATAGGAGGCGATCCAGACTGCCAGGCCTTCCGAATGCGGCGGCCGCGCTGCGCTGTAGGCGCGCAGGCCGGTCAGCTCCCCTTCGCTGTGCACGATCTTCGTGTAGGCGTTGAGGATATCGGCCAGTTCGCAGTGCAGGCTGACCGAGATCCGCTCGGCCATGTCGGGGTACCTGGTCATGAGTTTGCGCGCCGAACGCATGATGAACTCGAAGTGGGCGATGTCGTAGGACTCCTCCTCGCCGATCATGAGGAACTGCTTCTGGGCATCCTTGCCGCTCTTGCCGTGCAGACCGTAGCCGCCGTAGAACATGAATATCTTGAACGAGCACACGCCGTGATTCCTCAGCAGCGATTCCATCTCGTCGATGTGGGTGCTTGAAATGGGCGCCAGGTGGTAGGCGTAGTCGACCCAGTAATTGCCGTGGGAGATGTCGAGAACCTCGGGGTAGAAGTCCTCGTAGGAACCGCCCTTGTTCAGATAGTACTGTCCTGTGCGGAAGTACGTGATGGCAGATGTCACGCCGCCCATCGCGGCCGCCTTGCTCTCGGTGACGGCGTCCTGCGCCAAGGGGGAGTAAATGCCGACATGCATATGCCCGTCGACCAGGCCCGGAAATGCGAGTCGACCCTGTCCGTCTAGTACGGCCGCGGCCTCGTCGGCTGCAATGTCCGTCTCCAGACGAGCTATCTTCCCGTTCTCGATGCCGATTTCGAGTTTTTCCGGGCCGTCGCCGCCGGGGCGAACGACGCGCACGTTCTTCAGGATCAGGTCCATCGCTTGCCGTTCAGGGCGCCAGGCTCGGCACGGTCA
>JAQAJI010000079.1:3767-4712 GCA_028278665.1 Candidatus Rariloculus versatilis
GGGTCATATTTGACGAAATCGAGCGGGCGAAGGGGCGGATGAGAGCGGATTTGCAGCCGTGAATTCCTACGGCGCAAGCTCCTAGACGTAGCTCGGGTCTTTCCAGGGCCCGATCGAACGGGACCGGACCGGCTGCAGGTACACCGGCGGTTCCGTGTTCGGATAATCGTCGCCCCAGTTGACGGGGTCGCCCTTCATTTCCACGCTGGCGTTGTCCGTGTACCAGTCGACCAGGTCGCCGTCGCAGCGCAGAAGCCAGACGCAGCCGTTCTCCTCGCCGGCGGTGAAGTCGCCGTGGCGCACGCCCGCCGGGCGGAAGAAGTACTGCCCCTTGACCATGGTGCCGAAGTTGTAGTGAAAGTCTCCGTCCAGGCAGTAGGCCTCTTCGTACACCGGGTGGTGGGCCAGCGGATGCTCTCGCCAGCCGGGCTTGGCCTTGATCAGGCGCGTGTAGAACCCGTTCTTCGGGTCGCGCCACAGGAGCTTGATGAAAAGCCCGGGAACCGGCGTTCCGCCTCGGTCGAAGTCCATCGGGCTGCCATGTTCCGGATGCACCACGTCGTACCAGTCCACGGCATTGGAATCCATGACCACCAGACCGTCACCGGCTACGTCGGCGCCGCTTTCGGCCGGCGTGAAGCCCCAGTCCGCGTATTCGCGAAACAGCAGGATGCGGGTGCCGGCCGCCGCACTCATCGCGGGCGTGCTCACGCCGCAGGGTGCGACCCAGTAACCGCCTTCGCCCAGTGCCCGCTCGCCGATCGTTACGCTGCCCTCGAGCACGTACCATTCCGTCTGGGCCGCGTGCAGACCCGCGCCACGGCGCCAGTCCGTGACGAATTCCACCAGCAGCGACGCCGCGCCGTTCTCTTCGTCGTAGCACAGGTTTCGCTGACGGGCCTCTCCGCTGCCGTGCGGCAGTTCGGCCGGGTGCCAGATCAGGTC
>JAQAJI010000079.1:4855-6291 GCA_028278665.1 Candidatus Rariloculus versatilis
CGCGGCTGTTCACCCGCCTGGGGACGCTCAGGCAGCTCGAGATTTTCGCCAGGGTGGCCGAGCACCGCAGCATGGCGCGTGCGGCCGAGGCGCTCTACCTGAGTCAGTCCGCCGTGTCGGTGCAGGTTCGAAAACTCACGGAAGCCGTCGGGCTGCCGCTGCACGAGGTCATCGGAAAGCAGCTCTACCTGACCGAGGCCGGCGGCGAAGTGGTCGCCACGGCCAACCGGGTGTTCGCCGAGATCGGGCGCCTCGACGAAACCATTAACGGGTTGAAGGGGCTGAGGGCCGGGAAGCTCAGGATCGCGGTGGTCACCACCGCCAAGTATTTCCTGCCGCGCATTCTGGGCGCATTCTGCCGCGAACACCCCGGTATCGAAGTGGAATTCCACGTGGGCAATCGCGCGCAGATCATCGCGCGGCTCGACAACAACCGGGACGACCTGTTCATCTTCAACGACCTGCCGCGCGAACTCGACATCACGTCCCACCGATTCCTGGCCAATCCTCTGGCCGTCATCGCATCGCGGCGCCATCCGCTGGCCGGGCGCGGCGGTCTCGCCTGGCGCGATCTTGAGAACGAGACGTTCCTGATGCGCGAGCCGGGTTCCGGGACGTTCAACGCGGTTCGCCGCCATCTGGATCGACGGGGCGAGGCGCTCGGCAAGACCATGACCATCGAGAGTAACGAAGCCATCAAGTACGCGGTGGTGGAGAACATGGGCATCACGATCCTGTCGGCCTACGTACTGGCCGACGCGGTCGGGACCGACCTGGTGCAGTTGCGGGTTGCGGGTTTTCCGGTGATGTCCGACTGGCACGTCGTCTACCCGAAGTCCAGGTCCATGTCCCTGATCGCGGAACGATTCCTTCAATTCGTCCTCAAGCGCGGGCCCGACGTCTTGCCCATGCAGAACCTGGAGCGCCAGGTCGAGCGCGCGCTGGCGCGGGTCTGACCGCCGCCGCGCCAGTTACGGTCCGACATCCCCCGGCAGCCCGTGGAGCCGGCGATTCGATTGCCGCGGCTCTCCTGGCTGCGCTCAGTCCGCCTGGTTCTCGCGCAGCCCGTCGATGGAAGCCGCAGGAACCGTCTGAAGAAGCAGGGCGCGCTTGCGCAGGAATCGCCGCATTCCGCTGTCGCCCATGCGTGAATCGCCCATGCCGGAGCACTTGAACGAGTGCTTTTCCACGTCGTTGACCAGGGTGGTCAGTCCGGCGTCGTTGATGCTCACCGCGCCGACTTCAAGCTGCACGGCGATGGCCTCGGCTTCGGCCGCGGAACCCGAAAAAACGGCGCCGGAGAGGCCGTAGTCGGAGTCGTTCGCCCGTTCGATCGCCTCCCGCCTCGAACCGGTGGGCATCACCGCGATCAACGGCCCGAACGTCTCTTCGCGCATGACGAGCATGTCCCGCCTGACGCGGCTCAGGACGGTCGG
>JAQAJI010000079.1:6297-8492 GCA_028278665.1 Candidatus Rariloculus versatilis
TCTTCGATGCGACCGCCGCAGTGAACGCGGGCGCCCCGGGCGCGGGCATCGTCCAGTTGGCGCCGGATACGCTCCGCCAGATCGGGATGGATCAACGGACCGAGGTGGCCCCTGTCGATCCGGTGGCTGTTCAGGCGGATGCGGCGGGCCGTCTGCACGAGACGCTGGAGAAAGTCGTCGTAGACTTCATGCGCCACGTAAGCCCGTTCCAGCGACTGGCAGGCCTGGCCGGTGGCGCCGAAGGCGCTGCGCGAGATGGCCCGCACGGCGTTGTCGAGATCGGCCGTCGCGGTGACGATGGCGGGATCCTTGCCGCCCAGTTCGAGGAATGCGGGGGTCAGGTTCCGGGCGGCCCGTACCGCCACCTCGCGGCCCGTGACCACGCTGCCGGTGAAGCAGACTGCATCGGCCGCATCGACCAGGTCGGCGCCGGTTTCGGCGTCGCCGACGACGACGTCGAAGACCGAATTCAGGCTCTCCACCGCCCGGATGCTCTCTCGCAGCGGCGGAACGAAGCGGGGCGTGACTTCGCTCGGCTTCAGCAGCACGGCGGAGCCTGCCAGAAGGGCGGGAATGGCGTCCAGCACCGCAAGGGTCAGCGGAAAATTCCACGGGCCGATCACGCCGACCAAAGGGTAAGGCACGTTCACCTGCCGCCAGGTCACGGACGGCGACATGCGCGAGCGGCGTGTCGCGCCGCCGGCGAGGATGTGCGGCGCGCGCTCGATCCAGTGATCGATGAGTTCGACCGCTTTGCGGATCTCCAGGTGACACAAGAGCTGCCGCCCGGTGTCCGCCGAAAGCGCCTCTGCAATGGCCTCACGGCGGCGCATCAGCTCGTTGCGCCAATACACCAGGCACCGGGTTCGCGCGCCCAGTCCGCCTTGCCGCCAGTCCGGTTGTGCATCGCGCAAACGCGCGGCGAAACCCTGGACCGTGGCCTTGTCGGCCGCGTCCACGCGAGCGACAGCGCGGCCCGACCGAGGGTCGGTTACGGGGACCGTTCGCATGCCGGCCGAAAGCCCAGCGGCAGGCCTGCGGCCGGCGCAAACCCGAACAGTTCGATGTCCGGCAACGCCGCCTGGACCAGTTCGCGCACATCGAACAGCGCCTCCAGGTCGATGCCCGTACTCAGGCCCATGGATTCCAGCAGGAACACCAGGTCCTCGGTGACGATGTTGCCGCTGGCGCCAGGCGCCCAGGGACAGCCGCCGATGCCGCCCAATGAGCTGTCGAGCGTGGTGATGCCGAGTTCGACCGCCATCAGCGCGTTGGCCAAACCCTGACCGCGCGTGTTGTGCAGGTGCACGCCCGTGAGCCTGTCCCAGCCGCACGCCGCCCAGATGCTTCCGACGAGCCGCTTGAGCTGGAAGGGGTTGCCGTAGCCGGTGGTGTCCGACAGGCAGACTTCATCGACGCCAAGCGCAACGACGCGTTCCGCGTATCCGACCACGCGCTTTTCCGGCACCGGCCCTTCGATCGTGCAGCCGAAGGCGGTCGAGAGGCTGACCTCGAACCGCGGGCGCCGTTCCCCGGGCAAGGTGCCCAGAAAGTCAATGCATCGCCCGATCTCCTCGATGACCTGCGCATGTGTCTTGCGGAGGTTCCTGATTGAGTGGGTTTCGCTCATGGAAAAGGGCAGGTTGACTTTGTGCACGCCGTTGGCGACGGCGTTGCGCAGCCCGTGAAGATTCGGTACCAGAGCCGCCACCCGCAGCCCCGGCAGGCTCGTCGCATAGCGCGCCACCTCGGCCGTGTCGGCCAGTTGCGGAATCAGCTCTGCGGGGACGAAAGATCCCACTTCCATCTCACGGGTTCCGGCGGCATGCTGCGCCGCGATCCAGGCTTTCTTGCGTTCGGTGGGCAGCACCGCATCGATGCTCTGCAGGCCGTCCCGCAGACCGACTTCACTGATCAGGATATCCGTTGCCACGCCACTCGACCTGCTTCGTTCCTGGAGCTTTGCGCTATTGTTATATCAACATAACAAATATACCATACGGCGGATTACTGAAGGGAAAACGGTAGCGGATCGGCGGCATGCACTCGCACAGGGAACTTCCACTCGCGCACATCAGGGTGATCGAGTTCAGCCACATGGTCATGGGCCCGGCCGCCGGCATGATCCTGGCCGACCTGGGTGCGGAGGTCATCAAGATCGAACCGCTCGGCGGCGACAAGACCCGGCGCCTGAA
>JAQAJI010000079.1:8585-9532 GCA_028278665.1 Candidatus Rariloculus versatilis
GCGGACGTGCTGATCGAGAATTTCCGGCCGGGCGCCATGGACGGGTTGGGCTTCGGATGGTCGGATCTGCATGCCGCTAACCCGCGCCTGATCTACTGTTCGCTCAAGGGGTTTCTGTCCGGCCCCTACGAGCACCGCGCCGCGCTGGACGAGGTCACGCAGATGATGGGCGGACTCGCCTACATGACCGGTCTGCCGGACCGGCCCATGCGGGTCGGTGCATCGGTCGTGGACGTCACCGGGGGACTGTTCGGCGTCGTCGGCATTCTGGCGGCGCTCGAGCGTAGGCGGCGCACCGGCGAAGGTGAACGCATCACCGGTTCGCTGTTCGAAACAACCGCCTTTCTGGTCGGGCAGCACATGGCGCAGGAGGCGGTGACGGGGGAGGCGGCCCTGCCCATGTCGGTGCGCCGTTCGGCCTGGGCCGTATACGACGTCTTCGAGTCGCGGGAAGGCGAGAAGGTATTTGTCGGCGTGGTCAGCGACACCCAGTGGTGGCGCTTCTGCAAGGAGTTCGACCTCCGGGACTTGCAGGGCGACGTCTCCCTGGCGGAAAACAACGAACGGGTTCGCCGGCGCGACCGCATCCTGCCGGTAGTCTCTGCGCTGTTTCGTTCCCTGGGCAAAGAGGAACTGCTCATGCGTCTGGAGCGCGCGGGCGTGCCCTTCGCCCAGGTCAACACACCGTCCGACCTGATCGACGACCCGCACCTGTGCGCCAATGGCGGGCTTGTAGGCGTCACGCTTCCGGACGGTGCTTGCGCCGGCACGCGTACGCAGACACCCGCCTTGCCCATCGAATGGGCGGACGCGCGGTTCGGGTTGCGCCATGACATTCCGGCCGCGGGCGAGCACGGCCGGGATGTGCTCGCGGCCGCGGGCTACGCGCCGAAGCGGATCGACGAACTGGAGCGGGCAGGACTGGTTCGGTTCCCGCCCGCGTAAGC
>JAQAJI010000079.1:9625-14961 GCA_028278665.1 Candidatus Rariloculus versatilis
TGACCCACGATCTGTGCCGAACCGTCGCGATGGGCAATTCTTGACGCAAGCGCAGACCTTGCCGGTCAAGAATCATCCATTCGGTTATATCCGTGCCGCATTCCCGGCAGTCAGCGGCAGTCGCCGCATGAATCGCTGCTGCCCCGGTTGGAACAGTGCGGTCTACTGCTCCCGGTTGACGTGCGCGGGGTGCCTGCCGGCGTCGACATCGAGGGGCCTTATGCGCCGACCGATCAGGACCGCCCAGACCAGTACGACCAGTGCGATCAATCCGAAAAAGACAAACGGGCCCGCGGCCTTCCAGTGGTCGAACAGGTAGCCGCCGACCTTGCTGGCGACGAGAATGCCTACGGCTCCGGTAAGGTTGAAGATACCGATGACGGAACCCCGGATGCGGACCGGCGCCTGCTGCGCGATCAGCACGCCGCTTGTGATGATGCAGCCGACTTCGCTCAGGCCCACCAGTACCATGAGCGCGATCATCAATCCGCCGAAGGGGTCCGTGACGAAGTACGTGCCGCCGTAGCCGGCGCATGCGACCAGCAGGGTGATGCCGAGCGCCGTGGCGCGATTGACGCGATCGGTGAGAATGCCGAACAACGGGGCGCCCACAAGGGCCGCGGTGTAGGAGATTCCGATGATCATGCCCGCCCTGGCGAGCGCATCCGCCGCCGTCATGCCGAGTTCGCCCGTGCCATGGGTTGTCAACCACAACGCCAGAAACGTGCCCACCACGGCGAGGTTGCCCCGCGCGACGAACGAGGCGCCGTAGGCCAGCGCGATGCCCGGGTCCCTGGCGGCGCCGATTCCGTCTGCGATCATTCGCGCGAGTCCGGGCCGTTCCTCGAGGTGCTTGGGCGGGCGCTTCTGCAACCCGAACCACAACAGCAGCGCGGTCAGCATGGCGATGCCCGCAACGATGTTGAAGGTTGCGATTCCGGCGTCCAGCGGCGTCATGCCCGCGGCGATGAAGTGCGCGGGCAACGTGATCAGAACGAATGCGGCGATCATCGCGCCGATACCGTTCATGATGCCCATGTAGCCGCTTGCCTTTCCGCGGCTGGCATTGCGCACATAGTCGGCGACGACCGTGACAATCATGCAGGTCACCGCCGCGATACCCGCCGAGTACACAAGCCGGTACGCCAGAAGTTCGCCGAATGTGGTCGCGCGCGGATAGAACCAGAACGCGATGCCCACCACCACGAAGCCGCCCGCCATGACGACGCGGCGGCCGACGCGGTCGGACAGCGCCCCGAAGAGGCCCACGGTCGCGATGATGACGACCTCCCCCCAGAAATTGAGGTCGCCGCTGACTACGCCCTGTTCGCTCTCCGGAATCCTCAGGTACTCGGTCAGCAGGAATGCCTGCGACTGCGGCAGGAATGTCGCCAGCATGATCGCCGCCAGGCACGCGATGTAGTAGGCGAACAGGTTGGGGGACGTTACGGCGTCGGCCACCGACAGCCCGATGATGCGTTTGCGATTTTCACCCATGACTTGCCGGCCTCCCCATCAAGCGCCACGCCCCGGCGGCGAGCAGGCCGTTGCCGGCAAGATTCACGCTTTGTTCCATCCACTGCAGTTCTGCGGTCTGCTCCATTCGCGACAGCCCGACGAGAACATAGCTCAGCAAGAGGCTCGCGCCGAATGCCCCCGCCGCCAGCCGGTCCCCGCGAGCGAATGCGTGGCCGATCAGCGCCAGCAACATCGCCAGGCTGGCAAGCGCCACCACGGCGATGAGGAGCGCCGACCACGCGCGCCCGTCCGTCGTCGTCTTGAGGTAATGCGCGACGGCCGCGGCGGCGGCGGCAAAGAGCGCGGGCATCCGCCACCAACCGTCGGCCAACGTCCCTCCATGCCGGGCCGTGCGCAAGGATCCGACCACGAGAAAGGCCAACGGCACGTACGCGCCCGCGAGGAAAAAGAACAGCAGGTCCGACATCCACTGCAAATCGAGTCCCCGCGTCGCCAGAATCAGCTTCCAGGTCGCCTTGAATCCGCCGCCGGTAAGGGCGATCAGCGGAATCAGGGCGGTCCACGGGCCGCCGTAACGGGCCACTCCGGCACAGTACCGGCAAACCAGGTACAACGCGGTCCCCCCGGCGATCACCGGAAGGTAGTCAAACAACGCCAGGCTGAGCGTGTAGCCTTCCAATATGGGCTCCCGACTTGCGCCACCGAGAAAAATGACCTATTGATATACGTTTATCACCTTTCGAGCGCGAATCGCAAGTATGGGCAACACGATCCGGGCCGCCGCAGCCCAGTTTCATGTGGGCAACGATGTCGACAAGAACCTGTCGAACTGCGTGCGCATGATCCGCGCGGCGGGCGGGCGGCGGGCGGACCTGCTCGTCCTGCCGGAGTTTGCAAATCATTGCTCCTGGTACGACGACGCCGGGCATTGCCATGAAGTGGCGGTGGACCTCGACGGCCCGTTCACGGCCGCGATCGCGGATGCGGTGAGCCGGATCGGTGCGTACGTAGTGATCAACTGCACGGTGCGGCGCCCGGAGCGTCGCGTCACTGGCACGTCGATCCTGTTCGCGCCGGACGGCAGCATTGCCGGAACGGCGGACAAGCAGGTGCTGATCGGCCACGAAAACGACTTCCTCGAACGCGCCACCGAAGCCGGACCGGTGGTGGACACGCCGCTCGGCAGGCTGGCGATGTATTCGTGCATGGACGGCGTCATCAATGAAACGCCCCGCTGCCTTGCCTTGCGCGGCGCTCAGGTTCTGTGCAACAGCCTGAACTCGTTCGCCCTGGACGAAGGCGATCTGCACATCCCGGTGCGCGCGGCAGAGAACAAGGTGTGGGTCGTCGCGGCGAACAAGTGCGGCCCGCTGATCCCCGAAGCGCTCATCGGGCCGGTCAGCGCGGCCACGAGCATTCCCGCGCGCTTCCTCGCCGGCGCCGGCGACAGCCAGATCGTCGCGCCGGACGGCACGGTCCTTGCCAGGGCCGGCAGGGGCGAGGAGATCATCCTGGCGGAGATCGATCCGACCCTTGCCGACAACAAGCGCCGCCCGGACGGAACGGACATTTTCACCTCCCGGCGGCCGGCGCTTTACGGACCTGTGGCCGAGGACCCGGCCGGACAGGGCCTGCTCATCTCGGGGCCGGACAATGTGCGGGCGGCAGCCGTGCGCGAGACGGGACAAGTTGCCCAAGCGCTGGCTGCGGGCGCGGACATCGTGTGCCTGGCGGCGGACTCGGCCGCGGCGCCCGACGATCTGGCCACCATGATCCGCGGCGACGCCCTGGTCGCGGCGGCGGTGGGCAACGGCGCCGTCGCGATCGTCGCCAGACACGGCACGGTGATCGAGCAGAAGCCCTTGCACGCGCGCGGCGGGGCCGATGCGATCGAGGTCGCGGACACGCCTTTCGGCCGGGTCGCCGCGCTCAACGACAGAGACCTGATCTATCCGGAAACCATGCGCCTCACAGCGCTGCGGGGCGTGAGCACCGTGCTCGTGCCGGCCAGTCCGCTCGAAGACTGGGAATGCCGTACCGGCATCGTCGAGCGCGCCGCCGAGAACCGCGTCAACATCGTGCTGGCTTCCTCGGCCGGCGGCGAGCGCGGCAGCGTGATCGCGGCATTGCAGAAGGACTTCACGATCATGACCGAATGGCGGGACCGGGAGTTCGACGGCCTGCTGAGCGCGCCCGAAGTGCTGCGGGGGAGCGACGCGGGCGGCGTCCTGGTGGGCACGATCCACCCGCGCGCGGCGGGCAACAAGGAGTGCTCCCGAAACACGCACCTGCTCGCCTCGCGTCCCTGGACCCTGCTGGAGCCGATCGTCCGCGGCCATTGACAATTATCAAGGCCCGATCCAACCCCGGAGGGCATATTTGAAGCGTCCAGTTCCGGGGATTCCAATGAAGCGGACGGGCGAGTACCTCGTAGAACGCATGAGCGCCGCCGAGCGCCAACGGGCGGATTGCGTCGAGGCCGTTCTCCCGGCCATTCGCGAACAGGCTGTCAAGGTCGACCGCAGCGGCGAGTTCTGCCGCAGCCACGTCGGAACCCTCGGCGAGGCGGGTCTGCTCGGCCTGATCGTTCCCGAAGCCTACGGCGGCATGGGCGGGTCCCTGCGCGACCTGGCGGCGGCGACATTCGCGATCGGGTCGGCCTGCCCGTCGACGGCGCTGGCGTATTTCTTTCACTGCAGTTCGGCGTCGCGCGGCCTGCTCGCGCTCGACGCGCTCGAGGCCGAGCTGTTCAGCGACGCCGAAGCCCCGGCCGTTCGGCGTTTCGCGGAAAAAGTGCTGTACACGATGGGCCGCGACGGCAAGTGGCTCGCGAACTTCGCCAGCGAGTCGGTCAAATCGGAACGGTCCGCGATCACGATCGGCACGACGGCAAGGCCCGTCGACGGCGGTTACCTCCTGTCGGGCGTTAAGTCGTTCGGCTGCGCCACGGGTGTGGCAGACCGGTACCTCGTCACCGCGAACCTGGAAGGCCACTCCGGCGCGCTCGGGCTGTGCACGTTTTTCGTCGACCGCGACGCGGAGGGCGTCGGCGAACGCGAGAAGTGGAACGCGCTCGGCATGCGCGGCACCGCGACCCACGGCCTCGTCCTCAATGACGTCTTCGTCGCCGATGAGGACGCCCTGGCGGTTCCGGGCGCGCTCGTCCGCTGCATGCGGATGAGTCGCGGCTCCTTCGTCGGCAACCAGGTCGCGGCCCTTGCATGCTACGCCGGCGCCGCCTGGTCGGTTTACAACGCCGCGATCGGGATGCTCGGCGAGCGCACGTTTGCCGACACAGGCAGGCCCCTTGGCACCTCGCCGATGCATCAGCAGTTGATCGGCGAGATGCTCGTGGACCTGGAGTCGGCGATGCTCTGGCTGCGGCGTCAACTGGAACTGGAGACTTCGGAGCCGCCGCTGCTGGAGAAGCAAAAGGTCGTGCAGCACTGGCGCCTGTGCAAGGGCCAGGTCGCCGAACACGGGTTCCGCGTCGCAATGGGCGCGCTCAAGTGCGCGGGCACATCGGGCACGGGCTTCTCCCAGCCCTACGCGCGCGCGCTCAGGGACACGGCCATGGCGCTGGTGCAGGCTTTTCCGGCCGAACGCGGCCGCCTGATGGCCGCGCAGATCGAGATTTCCGAAGAAGAACAGGCTCAATTCGGTGTCGCGGCCCGCTGAACGTGTGAACACCGCCTTCGCGCTGCGCAACTTCGTGGCGGACGAATGGCGCATTCCGGGCTCGACATTGCCGCACACCGTATGCGACGCGAATACCGGCGAACCGCTGTTCCGGCAGGCTCGCTCGTCGCCCGAACAGGTCGAGGGCGCGATTCGCAGCGCCCACGCCGCGCACCGCG
>JAQAJI010000079.1:14986-27365 GCA_028278665.1 Candidatus Rariloculus versatilis
CGGCATCGCGGACGCGCTCGACGCCGTTGTTGAAGAAATGGCGGTGTTCGACGCCTTGCTGACCGGCGTGCCCATCGCGCACACGCGTTCGATCGCGCGGGTTTGCCCGGCGTCGTTCCGCGCGGCGGCGCAGCTCGCGCGGGACGACACGACGATCCACCGTGAAGACGACTTCCTTGTCGAACGGCTGCCGCTCGGCCCTTCCGCGATCGCGGCTCCCTGGAATGCGCCGTCCGGCATCGCCTGCCACAAGCTCGCGAGCGCGCTGGCGGCCGGGTGTCCGGTGGTGTTCAAACCATCCGAGTGGGCGCCGGTATCCGGCCAGATCATCGCCGGGGCGGTGGCGGGACTCGGCCTGCCTCCCGGCGTGTTTCAGTTGCTGCATGGCGCCGCCGAGACCTTCGCGGCGATCGTGCAGGACGAGCGCATCGCGGCCGTTTCGCTCACCGGCGGCCTGAGGGCGGGCCGCACGGTGGCGGACGCATGCGCGCGCCAAATGAAGCCCGCGCAATTGGAGCTCGGCGGCAACAATCCCCTGCTGGTGCTGCACGGCGCCGACTTGGCCGCGGCGGCGGACGGCGTCGTCGCCGCGCTGACGACGCTCAACGGGCAATGGTGCCGCGCTCTGGGCCGGCTGATCGTGCACGAGTCGCTGGCCGACGAGCTGATCGCAGCCGCGATGAAACGCCTGTCGGCATTGCGGGTCGGCCGTTCGACCGACAGCGCCACGGAATTCGGCCCGCTCGGTCATCGAGCGCACAAGGAAACTGTCGAAGCCGCGATCAGGGACTATCGGGTCCTGGGCGGGACGATACACCGGGGCACGCCGCTGCCGAATCTGGCCGGCTGGTTCGTGGCGCCGGCGCTGGTGAGCGGCATTCACCCGGACAGCGCGCTCGAGGAGATCTTCGGTCCCGTGGCCACGGTGCACACCTTCGCGGACATCGACGAGGGCGTCGCCGTGGCCAACCGGGCGCCCTACGGCCTGGCGGCCTATGTGTTCGGCGAGGCGAAAGAGGCCGTGCAAGTCGCGCGGCGCATCGAGGCGGGAACGGTCCAGGTCAACGCCGTCACGCTGTTGAGTTCCCACCCGTCCGCGCCGCGGCCGGCCTGGAAACTCAGCGGCATCGGCGATGAAGGGACCCGCGAAACTTTTGAATTCTTTCGCGGCACGCGCGTCATCGCCGTTCCGCGGGGGCCGGGAGCGTAGGGGCGTGGCGGCGCCCATAGAGGGAGCGATGGTGATCGACGGACACGCAGCCGCTGCGCGGGACGGGGAAACCTTCGACGTGTTTTCGCCCTGGTCCGGGGAACGGGTCGGGACGGCGCCGCGGGCCAAGGCCGTCGATGTCGAGGCGGCGGTGGCAGCGGCTACGAGGGGCGCCGCGCGCTGGCAGGCGCTTTCCCCGGGGCAGAGAGAAGCGATTCTGCTGCGGGCCGCCGATATCGTCGCGGCGGACGGCAAGGACCGGTTTCTCGATACGCTGATCGACGAAAGCGGATCCACCGTCAACAAGGCGCGGGGCGAAATCCGCTATTCCGTCGACCTGCTGCGCACCGCCGCCGGCGAGACGCGGCGCCTGTACGGCGACACGTTTCCCAACGACCGCAACGACCGCGTCTCGATGGTGTTCCGCGAGCCGCTCGGCGTGGTCGCGGTGATCGCGCCCTTCAACGCGCCGCTGTCTCTGACGGTCAAGATGTCGGCATTTCCCCTCGCCGCCGCCAACGCCGTCGTGCTCAAGCCGTCGGAGGAAACGCCGCTGACCGCGTTGAACTTCGCGCGCGTCCTCGGCGAGGCCGGCCTGCCGAACGGCGTCGTAAACGTCGTAACGGGATTGCCGTCGGAGTGCGGCGCGCCGCTGGTATCGCATCGCGACGTCGACTGCGTGGCGTTGACGGGCTCGACGGCGACCGGCATCGCCGTGGGCACCGAAGCATTGCGCGGCATGAAGCGCTTGCAACTGGAACTCGGCGGCAAGAGCGCGATCGTCGTGCTGCGCGACGCCGATCCCGAAGCCGCCGCCCGAACCGTGGCCGACGGCGTGTTCGCGCACGCGGGCCAGATTTGCATGGCGAACTCCCGCATCGTCGTGGAAGCGCCGCTATTCGGCGCGTTTGCCGAGGCGCTCAAGAGCCGGCTCGAGGCACTGCCGATCGGCGATCCACGCGATTCGTCCAACGCCTACGGGCCGCTGATCAACCGCGGCGCGCTGAAGAAGGTGAGGGCGCACCAGGACGACGCGCTGGCGCGCGGCGCGACGCTGCTCACGGGGGGTCAGGTCAGGGAGGGGCTGGTATACGAGCCCACGGTCGTCGTCGAACCGCCCCCGGACTCCGCGCTGTGGCGCGAAGAGAGTTTCGGCCCGATTGCTTCGCTCGTGGAGTCCAGGGATTTCGACCACGCCATCGAGATGGCCAACGACACCCCATACGGACTGTCGTCAGCGGTTCTGACCCGCGACGTGCGCAAGGCGATGACGGCGGCGCGAAGGATCCGGGCGGGCGCGGTGCATATCGGCGTGCATGCGTTTCAAAGCGACTCGCTCGCGCCGATCGGCGGTTTCGGCATGTCCGGCATCGGCAGGAGCGGCGGCCGCTATTCGACCGAGGAATTCACCGAACTCAAGTGGGTCAGTGTCGACCTCGGTAGAGCGGGATGACGGCTTCAGGCGTGCATGCGAGGACCGTGTCCGGACAGGTCCGGCGCCGCTGCCTCGGCGCGTCCGTCCGCGCGGCGCAATGTCGCGAGGCCGCCGCGCCGCGGCGCGAACGGTTTCCGGCGGTAGCCGCATGAGCCGCTTGCCCGTCATGATCGCCGGCGCGGGTCCCTCGGGTTCCACACTGGCGCTGCATCTGGCCACGCACGGCATTCCGGTCGTGCTCCTGGAGAAGCACCCCAGCCTGCCGGTCGACCTGCGCGCGTCGACGTTCCATCCCATCTCGCTCGATCTGATCGCGGAACTTGACGAGTGGGTGATCGGGCGCATGCTGAAAAAGGGCCTGCGCGTAGACTGCTACCAGTATCGCGACCGCCGCACGGGCGAGACGGCGACCTTCGACATGTCGCTGATCTCCGGTGAGACCGGCCACCCGTTCCGGCTGCAACTCGAACAGTACGAGTTGACGCGGCTCAACTGCGAGCGCCTGCGCAAATTCAACCACGCGGACCTGCGCTTCAGCCACGAGGTGACGGGGTACGAAGAGATGGCCGGCGGCGTGGCGGTCACGGTGCGAACCGGCGGCGGCGAGATTCGGCTGAAGGGCGCGTTCGTCGTCAGCGCCGAGGGCGCGCACAGCCGGCTGCGCAAGCAATCCGGCATCGGCTACCTCGGATTCACCTACGAGGAGAAGTTCCTGGTGGTGAGCACGCCGTTCCCGTTCGAGGACGTGTTCGAGGATTTCTCGTACGTGAACTACGTGGCCGATCCCGAGGAATGGTGCGTGGTGCTGCGCACCGACAAGGTCTGGCGCGTGCTGTTCCCCACGACGCCCGAGACGGCGCACGACGAAGCACTGTTGCTGTCGGACGCGTTCATACAGGCGCGGCTGCACCGTCTGCATGACAAGGACGGCGACTACATCATTCGCCACCGCAGCCTTTATCCGGTCAATCAGCGCGTTGCCGAGGTGTATTACAAGGGCCGGATGGCGCTGGTGGGCGACGCCTGTCACATCAACAACCCGCTCGGCGGCATGGGGATGAACGGCGGCATTCACGACGCGTTCTGCCTCGGCGGCAAGTTCGACCGCATCCTGAATCACGGTGACGATTGCACCGAGGCGTTCGCGCACTACGATCGGCAGCGCAAGGACGTGGCCGTGCGCTTCGTGCAGGCGCACACGATCCGGAACAAGCAACTCATGGAATCGCGGGATCCGCATATCCAGCGCAAGCGGCAAAGGATGCTCATGGACACGGCCGCCGATCCCGAGGCCGCCCGCGAATTCATCCTCGACCGGGCGATGATCAACTGCTACCGCGACAGCGTGGCCACGGCATGAGCAGCGGGTGGCGCAAGTGATGGCCGCGTTTCCGGGCACGATCGATCTTTCCCGCACGCGGGACCGCGAGCAGACGACCGACGGCCACCGGGACAACTATATCGGGCACCGCGCGAAGATCGGCGTCGTCGTTCCCTCGACGAACACCTCGGTCGAGTACGACTGCCAGCGCCTCGCCCCGCGCGGTGTCACCTGGCATACGACGCGGTTCTACATCGAGCACACGGACCTGAGCGACGACGACAATTTCGTTCGCTTTCTCGAACTGCTGCGTCAGACCATCGGCGACTCGATCCGCAGCCTCATGACGTGCAAACCGGACCACGTGATGCTGGGCATGTCGGCGGAGACGTTCTGGGGCGGCGTCAAGGGCAACGACGGCTTCGTCGACCGCATCCGCGAGATGGTTGGCCACGACACCGGCCTGAGCACGGGCGCCAACGCCGTGATCGCGGCGCTGGAGGCGCTGGGCGTCGCCGGCAACACCGGCAAGAAGCTCAGCATCGTCACGCCGTACCAGCCCGTGGGCGACAGGAACGTGCGGCTGTTCTTCGAGGATTCCGGCTACGAGGTCAGACGCCTCGCCGGACTGCGCTGCGAAAACACCACCGACGCCATCGCGCTGGTGCCCGAGCACGCGGTCATGGACATCGTCAGGAGAATCGACGGCGACGATGTCGACGCCATCGTGCAGGTCGGCACCAACCTGTCGACCGGCGGCATATTTCCCACCATCGAGAAATGGCTGGGCAAGCCCGCGCTGCCGATCAACATCGCCACCTGCTGGCATGCGCTGCGAAGCTGCGGCATTGGCGACAGATACGACAACCGCGGCCGGTTGTTCGAGGAGCATTAGTGCTGCACCCACCGATAGCGACGGATCGGTGGTCGCGGCCACAAATTGGTTTTGCGCCGGCAACGGGCCGGCGCGCCGGGTTCCGTCCAACGGGATTTGGACAAAAGGGGAGATGAAAGCAAGATGATCAAGACAAGCAAACAAGCCCTGGCGCTGGCCGTGGCGGCCGGCGCGGCGCTGCCGTGGGTCACCGCGACGGCCCAGGAGCCAACGGGGCTCGAACCGGTGGAGTTCGAGGAAATCATCGTGACCGCGCGCAAGCGCAGCGAGTCGCTCCAGGAGGTGCCGATGGACGTGGACGTGTTCACGGTCGAACGCCTGGATCAGCTATCCATCGACAGCGTCGAAAATCTGGCCCGGTACTCGTCCAGTCTCACGTTCGACGAGGGCGTGCTGCCCAGCGACACGCGCCCGGCGGTTCGCGGGGTCAACGCCCAGCGCGGCCGCCCGAACGTCGGCATACTCATCGATTCGGTGGACGCTTCGAGCGAGGCGCTGACCGTCGCCGGCGGCGGCGTCACGGCCAACCTGCGGCTGCTGGACCTTGAGCGGGTGGAGATTCTGAAGGGTCCGCAGAACGCGCTGTACGGGCGCAGCGCCTTCGCCGGCGCCATCAACTACGTGACCCGGCGACCGAGCGAGACCTTCGAGAGCGAAGTCCGGCTCGACTATGACGAGCACGGGCAGAGAGAACTGCGCTTCTCGGTGAGCGGGCCGATCGGCGGCGACAGGCTCAGGGGCCGCGCCATCCTTTCGGACTACGAGAGCGACGGCTTCTACCGGAACCCGAACACGGGCGGCGCGCTGGGCGCGGGGAGCAGCGTCGGCGGCGCGGCGGGCATCGAGTGGGACGTGTCGGACCGGACCGCCGCGTACCTGCGCGTGGAACACAGCAACGACCGGTACGCGCCGCGGCCGGAGGTGCACATCGCCTCGCTCCGTCCGGCCTCCTCGCCGGCCAACTTCATCGGCACGGGCACGATCACGGATCACGCTCTGATGGTGCCGCACTCGAACTTCGGATCCGCGACCTGCAATCGCGTCGATCGCGTTCAGCCCTATTACGATTCGTTCGGCATTCCGGGCGCGCAGCCCTGCCGCCCGGTGATCGTGGGCGAACTGTCGGGCGCGGAATCGATGATCGACTTGTCGCCGGACCCGCGCACCGGCACGGACTTCGCAGGCTCCGACATCCAGACCACGCGCGTGCACCTGGACGTGGTGATCGACTTCGAGTTCGGCATCGAAATGAACTACATCCTCGGGTACCTGGACAACCGCTCGCATCTGCAACTGGACTTCGACCGCACCAATCATGAGATCGTTTCGAGTTTCGTGCCGTTCCCGCCGCCCGGCATGGCGGCATCGCAGTACGGCCTGTCGGCGCTGGCGGAGCAGCACCTGGAAACCGGGCAGTTCAACCAGGAACTGCGGTTCAATGGCGAGTCCGGGCACGCGCAGTGGCACCTGAGCCTGCTGCATTGGCGCGAAGAGATGAAGCTGCTGCACGACGACGAGTGGTATCTGCGCGAGGGCGCCAACCCGGCGCCGGTGCTGGACATCCTGAACGGCTCGGTCTTCAGCTACCTGGGGGCGCCGGTGGCGCCGCCGTTCATCAACAACATGTGCGACCTGCTGTACCGGGGCAACCCGGCCTGCGTACCCATGATGACGCATCTGCAGAGTTCGCTCGGCGACACGCCCCCCATCCCGATCAACCGAAACACGAAGCACTACTCGGTTGCGGGACTGGTGACGATCGACCTGACCGAAGCGCTGGCCCTGACCGTCGAAGGGCGGCTGCTCAGCGAGAACATCGAGTACGCGGGACAGGTCGACGATATCGCGTTTTCGGGGCAGTTCGGCGACGACCCGTGGTGGGGATCCATGTTCCGCGGCGGCGACATGAGCCAAAACAAGATCAACGAGGAGGCGTTCATCCCGAAGGCCACGCTGAGCTGGGCAGCCGCGGACAACGCGCTTCTCTACGGCTACTACTCGCGGGCGTTCAAGCCGGGCGGCGTGTCGACGACCGACTCCAACGGCGACGTGAGCGACGGCGAATACAAGCCCGAGGAACTCGAGGTCGTGGAGTTCGGCCTCAAGACCGAATTCCCCGCCCGCTCGTTGCGGTGGAACGCCTCGGCCTGGGTCTACGACTACACCGACCAGCAGGTGCCGTTCCAGTTCATCAGCCCGACGACCGGGCGCTTCCAGACCGCCATTGTCAACGCCGGCGCGACCGAGATAAGGGGCTGGGATACCGATCTGCTGTGGCGGCCGGGGTTCATGGCAGGGTTGAGCCTGCGACTGGGCTACACCTTCGCGGACGCGGAGTTCACCGACTTCAACCTCAATCGGATTCTCGCGCCGGTGGGCGGGACCGCGAGCTCGTTCAACCGCGCCAAGGCCGGCAACGGGGACGGCGACCTGACGGGGAATACGCCGCCACTGACGGCCGAGCATTCGGCCACGGCCTCGGTGCGCTACGACTGGACGGTCGGCGGCAGGCAGGCGTACCTGGAACTGCTCGCGCAGAGCCAGTCCGAGCGCTTCATCGGCGAAGGCAACTGGGCGACGCTGCCCTCGTACGCCGTCCAGGACCTGTACGCCGGCGTGTCCGGGGAGAACTGGGCGCTGACGATGTACGTCGAAAACCTGGGCGACGACGATACCGTGCGTTCGGGCGTGGCCAACGTCGACTTTTCCCTGTTGCCCGACGGGCGAAGCCTGTCGCAGGCGCATCAGGTGTACCTGCCGCAGCCGCGAACGGCCGGTGCGCGCATCCAGGTGTTCTTCGGCGACTAGTGCTCAAGCGGGCTTGCGGGGGAATGCCGTGAACGAATACCTGCTGGTGAAGTTTCTGCACCTTGTCGGCTTCGCGTACTGGCTGGGCGGCGACCTCGGCGTCTTCATTTCGAGTTTCCCGGTCGTCAACGAGAAGCTACCTCGGCAGGCACGTGTGGCGGCCGCGGGAATCCTGTTCCGCGCGGACCTCGGTCCGCGGATCAGCATGACCCTGACGTTGCCGCTCGGGATGCAGCTTGCCTGGATGCTCGGCTTGCTGCCGGTCGGCGGCAGTGCCATCGCGGGGATCTGGTGCGTTTGCCTCGGCTGGCTGGCGATGGTCGTCGCGCTGCATCTTGCAGGGTCCGGCCGGTTCAAGACGCTGTTGACGGCGATCGATTTCTATTTCCGTCTGGCGGTGTCGCTCAGCCTCATCGGCACCGGCCTGCATTCGTTGCTCGGGTCCGGCCCGCTGCTCTACTGGGTCGCTGCGAAACTTGCGATTTTCGGTGGACTCGTCGGCTGCGGCCTGCTGATCCGCGTCAACCTGAAACCCTTCGGCGCGGCCTTCGAGAATCTGGCCGGGGGCACGGCCACCGACGCGGACAACGCGGCCATGCGCAAGCACCTTGGCGCGACACGCCCGATTGTCGTCACGATCTGGCTGGGATTGCTCGCGAGCGCCGCGTTGGGCCTGCGTCTGATCTGAAGCCGATCGCGAGGCTCGGGGTCCGTTCGACAACCTGACGCGGCCCCAATGCGAAGCCACCGCAAGACGGCCCTCGCGCCGCAGCGGCGAAGGGACCGTAGCCGGAGAACCTGGGCGAAGAACGGACCGGCGTCAGCCGCCCGGGTTTTCGACGGCCTGATTCCTGAGCAGGCCGATCATGCGATCGGCGACGTCGGCGCCGAGCAGGCCATCGATCTTGCGCCACACGGGATCGATGTCGCGGCTGAAGATCAGCTCCCGGCTCCTTGCGTCACGGATCGCGCCCGTTTCGCCGAGGATCTCCGACGCCAGTTCGTCCAGCCCGTCGTCGACCAGCCCGATCCAGTGGTTCACGTAGGTTTCGGCGACCGGAAAAACCGACTTCTCCCAAGCGCCCGGAGTGGTGCGTTGCGCCAACATCCAGGGCGACATGATCGCCCGCTGCATCGGCGAGAGCAGCGCCGAAAAGACGCCTTCGGCCGCCAGAACGGCGGCGCGCGGCTCGGAGAGCTTCACGTAGCAGCGGCGCATGTACGCGGCGTTGATTCCCAGGTCGCACCTGGGCACGAGGTCCAGGTGAAACGCGTACATGTCGCCGCCGTCCGGGAAATTCGGATCTGCGCCCGCCGGTACGTTGGTGTACACCGAGTCGAGCGTAAACGTCGGCACTGCCGAGGCGCTGTCCGTGAACGCGAAAATCATGTGCGAGTCCAGGCCGATCGGCTCGACCGTGATGCCCGCATAGACGACCTTCGAGAGCTTCGCGCCTCCATCCCAAAGGCGTACGGATCCGACCGGCGCGCCGCCGAACGCTTTCGCCGACAAGGGCAGAAACGGGCGACCGCCCGGTCCGGTCACCTCGCCAAGGCGGAAGTGGCCGACTATGGCGTCGAGCGTCTCGCGGCTCAGTTTGGCGGCAAGCGCGTCCATGTTGTCCAGTTCAACAGATTGACCGCTCCGGGCAAATGACTTTTGTCAACCGGCGCGGTCCGGAGCGATCAGCGGGAAAAGATATAATGCGCCCACTTGGCGGTGCGGAAAAGCGGGACCCCTCCCATGGCATTCGCGGACTATTACGGGCGTCTCTTCGAGGGCGTTGACGAGGTGATCGTCGGCGAGCTCGAACGTGTCTCCGTGTGCCGTTCGCTGGAGCCGCATGGCTACCTTTTCGACCAGTACTCCCAGGCCCGCGGGGTGTATGTCCTCGAACAGGGAGTCATCATGATCGAGCGCTCCTCGGCCGCGGGAAGACGCCAGATCCTGGGTTTTTCCTACCCGGGCGACTTCGTGGGGCTCACCCACGACGGCTCGTTCGAGTACTCGGTGCGCAGCCTGACGCAGGCGCTCGTTCGCGAGTTCCCGATCGCCGTGTTCAGGCGCCTGTCGGACGCATCGCCCCAACTCAAGGCCAATGTCAACCGCATCGGCGGCAGCGTGCTGGCGCACGCCATCGACCAGGTGTTCGCGCTGGGCCAGAAACGCGCCCACGAGCGCGTATGCTACCTGCTGGCCGAGATTCGCCGTCGCGGCGTCGGCCCTGACGAGAACACGGTGGAACTTGCGATGACGCGGCAGGATATCGCCGACTACCTGGGTCTGACCATGGAAACGGTCAGCCGCGCCATGCGCCGCCTGAGCGATGACGGCATAATCGATATGCCGGGACCCCAAACCGTCAATCTCATCGAGCCGGCCGCCGTCCTCCGGCTGGGCAGCGTCAAGGGGGATTAGTGCTCCATCAACCTTATAACGCCGTATCGGTGGTTGCCGTCCTGCTCCTCGGCTTCCTGGGCGCGCGCGCGTTCGCCGACGCCACGGTGACCGTCGAGGTGCTGAACGTCTCGCACGCCGAAGGCGAGATGGTGCTCACCGTGTACGACAGCGGAAGCAACTGGCTCAGGAGCGGCATGCTGCGGGAGGCGCAAACCGTCGGCGGCCGCGGCACGGTGACGTTCTCGATCGAGCTGCCGCCGGGCGAATACGCGTTTCACGCGTTTCAGGATCTCGACGGGAACGGCAGGATGAGAACGAATTTCATCGGCATTCCAAGAGAACCCACCGCGGTCAGCAATGACGCCACCGGTCGCTTCGGGCCGCCCCGGTTCAGGGACGCCAGCATCGCCGTCGGGGAGGCGCCCGTCAGCGTGCGGATGAACCTGGTGTCGATCGGCCGGAATCCTTCGCCGTAGGCGCCTGCAGGTCCTCGGGGTAAGGCCCGCCCTTGCGCAGGAAGCGGCCGCGGTAGAAGATCAGCGGGTCCGATTCTCGGTCCTCGAGTCGCAGCACGCGCCCGACGATGATCCGATGATCGCCGCCTTCGTGGCGATGCTCGGTGCGGCATTGAAAGCAGGCCGCATACTCGGGCAGGATCGGCACGCCGCGCAACCCCTCGGCGCAGTCGAGCCCGGCGAACTTGTCGGCGCCCCTGCGGGCGAAACGCACCGACAGGTCCTGCTGCTCCATGGTCAGCACGTGCACCGCAAAATACTCCGCGTCGATGAACGTTTCGTAGCTGTAGGCATTCTCCGCGATACTCCAGAGGACCAGCGGCGGATCGAGCGACACCGAGTTGAAGCTGCTGATGGTCATGCCGATGCGCGTGCCCTGCCGGTCCAGCGTGGTGACGACGGCGACGCCGGTCGCGAAGCAGCTCAGCGCGCGGCGGAATTCCGCCAGGCTGATGCCAGGGCCGTCACTCGGCATGGCGCGCCTGAAGCACCGTGGGGCCCGGCTCGAATTCGAGCACGCCGAAAGCCGTGAAGCGCTCCCTTGCGCCTTCGTAGAACTGCCACACGACGCACAGGCTGTAGCGGTCGTCGATGAACGTGTCGCGCGCGCGGATCTTGAACGGCTCGCCGTAGAAATGCTGCGTGCTGAACAGGTAGCGTCCGTAGCCGCGCCCGTTGCCCCACACGTCGGGCCCCTCGAACTTGTGCGCGTTGCGGTCCCGCGAGCGCACGAACGACGCTTCGCGCCGGATGGCGCCCGTCATCGAAAGCTCCATGCGCGCGCTGAGCAGCGTCAGCGGCGTGTAATCGATGGCGACTTCGGTCGGGCCGAGCCGCTGCTGGTCGCCGTCGAAGGTCTGAAGATTTCCCTTCCACCGGCCCGCCGCCTTCACGGGCAACAGGAACGGCTTGCTGCCGTTGGCGCGCTCCGACGCGATGAAGCCTTCCACGCGCCGCCGCGTCTCGGGGTTGGTCCCGTGGTCCGTCGTCACGATGTAGAGGCCGTTGAACATGGCGACCAGCAAGGGGCCTTCGTAAAGCTCCGACGAATACACCTGGAGTTCGCGCTCGGGCAGCACCAGGTTGACCGTGCGCAGATCCGTGTTCCAGCCCGGCGAGTGGTAGTTCGAGTCCACCAGCAGCCCGTAGGGCCGCCCCGAACCGATGAAGTCCGGCCCGCAGTAGACGCGGTTGCTGTCCGAGTCGATGACGCCGAAAGCGAACTCTTCCGCGCCGAGGTCGAAGCGATAACGCAGCGGGCCGCTGTTGCTGAAATTCGTGCGCATGAAATACGTGGTCAAGCCGTCCTCGAACTTGCTCTCGCGGTCCACCTTGTTGAAGCCGACATGCGTGCCGTCGGGCTCGAACACCGACGGCAGGCCGTGCCAGGTCCCGGCGATGGCCTGCTGGAACTTGCTTGGCGATTTTCCCTTCATGGCGGTGGACTCCGTCAACGGCGGCGAAACTCCGCTACCAATGCGTGCTCGGCGAAGCGCCGCACCCGCTGCGGGCTTGCGCTCAACGTGTCCTCTATGAACGCATCGAGAAGCGCCGCCAGGAGCCCGCGAATGGACTCGCCGTCACCCGCTTCGGTTTCGTCCAGGTAATGCCGGCCCGAAGCCTCGTCGACGGGCCAGGCGATCGAGAAATGGTTCGCGCCCTCGACCTTCACGAGGTAGCAGTCGCCGCGATCGCGCGCAATTCCCTTCTCGAATGTCGCGCGCACGGGATCGCTCACGCCGCCGTAGCGATGGGCGCTGTTTGCGATGACACCGTCCCGCGTCCCCGCGGCCA
>JAQAJI010000079.1:27585-28255 GCA_028278665.1 Candidatus Rariloculus versatilis
GGCGCGATGGCGCTGCCCGTCGGCCGCGAGCCATACGTCGCGGGCGCCAGGGCGGACAGGTCGAGCCCGGGCGTCAGGCTGACGCAGCCGGCCAGTTCCTCGGCCACGAACGCGTAGGTCACGGCGATGCGGCCGCGCAGCGCCAGGGACCGCGCCAGCCACGCGTAGGCTTCGGGTCCGACGTTGATGCCCGGCATGATGAGCACCACCGGGTATGGCGCGCCGGCGCCGTCGGCCGGGATGAAGCCCGAGTCGATCTGGTCCCTGCCTCGAGCGGGATGCGCGGGATAGACGATCCTCAAGATCGCCCGGTCCCGGGGCGCCTCCGCGCCCGGAATGGCGCACGACGCGTAGACGGCCCTGGCGATGCGCTGCCTCAACGATGCAACGGGCGTGGCAGCGTCCTGGTGCCGCCCCACAGCGTCCTGACGAGGTAGTCGCCCATCTCCCGGGCGAACAGCTTGTCGACGATGGCGTTGGCGGGGTCGCGCTCGCAGATCGTCCGGCGCACGAGCTGGTCGCGCGCCGCCAGCGCCTCCCGTTCGCTCTCCGGCACGGGCTCCGCCTCGTCGACCCACTTGAGCCAGCGATCGAGGTGCCGGTGCGCCAGGGCGCGCACGGTGGCCACGTTTTCGTCCGTGAACGGCGCATTCTTGCAAATGCTGTTCGG
>JAQAJI010000079.1:28275-31560 GCA_028278665.1 Candidatus Rariloculus versatilis
AAGGGCGTGAAATCGGAGTTGCCGCGCATTTCGATGTACGTCCCGTTCGGCTCCCCGTAGTAGTACCTGTCCGCGTAGTCCGTGTTCACCAGCATGTCGACGCGCGGCATGTAGTCCATGTACCAGAAAATATCGGGAACGGTGCCGAGCGCAAGACCGAAATGGGGCACGTCTATGCTCGGGCCGAGGCTTATCGTCAGGTGCATGTTGGTGAAGCTCATCCTCGGGTTGCCGGTCCATGAGTGGATCAGCCAGTCGATCTCCTCGCCCGAGTACGCCCCGAGGTAGCCTTCGGCCCCGGTGCCCGGCAACCCCTTGTAGGGCCGCAGATCCCGGCAGCACGGGTCCAGTTCGATTTCGAAGCGCGCGCGGACTTTTTCCATCATCTCGCACAGGAGCCCCCAGAGCGCATCGAAATGCTCCCGGTTGTCGACGTTCGGCCTGGCCGCGATCATTTCCTCGATGGATTGCGTAATGCCCGCCATGTCGTCCCGTCGGAAAATAAGGCATGGAATTGAGCGCCCTGCGCGGCGGCGCGCGGATATTTCTCGAGCCGCCGCGACTCCGGCAAAGAATAGCGCACGTCCCGGCGCGGAGCCTTGATAAATGTCATTAGGATTCGCCGGGACTTCGGGTAGAGTGGTCGCCATCGGGAACGACGCCCAGCGGGAGGATCAACCTCTGGTACGTGGCGGAGTGGTCGAAGAACGTGGGCCGCGAACCGGTTCGCGTCAAGATGCTCGGCCAGAAGTTCGTGCTGTATCGCGACGAATCCGGAACGGCCCATTGCCTGTCGGACGTTTGCCTGCATCGCGGCGGCTCGCTCAGCGGCGGCTGGACCAACGGAGATTGTGTCGTTTGCCCCTACCACGGCTGGCGATACGACGGCGGCGGCAGGCTGGCCTACGTTCCCTCCGAAGGCGACGACTTCAAGGCGCCGAGGCGCGCCCGCATCGATTCCTATCCCGTGGAGGAGCGATACGGCATGGTCTGGGTATTCCTGGGGGATCTTCCGGAGGAGGAACGATTTCCGATACCGCCCTGCGAGGAGTTCGGCGATCCCCGATGGCGCATGATGTCGACCGAAGTCACCTGGAAGGCCGAGGCGGCTCGTGTCGTGGAGAACGGCATCGACATCGCGCATACATCGTTCGTGCACCCGATGTTCGGCCGCCCGGAGACCGCCCAGGACAATCGCATCCTCGAAATCGAATCCGGCGAATGGTGGGGCCGGTCCAGCAACCTGCAGTTCCCCCCCAAATTCAAGGGAAACTGGTATCGGCGCCGGATGCGCCGCGACAGACAGCCGACGAACACGCACCCTTGCTGGTACTTGCCCGGCATGGTCGCGCGCATCCGCATCGATATCAACAGCAAGATGGCGATCGTCATGTTCGACGTCAACACGCCGGTCGACCGGCAAGCTACACGTACGTTCGCGCTGCACTTCCGAAGCTTTCTGAAGCACGGATTCTTCGACAAGGGTTCGTTGAAGCGCCTGAAGAAGATCTTCGACGAAGATGCCGTCATCATCGAGGCTGCTGCGCCGAACCACTTGCCGGACAGCCTTGCTCACGAGATGTCCGTCGGGGACGACAAGTTCATGCGCACGTGGCGGGCAGCGCGCCGCAAGTGCATCGAGGAGCGCGGCTGGAAGATCGATACCGACGAGGTCGAAAAGCACCGCGGCCGCAAGGTGTTCAACATCCCGAGCCCCGCCCGGCGCACAGACAATATGAAGTGGGTCATAGACACTGTGCCGCTCGTGCCGCCGCGCAAGGCGCACACACCGCTCAAACCGGTCGCGGAACGAAAATCGGCCTAGTCGACGAGGCTTGACCAGATATTGGCTTTGAACGGCTCCTCATGCACCGGACCGGCCGGGCCGCGCGGGTCCCTCTCGTGCCTCGCGTCGCATCGCCTGGTCAGCCGCCTGCCCCTCGCCGTCAGCGTGCGGACAGCGACGCCGTCCCGGTAAAGCACCGTATGCCGAATCCGCTCGCCATCCCCCGTGACCACGATGAAGTCCGGCTCCACGTAGATGCCGGCCGCCCTGCCGAGCGCACGGGCCGAGAAGGTCAGTATGCCCGCGCCTCCCGACATGCCGATGTTCTCGTAGGCGCCCGGCCCGAGCGGGTCGAACACCAGCAGGCCGTCGCGCATTCGGCCGGTGAAGGTCTTGGCGGACATCGGGCGGCCGCGAATGTGCACGTTGGTGAGCCTGAGGCGCTCCCCGTCGAAATCGATGTACACGAGGTTTTCGAACGGGCTCTCGCCCGGGCTGCCCGCCAGGCCGTCAGTGCTGAGTTCGCGGCCGTCGAGTTCGAACAGTTCGATGCGGTCGTGCCAGGTTCCCCGCAGCAAATCGAGGTTGGCTTGAACGGAACCGGCCGGATAGTCGGACATGGAACCTAGCAGCCCGTGGCAAAAGTCGCGCGAGCACAGAGACCGGCGAGGCGCCCGCCCGGCAAGGCGCGAGGAGCGCGAATGAGACGGCAACAAGGCAGATGCGCGCGTGTGGACGCGCCCTTCGGGTGGCCGCAGGCCCGCCCCTGGCGGTGTTGCGTCCCTTGACCATGGGCCCACCATGGCCCGCGGGACGCGCCTTGCCAGAGACGGGCCTGCGGCCACTGATACGGCGTTATAAGGTTGATGGAGCACTAGAATGAAAAACGTCGTTATTACAGGCAGCACCCGCGGCATCGGCCACGGGCTCGCGCGTGAATTCCTGAAGCGAAACTGTTGCACCATCATAACAGGGCGCACCGCCGGAAAGGTCGATGCTGCGGTTGCGCGGTTCGCTGGCGAATTCGGCGCCGATCGTCTGGCCGGCACGGTTTGCGAGGTGACCTCCTTCGAGAGCCTGCAATCGTTGTGGACCTTCGCCGTCGGCGAATTCGGTCCCATCGACATCTGGGTCAACAACGCCGGCATGAGCATCCGGCGCGCGCCCCTGGCCGAACAGGACCCCGCCGCCCTGGCCGCGATCGTGCAGACCAATCTCACGGGCGTGCTCTATGCCAGCAAGGTCGCGATCGCCGGCATGCAGGCGCAGGGCCACGGGCAGCTTTGGAACATGGAGGGATTCGGGAGCGGCGGCCAGACCGCGCCCGGCATGGCCGCCTATGGTTGCACCAAGCGGGCGGTCGCCTATTTGAACAAGGCGATGCAGAAAGAAGTGAAGGGCACGGGCATCCAGGTTTGCACCCTGAGCCCGGGGATCGTGGTCACGGACTTGCTTGTCGGCGATTACGATCTGGCCTCACCGCAATGGCAAAGGGCCAA
>JAQAJI010000008.1 GCA_028278665.1 Candidatus Rariloculus versatilis
CCATTTCGGCGGTCCAGCCGCTGTCGTCGCGCGTAGATGCCCCCTGCCAGATCCCTTCCCAGTTCGACTCGATATCGGAGGTGTCCTGGTAGAGCGCATCCCAGCGCACGCCGTACGGATTGACCAGGAAGCGGTAACCGCTGCGCCGGTCGAGATACGGGTCGAGAATGATCGCGAACCGGTCTTCGTCACTGAGCCCCTCGCCCTGGCGCAGGACCTGCGCCGTGATCCCTTCCGCGTCGCTGTCGTAAAGCCTTGCGGAAACGTAGAGCGCGTTCTCGTCATAGGCGAGGCGGATCTCCGTCGGCTGGGAGGGTTCAGCGTATTCGACGGGATTGAGCTGATGCAGGTCTTCGATCAAGGTCGCCTGCGACCAGATCTCGTCGTCGAGCACGCCGTCGATCTCAGGTTCGGCATCGACACGGGCGATCTCGGCGGTCTTGTCGCCGTTGGCGGCCACGCTCGCGTCCTGCGCCCGGACGCCGGTTGCGGCGAAGAGCGAACAGACGATCGCGACAAGCGGAGCTACGCTACGGCTCAAATGGATTCTCCCCCGGCGTTGCAAGTGACAGCGGCTACACGGCGCCCCGATTCCGGAGCCCCGAATCCGCCTTATGTACCTGACTTAGTCCGCCAACTGTCCGCATAGTTCTCGCGCGCTTCCCTCGAATAGGGTGTCGGCGCCACCCTGACCCGGATCTCCGCCTGCCTGTGAGGCTCGGTCGAGGTCTTGCCGGAGGTCTCGGGCTCGCCCCAGATCAGCGTGAGCTGGTCGCCGATCTCGACGTCGCTGTCGACGACCCCGAGGGACAGCATGCAGCGCTCGTTGAACGAATAGCCGCTGAACATCGAGATGCCCGCCATCCGGTCGCCGTCCATGAGCCTGTCCGCGCTGGTCGAGGCGTAGTTCGGTTGTGGAAAGTCGATCCACTTGTACGGTGTGCCATCCTCGAACGATGACGCTATGACCTTCAGAACGTCGTCCCGGTTCCACTCGAGCGTGACTTTCTTGCGGTTGTCGCGCTCCCTGAGCTCGGCCAAAGCGTTCTTGCCGATGAAGTCGGTCTTCCAGCCGATGTAGAAGCCGTAACCGAGCTCGAAGGGATTGACGTAGTAGTCCTCGATGTCGTCGCTGACGAAACTGCCGCCGATGGAGCCCACGGCCTCGTAGCTGTCCGCGGCAAGCCAGTCGCGGTATTCGGCGAGCATGCCGCCGCCCGTGTAGATTCCCGGCAGCGGCGACGGTATCCAGCCCGATTCGAGCGTATTCGTCGAGTAGGCCCGGCTGCCGACGAGATGCAGGTCGACGCCGACGTCGCGGGCCGCCTCGATGATCGTGGTCTGAACGTAGTGCTTGTCGGCGTACGGGCCCCAGATTTCAAGGCCCGGTGCGCCGGCCATGCCGTGCCTGAGCGCCTGCACGCGCCGCGAGCCGACGTTGATCCGGTCGACGTGGAAGAACTTGACCTGAGGTACCGGGCCGCCGTTGATCCTGTCGAAAATCTTCGCCGCATCGGGCCCCTGGATCTGGAAGCGGTAATGGCTGCGGTACACGGCCTTGCCGTCGGGGCGGCCGTCGGACCGCGGGTCGTGGATCAGGCGGACCTTGCTGTTGCCAACCGCCTGGTGGAACCTGACCCAGTTGGCCGTCGGCGCCCGGCCGACGAGGATGAACTTGTCCGCACGCTCGCGGAAAATGATCATGTCGCCGACCACGTGCCCGGCGGGTGTGACCGGCACGAAATGCTTGGCGCGGTTCAGGTCGAAGTTCGCGAAGCTGTTGATCCCGATATTCTCGAGGAACTCCGCCGCGTCCGGCCCCTCGACGATGAGTTCGTCCATGTGATGCGTCTGGTCGAACAGCACGGCCGAGTCGCGCCAGGCCGCCTGCTCGCTTCGCCAGTTCGTGAACTCGGCCGCGACGACCGGATAGATGTACATTCCGATTTTGGAATTGCGCAACAGCTTGACGGCGCTGCCGTGAGCCTCGAGCACGGTGCTCAGATTCTCTTGAGTCATCCTTCCTCCGCAAGCAACGGTATTACGTTCAAATGGTCGGAAAAGCGCGCAATGATCGCATACTTTTCACTGCGATCTCATCGCAAACCACCTGCCGGCGCGCTCTCGGATCGCCATGGCGCCATGGCGGTGTGGCGCTCGCGCGCAACGCTTGTCGCTGGCTACGGGGAGGATGCCCCGGCGGGCAGCGCACGCCATCGACCGACGAAGAACCGTTGCTCGTGCACCATCTGCACGTAGCCTTCCATGACACCGTCCCCGGCCCGCCCGTCGAAGCTCAAGCGCACGGTGTCCGATTCCGCGTCGAACCGGATCCGGTCGCCCGTGAGTGTCGCGCTGCCGGCAGCGAGCCCGGACCACGAGCCTGTGGCATCGCGATCGATAGAAATATCGACATCGATTTCCTGAAACCGCTGCTGTACGACGAGCGAGAACGTGCCGTCGTCAGTCTCGAGCAACCATTCTCCCTCGATGCGTGCAGGCACGATCCATAGCAGCACCCCGCCGCTTGAACGTGCGCTCGTGTCGTGGACATCCGGTTGCCATTCCCCCATGTGAAAGCTGTTGGAAACGACGCGGGTGCCGGGTCGAAGCTCCGCCAGCAGTTTCGGCCGCAGCATGAGGTTCGCATCCGGAAAGAGATACAGCGTCACGACCGTGGCGCGGCCGATGTCCGCCTCGAATATGTCGCCGTGCAGAAACGCCACACGTTCGGACACGCCGGACCGCGCGGCACTGGCGCGCGCCAGTTCCACGAGTTCGGGGTCGAGCTGGACACCGTGAGCCAATGCGCCGCGGCGCGCCGCCGCGATCGCGATTCGGCCGTCGCCCGAGCCGAGATCGATGACGTAGTCGTCGGGACGGACGCCCGCGACATCGAGCATGAGCTCGACGTCCTCCTCCACGGTCGGCACGTACGGGGCGACGAAGCCGTCGGTCTGCGCCTGGGCGATCGCTGCAATCAGTAGCCCGGCCGCGGCAAACGGCCGCCGCGGGAACACAAGTTGCCGCATCATTTCGTCCTGCCTCTACGGTTGCATGGGGGCGTGGGAAAAAACGTTCGTCAGGACGGCCTGAACTCGATCTCGAGCCCGTGCGGATCAAGGATTCCCTGGGCGGCACAGTCGTTGTCGAAACGGACGGCCTGAGCGAGCGCGCCGCGGCGGCCCAATCGCGTAGTCGGCTTCGCTGTGGTTTCGATATCGGGCATGGTCAGCACCTCCACCGGGGCCCTGCGGGCATGGTCGGGCGTACTGAAATTCTACGGCGAAACCAGTATGCTTGTTGCAAGTATCCGCAGCGTGCGGCGCTTTCGCCGTGGGCGCTGCTTTTCAGCTTTCTGACTCGTAGCCAAACGAACCGGAGAAGACGTCATGAGTGCGAGGCGCATCGAAAGCCAACGGGGGAGCCACATGACCATCAAGAAGCTCGGTTGGTGGACCGTTGCGGCACTCGCCGCGGGCACCTGGCAGGCAGCGGGGGCGGCTAGCCCCGTTGCTGACGCGGCGAGCGTGGGCGATCTCGATCAGGTGCACACGCTGATCGGCGGCGGCCACGATGTCAACACTCCGCAGCCGGATGGCTCCACGGCGCTTCTGTGGGCCGCCTACGAGTCCCATCCGGAGATGGTAGCCGCCCTCGTCGAGGCCGGCGCCGACCCCAACGCCGCAAACGAATTCGGCGTGACGCCGTTGCTGCAAGCGAGCCGTATCGGCGACGCAGCCGTCATCCGGACGCTGCTCGAAGCCGGCGCCGACACCGCGGCGACCTCGCCGAACGGCGAAACCGCCTTGATGGCAGCGGCGCGCACCGGCAGCGTTGACGCCGTTTCGATGCTGCTCGAGCACGGCAGCGACCCGAATGCCGCGGAGTCGTTGTGGGAGCAGACCGCACTCATGTGGGCGGCCGTCGAAGGCCATGTCGCCGTCGTCGATGTCCTGTTGAACGCCGGCGCCGACCCCAACCTGCACGCGCGCACCTCCGAACTTGATCAGCGCTCGACGCGCACCGATTTTCCGAGCGGCGGATTCACGGCCCTGATGTTTGCCGCGCGCAATGCCGACGAGGCTGTGGTTCGCCGGCTTCTCCAGGGTGGCGCGGACATCAACCTGACCAACGCCGACCGCGCAACTGCGATGATGATCGCGGTCGTCAACGACCGCTTCGATTTCGCCGCAATGCTGCTCGAACTCGGCGCCGACGCGAACGACGGCTCGCTCTACCAGGCCGTTCTCATGCGCGACGCGACGCACGACTGGCTCGCCAAGGACGGGACCCAGTGGCGGGCCGATCATCGGAACGAACTTTCGGCACTGGACGTCACACGCCTGCTCCTTGAAGCGGGCGCAGATCCCAACAAGCCGTTCGTCGGTCAGTTGCACTCGACCTCCATGTGCTGCGACACGAAGGAAAACGCGACGCCGATGTATCGTGCGGCCGTTGCCGCCGACGTTGCGGCGCTCGATCTGCTCATCGAACACGGCGGCGACATCGAGTGGGCGCCTGAAGCACCGGAAGGCGAATCGGGCGGGGGCGGCCCGTTTGGCCCCGGCAATATCGGCAAGACCCCGCTCATGGTTGCGATGAACGGCGGGCGTGGCGTCGGCATGGCCGGCGGGCCCGGCGACATCCGCGAGGGGCGCGCGCCGCCGTTCCGCGAGGAAGCCAATCGCGAACCACTCGATGCGGTCAACCGTTTGCTCGCCGCGGGCGCCGACCCCGATGCGGTGACCCCCGACGGGGAAGCCGCGCTGCACCAGGCGGCGAAAGCCGGCAAGCTCGACATCGTTCGCGCGCTCGCCGAAGGCGGCGCGACGCTCGACCTGCCCGACGGCGAAGGCAAGACGGCGCTCGAGATCGTCGAGGCGATGGAGCCCAGAGAGCCGCCGCCGCTCACGGGCGCGCAGGCCGGCCGTCCCCAGGGAGCACAGCCGGCAGAGGTCGCCGTGGTCCTGCGCGAACTCATGGGGCTTGAGCCCGCGCCCGAGGAGGTCGCGGAATAGTGAGACGCTGGCATTACACGGCCGGCGCTGCTGTCATCGTCGGCGCAATCGCGGCCTACACCTGGACGAGCCGCCAGCCCGAAGCCGTACTCGCACGCAACTGGCAGATGCTCGACGCCTATTGCGTCGAGTGCCACAACGACACCGAATTCACGGGCGGCATGTCGCTCGAAGGCATTTCGCTCGACGACGTTCACGTCAACGCCGCCTTGTTCGAGGAAGTCCGCCGCAGGCTCATGCTCGGCGTCATGCCGCCGCGTGACGGGCCGCAGCCGGATCGCGAGGTTCGGGTCGAGTTCGTCAATGCACTCACCGAAACGCTCGACGCGGCGGCCTTTGCCGAGCCCTACGCAAGTTCGACGAAGGTCCACCGTCTCAATCGCGCTGAATACGCGAACGCGATCCGCGATCTGTTCGGCATTGAAGCCGACCTCACGCAACTGCTGCCAAGCGACGGCGGCGACTTCGGTTTCGACAATATCGCAGACCTGCTGACCACCTCGCCGCTGCTGCTCGAGCGGTACCTGGCGGTGTCCCTGCAGGTGACCGACATGGCCATGGGCAACCCGACCGCGCTGCCGGCCCGCTCCACCTACAACATTCCCTTTGACACGACCCAGGACTACCACCTCGAAGGCCTGCCGCTCGGCACGCGCGGGGGTATCGAGGTCACGCACTACTTCCCGGCGGACGGCAAGTACGTGTTCGGCGGCCGGCTTCTGCGCGGCGTCGAGGAAGGCCTGTTCGGCGTCGAGGGCCACGACCGGCCGCATGAATTCATCGTGCTGCTCGACGACGAGGTCGTCTACACGGTAGAAATCGGCGGCCCCGACGATCACCAACTCGCGCTCGACGAAGGTTTCAACGCCCTGCAGTTCGACATTGACCCGAGACTCACTTCGTCGCCGATCCCCGTTACCGCCGGTCCGCACACGATTGCCCTGACCTGGCGCGAGCGAACGGGCGTCGACCAGAGCGTCTGGGAACGGGTCGAACGGGCATCGCTCGAGATCCACAATCCGTCCGGCATGCCGCGGCTCGAGCTTGCCTATGTCGAAGGACCGTTTGATGTCACGGGTGTCAGCGACACACCGACCCGGGATCGAATCTTCGTCTGCGAGCCCGTATCGGCAGCCGAGGAAGCGGTCTGTGCCGAGGAGATCGTCGCAACGCTGGCCCGCCGCGCCTTCAGGCGGCCGGTCACCGCCGTTGACATCGCCTCGCCGCTCGCTTTCTACGAAGACGAACGCGCGCTTGGCGGCGACTTCGACGCCGGCATCCATGCCGCCGTGTCACGCGTTCTCGTCAGCCCCTGGTTCCTGTTCCGCTCCGAGAGCGAATCGCCCGACGTGCCGCCGGGCTCAGCGCACTCGATCAGCGATGTCGAGCTCGCATCCCGACTTTCGTTCTTCCTCTGGTCGAGCATCCCGGACGAGGAGTTGCTTGAGGTCGCCGAACAGGGTCGTCTCAGGGAACCGGCCGTGCTCGAGGCGCAGGTCAGGCGCATGATTGCCGACAGCCGTTCCGATGCGCTCGTGGACAACTTCACGGGCCAGTGGCTGCAACTCAGGAACCTCGACTCGCGCGTCCGGCCCGACCTGCTGCTGTTCCCGGATTTCGACGACAATCTCAGACAGGCGATGCGCCGCGAGACCGAATCGCTGTTCGCCCATGTGCTTCGGGAAGGCCTGCCGGTGCACGAACTCATGTCCGCAAGCTACACGTTCCTCAACGAGCGGCTGGCGCGACACTACGGCATCGACGGCGTCTACGGCCAGCGCTTGCGCCGGGTCGATCTCGAGGACCCGAATCGCTGGGGCCTGTTTGGTCACGGCAGCCTGCTCTCGTTGACGTCGCAGGGTACGCGTACCTCGCCGATCGTTCGCGGCAAGTTTCTCGTCTCGGAGTTCTGGAACAACCCGCCGCCCGCGCCGCCGGATGAGGTACCGGATCTCGAGGAGAGCGCACCCGAAGGCCGGCCGAGCACGGTGCGCGAGCAGCTCGAGCTGCATCGTGCGAATCCCGCCTGCGCCGCGTGCCACGACAACATCGACCCGGTGGGTTTTGCGCTTGAGAATTTCAATGCCGTCGGGCAGTGGCGCGAGGTCGACCGGCAGGGACTGGCAATCGACTCCGCCGGCACGCTCGCCGACGGCACCGTCGTCAACGGTCCGGCCGAGCTTCGCCAAGCGCTTCTCGCGGACCCGGAGCTCTTCGCGAGCACGGTCACCGAAAAGCTCCTGATTTATGCACTCGGACGGGGTCTGGAGCCGGCCGACCTGGCGATCGTCAGGCAGATTGTCAGGAATTCGGCCGTGCAAAATTACAGTCTGGAGGCTATACTTTTGGGAATCGTTGACAGTTACCCGTTCCAGATGCGCCGCAACCTTCCTGAGGGCGACGGAACTGTCACAATCGCTGCAAGCGGGGAGTAGTACCCATGTTCATCACCAAGAAGCATTTGGACCGTCGCATGTTCCTGCGCGGAGCCGGCGTCGCAGTCGCACTGCCGCTGCTCGATTCGATGGTACCGGCCGCAACCGCCCAGAGCCTGACTGCCGCCGGAGAGCGGCTGCGGTTCGGTGCGGTCTACGTGCCCAACGGCATCTATCCGCAGATGTGGCATCCGGAGCAGGTCGGCAAGGACTTCCAGTTCAACCAGATCATGAAGCCGCTTGAGCCGTTCCGTCAGTACCTGACGACGATCAGCCAGATGAAGGCCCCGGACGGCAGCAAGGACATGGGCGGCATCCACATGGGCGCCAGCGCCGCGTTCCTGAACGGCGTCGGGCCGCTCAGCAACAACGGCGATTTCAACATCGTCCGCTCCAAGCGGACCGTCGACCAGTACATTGCCGACGTGATCGCAGACGACACGCCGCTGCGTTCGCTCGAACTCGGCACCGAAGACATGGGTACGTCGGCGGGCGCCTGCGACGGCTACCCCTGCGTATTCTTCAACACGCTGTCCTGGCTCGACGACGAAAGCCCGTCGCCGGTCTCGATCAACCCGCAGGTCACGTTCGAGCGCATGTACGGCGAGCCCGGCACGCCCGAGCAGCGGCTTGCGAGGATGCGTCGCAAGCAGAGCATGCTTGACTCGGTGCTGGACGAGACAAAGCGTCTGCAGCACGTCATCGGTGCAAGCGACAACGCGATACTCGACGAATACCTGACGAACATCCGCCGCGTCGAGGAGCAGCTCCAGAAGATGGAAATGCGCTCCGATGTCGTGGCCAGCGCGCCGGAAAGCCCGGTCGGCATCCCCGAGGACTTCGACACGCACATGACGGTCACGTACGACCTGCTGCACCTGGCGTACCAGGGCGACATTTCGCGCGTGTTCACCTTCATGACGGGTCACGAGGCAAGTGGCCGAAGCTACGCCTTCCTCGGCGTGAAGGAGCCGCACCACACGACTTCGCACCACAAGGACACCGAGGAGACGCTCGACCAGTACGCAAGGATCAACTCCTACCAGATGGTCAAGCTCGCGGAGTTCCTGGGCAAGCTCGAGTCGACGCCCGACGGCGACGGCAGCCTGCTCGATTCCTCGCTGATCTACTTCGGTTCGGGCATGAGCAACGGTCCGGTGCACGATCGCCACAACGTCCCGGCCGTGCTGCTCGGACACGCCGGCGGCCGCCTCGAGGGCAACCGCCACATCCAGTCCGAGAAGGATCTGCCGACGGCCAATCTGCTGCTCGCGATGGCCGACATGATGGGATCTGAGATCGAGTCGGTCGGCCACAGCACGGGCCGCTTCGAGATCTAGCAGCGCTGCGCGCCGCTACAACGGCACCAATCACGGCGGGGGCGAAAGCCCCCGCCTTTCGTTTGGGCTGCCGTTGCGGCCGTGGCTATTCGAGGGTGCGGACCCGCACTCTCAGACGCGGGCCGAGACGCAGGAAGGTCGAACCCAGCGCGCCGTCTTCAAGCGTCGCCGGGAACGGCGCGTCGGGAAAGTTCCGGTAGTTGCTGCCGCCGCTTGTCTGCACGAAAACGCGCCCGTCGTCGGAGACGAAACGCGCGGCGCCGGGTATTCGGGTCCTCATCTCCACGATCGTCAGGCTCGCCGCGTCGGCCGCTTCATCGCGGACCGCGATGGCTGCAGCTTGCGTTCGCTCCGCTGCGGCGCTCGCCTCATTCGCGGTCGGGGGTTCCGCGGGGCGCGATTCGACCACGCTCGCCGTTCGAGCCTCGCGAGGTTCCTCGCGCGGCGCATTTGCGACTTGAGCCTGAACCGGTTCGGCAGGGGAATCGATCGCAGCTTGTTCCTCGATCGGTTCGCTCTGCGCCTCGGCCGCAACTACGACTTGTGCTGGTTCCGGTTGCGGCGTGTCCGGCACGGGAATCCCGGCGGGTTCCGGCTCCGGTGCAGTCGCAGCCGGCGTCTCCGGGAGTTCGGCTGCGGCGACAGAGACCTCCGGCTCGTCCGGCTCAACTTCAGCGCTCTCTTCGACACCGCCACCTGACCGGTCGGCCGCGAGCACACCGTCGAAGCAGGCAAGTCGGGCGCTGTCGCGCTGCAGTGCACCGCAGGCGCGAAAGTCCGCGAGCGTCGCGGCGTCATTGGTCTGGGAGAGGACGGAGTGCGGCACAAGGAGTGTGAGCGCGGCTCCCACCGCAGCCGCAAGATGGAGCAACACCGTAGCCGGATGCTGTGCTCTTTTCATTGGTCGTTTTCCCCTCGCACGCGACCCGCGCTGCCTCCGGTCGACACCCGTACCGTTCGTCGCTCAAGCATACAACAGTGCAATCGCGTCGCGCCGGAGCAAAAAGTCATGTGGACATTATTGTCAGATTATTTGCCAACAAAACGAGTTTCTGCGCTAGACTGCCAGATGGGAGGACGCGATTGTTGCAGTCTTCCTGCAAGGGGATCGATAACAATGACAATTGATTCCCTTGGATTGTTGTATTCGCGCAATACAAGAAAAAGATGGAGAGGTATTTGTCATGACAATAAGAAATGTCAGGCCAACACCTTCCGGTCCAGCCAATCTCACCGTGCTCGCATCAGCGATCTCGGCCGTGCTCGGCACGGCCGCGGTGAATACGGCCATGGCCCAGGAGGACGTGCTTGAGGAAGTCACGGTCACCGGATCGCGCATCGTGCGCCGGGACCTCACGTCGGCCAGCCCGATCGTGTCGATCGAGACCGAGCAGTTCGAGCAATCGAGCACGCTCGCAGTCGAAAGCGTGCTGAACGCGATGCCGCACTTCGTTCCGGAGACCACGCAGTTCACGACCGGCCAGACGGAACCGTCCGGTTTCGTCACACCAGGTGTCGCGAGCGTCAACATGCGCGGTCTCGGTCCGAACCGGAACCTTGTGCTGCTCGACGGGCGGCGCGCGCAGCCCGCGAACGCGCTGTTGATCGTTGACGTCAACACGATCCCGTCGGCGGCTATCGAGCGTGTCGAGACGATCACGGGCGGCGCCTCCGCCGTGTACGGGCCCGATGCGCTCGCCGGCGTCGTGAACTTCATCCTCAAGGAGGACTTCGAAGGCGTCGAGATGGACTTGCAGTCCGGCCAGGCTTCCCACGGCGACGGCGCGGAGACGAAGTTCAGCAGCGTGATCGGCATGAACGCGGCCGACGGGCGCGGCAACGTGCTGCTCGGCGTCGAATGGACCCGGCGCGATCAAGTCAGGCTGAGAGACCGCGACTGGGCCACGGCCGGCTGGTTCGACCCGAACTCCGACTCCGGCGGATTCCTGCAGACGCCCGGCTATCGGGCGAACCGCAATTCGCCGAGCCAGGAAGCCGTCGACGCGCTCTTCCGGAGCTACGACCCAAACTACGTGGACGGCACCGTGCCGCGCAACAGCGAGTTCTACTTCAACCCGGACGGCTCGATCTTCCTGCTTGGCGGCCGGGGCGTTCCCGGCGGCTACAACTACAAGGGCCCGCTCCACAAGACGGAAATCGACGGGATGGGCTACTCGGGCGTCCGCTTCGAGCCGAACGGCCAGCTCCAGCAGGTCTACATGGAACGCAATCTGTCCTCGCCGCTAGAGCGACGTTCCGCCTTCGGGCGCGCGACACTGGACATGAGCGACGACATCACGGCGTTCGTGCAGGCGAACTACAGCGGCGTCGACGTCCAGCAGGTTTCGAGCTATGTGCCCGCGATCACCGTCTGGCAGGCCTACGTGCCGGTTGACGGCCGGGAGATTCCCGAGGATCTCGCGACCCTGCTCGCCTCGCGCGACAATCCGGATGAAGCATGGACCGTGTTCCGCGGTCTGGATTTCATGGGCCCGGAAAGGGCGCGCAATCAGTCCGACGTCTACCAGATCATGGCCGGCGTCGAAGGCGGAATCGATGCGATCGACGGAAGCTGGGAGGCCTATGTGTCGACCGGCCGCACGTCGAACTGGTATCTCGGGCAGAACAACGGCTCGTTGCAGCGCTATCAGTCGATCGTCGCTGCCGGCGACTGGGGCCGGGCCGGCAACAACGTGCTGAATCAGCCGACGAGCCCCACTACCGTGAGGAGCACGAGCTACCGCCAGTCCTGCGAATCCGGAGTGCCGATATTTGCGGCCCAGGGCATCGTATCGCTACCGATCTCCCCTGACTGCAAGGAATCCATCGAATCGAAGATGAAGCAGCTCACGCAGATCACGCAGGACATTGCGACGTTCAACCTCGAGGGCAGCGCCGGCGAGAACTGGGTCGGCGAGATGCGTTTCGCCGTCGGCGCCACGCAGCGAAGGAACAGCTTCCTGTTCCAGCCATCCGAGGTCAACGACGACGTCAACACCGAGGTACAGGTCCAGGGCCTTTTCGCCTCGAACCAGGTCGCAGGCGACCAGACGATGACAGAGTTCTACGGCGAGTTTCTCATGCCCGTGATGCAGAACCTCGAGCTTGAGCTCGGTCTGCGCTTCTCCGATTCGGACATCACGGGCAGCGCGGAGACGTGGAAAGCGCTCTTTAGCTGGAATGCGACCGATACAGTGCGCATGCGCGGCGGCTTCCAGTTCGCAACGCGCTCGCCGAACGTGTCGGAGCTCTTCACGGGGCCTGCCGTTGATGTCGTCTCGTTCCCGCCGAGCGATCCGTGCGCGTACACGACGCTCGCGCCATGGGGCAACCGTGCGGACAATCCCCGGCGGCTCGAGGTGCAGGCGCTTTGCCGCGCGATCATCGGCAACGACACATCGGACTTCGATACGGGCCCGGGCGGTCCGGACTTCCACGCAAGGCCGGGGGCGCCGTTCTTCCCGCTCGAGATCGAGATCATCCAGGGCAATGAAGCTCTTCAACCCGAGGAGGCGGAAACCTGGACGCTTGGTGTCGTGCTCAATGGCCCGGGCGGACTGGACAATTTCGTGGCCTCGTTCGATCTCTACAACATCGAGATCGCCGGCGCCATCTCGCCGCTCGATTCGGTATTCGTCTACCAGCAGTGCTTCAACGGCACGCCGACCGGCAACGACGGCAACACGAACCCGAACCTCGTGCTCGACGATCCGGGCGGCTGGTGCTCCCTGATCACACGCAGCACATCGAGCGGCTTGCGCTCACGCGTGCAGGCGCCCTTCTTCAATTCGGGCGTGCTCGAGACGACGGGTCTCGACATGTCGGTCAACTGGGGACGGGACCTCGGCCCGGGCAACTTCAACATCAACACGGTCGCAACCATCGTTGATCGTTTCGAGACCCAGGACAATCCGGCCGCACCGGTATTCGATGCAATCGGGACGTTCGAGAACGGCGGTCAGTTCGACTACCGGCTGGTGTCGACGTTCAGCTATGCGTTCTCGAACGCATCGGTGGGCGTCCAGTGGCGGCACTTCCCGTCGATCAAGGACGAGACGGCGGCCAGGGATCCCACGACGCGTGTCCGGCCGGTGGACTCGTATAACCTGTTGAACCTGTTCGCGCGCTATTCGATCAACGATCGCATGGAATTGCGCGCCGGAGTCGACAACCTGTTCGACGAGGATCCGCCGGTGGTCGGACTGGATCCGGGAGATCCCTCCCGAGGCATCAATCCCGACCACAACCTCGGCAATACGGAGCCCGGCTATTACGATCCGCTCGGACGGCGTTACTACGTGGGCCTGAAGATGACGTTCTGACTGCCGAACGGCGAAACCAACCTGGCGGCGGGCTTCGGCCCGCCGTTTTTTTCCGGGATGTGCTTGCGCAGAGCGTGCTTGGCGCTACCGGAGCAGCTCGTGCCCGGTCAGGCGACTGCGGCCGTGCAACCGAGGACCTCCCACGCGGTACATCGCGAAGACGAAAAACTCGACAAAGCGGATTGCCCACCCGGAATTGCTACGACGCAGCCTCCTGGCCCCGCGCGACGACGTCGAAAGCCATCGTCAGGCGCGGTTCATCCCCGTGAATGGCCGTCGTGCCGTGCCACATGTACGACGGGAAGAGAACGAGGCGGCCGGGCTTCGGCTGAATCGTCAGCGCGGGTCGGACGCCGGGCACGGGCTGCGCCGGCTCGCCGAACTTGAGCCAGCCGGATTGAGTCTGCGTGTCGGCCGTCTCGTCCGGCACCGACACATAGTAGGCCGAGCTCAGCCAGCCTTCCGGGTGCAGGTGGTTGACGTGGAATCCCCGCGCATTGAGCTGCACTGACCAGCAACCCCTGTAGTCCGCCTCGCCGCGGTTTCGGACCGACAAGGGGTGGTCGACGGCCTCACCGATACCCGAGCGATATTCGGCGATCGGATCGAGAAACGCCGCGAGCACACCGCGGATCGCGGGGTCCGTAGCCGCGACGAGATCGCCGGTCGTCTGCGTACCGAAACGCATGCTTTGGTTGAACGGCGGGCGAACGAGTCCATGCCGTCGGGAAAGGCTCTCGGCGAGAGCGGCATTGAGTTCCTCGACCGAATCGAAACCCGGCGACACCTCAATGTCATAGACACGGACGAAGCGTTTGTAGTCGTAGAGTTCCTCGTAAGCGGGATCGCCACAAAGGCGCGCAGCCGTCGCCTCGTGGGCGATCCAGACCTGGTCGAGCGGCGCGCGCTGTCGCTCGGCACGGATCAGCGGCATGGCTTCGTCGGCACGCCCGAGTGACAACAAGATCGCGGTGACCGTCTCCGCCGGCACGAGGTCTTCAGGCTGACCCGTCCCGTGGGCCAGCGCCACTTCGAGAGCCTCATCCACGCGGCCGGCTTCGTGGAGCACCACCGCGAGCCCGGCCCTGAATTCCGCCTTGGGACCGCTGCGCGCGATCAGATCGCGCCAGAGCAACTCGGCGCCCGCAAGATCGCCCGTCATGCGCAGCACTTCGGCAAACTGCATCCGGAGATCGACATCGTCGTGCCTGTTCGCTGCCGCGCGGGACAGATCGCGAGCGAAGGCGGGGTCGCCGCGCATGTAGCGGAGCTTCGCGAGCCCGAACTGCACTGCGGTGTCTGACGGTTTCAGCGCGACTGCGCGTTCGAGCTCGCGTTCGGCCGCATCGAACTGCTGATTCTCCAGGCATTCGTTGGAGCGCAGGATTGCGCGCTCGAAGTCGCCCATGGCGGCGGCGCGTGTCTGGGCCCGGGTTGGGCCGTGATTCTGGCCGGACATCGTCGCCGCGGCGTACCTCTCAGTACAACGTCTCCGCCGGCGTGTTGAACACGGGCCGGGCACGGACGAACTGCGAAAGCAGCCACTTCTCGCCGCCGGTCGGGGGACGCCCGGCGTGCAGCGAGCGCCCGTCCGGCTTGCCGTCGCCGTCCACATTCACGAAGAAGATGCCATCGCCGCCGATCCCCTTGTGGCTTAAGCCCATCAAGGGGAACGCGGTCTCGCCGCCCTCAAAGTCGCCGTTGAGATAAAGCAGAAACGTGATGAGCCGCTCGCCGTGCGTGGCGAGTTCCTGCTCGTAGTTCGGGATCCTGGGATGGATGTAGTCGCAGTGATCCTTGATTTCCTCGCCGATGTTGTAGTGCAGTGCCGTCGGTCCGTCGAAGTTGTCGACCGGCATTCCGCACACGGCTGAGATGCGATACTGCACGACGACATTAACGACATCGATGCACGCCAGGTGCATGGCACCGACGCTGTTCGTGCGCATCTCGTCCTCTACATGGCGCAACTCGTCGCCGCTGTAGATCTTTGCGGGTCTCAGATGCTCGCGCATGTGGTCCCGGATCCACACGCAGGCTGCGTCGTTGAGAAACTTCGGGAAATACCGAACCAGCGGGCCTTCGTGCAGCGTCTCGCCGGGCACGGGCGATAGCCACGCGGCGAGGTCGATCGACCGGGCGAGGTCCGCCCAATCCTCGCCCATGTCCGCCGGGGTGTCTCGTCCGGCCAGGACGCGTAGCTGCCCGCGCGCCGATGTCGAGCCCAGGGTCGCCGCGTGCACGAGCAACCCGAGCGCGCCCTCCCAGCTCTGCCGCACGTGGGCGCCGAGGGCGGTCATGCTGGCGAGCCTGAGCGATGCGTCGAAATTGCCGGCACGTGCGGCATCGGACAGGAGCTTCGCGCCATCCTTCGGCAGGTACGGTGCACGATCGCCTATGACGAGCCGCTTGCCGAGCGCGGCCGTCGCCTCGAAATCGCCCTGGCCGCTGGCCCGCGCCAGAGCGTTCACGGCATCCTCGTGGCGTCCGGCTGCGTCGTGCCGGGCGGCAAGTTCCAGTGAGTTTGTCATCGTCGGCTGTTCAAGCTGCCCAGTTTCAACCGCACGATCCCTGCGGCTCGGCCAGTATCCCACACCATAACCGCCTTGATCGAGCGGCTGGGAGTCCCGGACGGGGCAGTATTCTTGTCCGTCCGCCGCTTGACCCGGCGGGCACGGCGGGCCGTGGGCAGGCCGTCGTTTCAGTTGGGCCCGAGACCGAAGCCCGACGGACGCCGTCCCGACATTTCAGCCTGCCGGATGACTTCGTCGCGCCAGCGCTGCTCGCGCTGCAGTTCGTCGAGCTGCTCATCTCGCTGTTCGTCGCGCGCTGCCGCGTTTGCCAGCCGTTCTTCTCGCGTGTAGCAAACGGTTCGGGTCATCCGCGACCCCGGGCGCTCGACGGACTCACAGACCCTGCCGCTGTCAGCTTCCTCGATCGATAACGTTCTTAGTTCCGCGACCTTTGCATCGCCTTCGTTCGGCGCAGCGGCGTCGCGTGCGTCAACGGCGGTCGGAGGCGGACTTTGCGGTGTCGGCACGTCGGCTGCTTGCGCACCGCCTTTCGGTTGGATCGGTGTCGGGATATCGCCAGCCAGGAAGGACGACGGCGCCGATGCGGGGAGGGTCTGAACGGCGCTCGGGGGTTGAGAGGCGCAGGCACAAAGCAGGATCGCATTCACCAGGAGCAAATGTCTCACGACCAGCCTCCATTTCCTGTCTTTTCGATCAAGGCTACCACAGCCCGGCCGCATGCGTTCAGGGCTCAGGGGCGTCAGCGGGCCTGGTCATCCTGTCTGCCCGCCGCTCGGCGCGAGGCGATCGCCAGACCGACCGTTTCGTTTTCGAGGCGGCAGCACGAACTGTCGCCTGTACGCCATCCGCAAGTATCCCGCAAGACCTTGAAAACCATCGGCAATTCTCCGCGCAAGGCGAGGCTGGCCACGGTTTTCGAGCTAGAATGTACGGTTGGGAAACCACCCGCACCGATCCACAACCCGAGGTCCATCATGAATGTAGGCTTCATCGGTCTTGGCCGAATGGGGCAAGGCATGGCCGGCCGAATACTCGCTGCCGGACATGATCTTGCCGTATACGATGTCGTCGCCGCGCAGGCGGACCCGCTGACCGCCGCCGGCGCCGTGGCCGCTTCGTCGATCGCCGAGGTCGGGGCAGCCGGCGAGGTCGTCGTGACGATGCTCGTCGCAGATTCCGCCGCCCGCGACGTCGCGCTCGGACCGGGAGGCCTCTGCGAGACCCTCGGTGCCGGGGGGATTCACCTCGTCATGGGCACGCACGGCGTTGCGACGATCCGCGAGCTTGAAGCCGGGCACGCCGCGGCCGGACAGACGCTCGTCGCGGCGCCCGTGCTCGGCCGGCCCGACCTCGCGGCCACGGGACAGCTCGGCATCGTCGTCGCGGGACCGGATGAGGCCGTGCGCCGCTGCGGCGGGCTGCTGGACGCCATGGGTCGGCGGGCCTTTCTGGCCGGAGAGAAGCCGGAATCAGCGACCGCCATCAAGCTCGCCAACAACGCCGTGCTCGGCTGCGCGATGATCGCGATGGCCGAGGGCTTCTCGCTCGTGCGCAAGTACGGCGTGCAGCCGCAGGTCTTTCAGGACGTCATGACCGAGGGGCTGTTTGCGGCCCCGGCCTACAAGATTTATGGCCAGAAGATGGTCGACGAGAGCTACGACGAAGTCGGTTCACCGATCACGGTCGGGCTCAAGGACGCCAACCTCATCGCGGCGACGGCCGATCTCGCGAGCGTGCCGATGCCGAGCCACAACGTCTATCGCGACCGCCTGATCGAAGCGGTCGCCCACGGCGACGGGGACCGCGACCAGGCGGTGCTCGCGCTGGAGCAGGCGCGCGCCGCCGGGCTCGAGTGAACCGTCTGTCGCCGCCCCCCGGCCCTCGCGAGCGGCGGCGCTATCTGCGCCGGCTCGACTCGTAGAGCCTGATCAGGAGCTCGCGAATCGTCGCCTCGGCCTCCTCGTGCGTCATGAGCTTCTGCTGATCGAACACCGCAACAATGTCGTTGAGCGACCGGCGCCCGTCGATCAGCGACAGGATGAAGGCGCGAACGCGCGTCGACTCGGCCGTCAGGCGAAAGGAATCGAGCAGCGGCACCGGATCCTTGCCGAGCACGAGCCAGTCGGGCAGCGCCTTGTGGCGCGGCGCCTTCGGCACATCGCGCTGCTTGACCGCGGTCCAGCCGAGCACCTGCTCGTGGCGACCGTGGCGGCTGGCTGGCGAGCACAGGTAGGGCATCGACGTTTCCGAGAACGCAGGCGCTTCGAAACCCGATTCGGCGATGATCTCTGCGCACTCCTCTTTGGAGTATTGCAGGGCCGGGTCCCCGGCGTGAAAGCTCAGCGAGCCGAAATTGATCCAGCAGCCGCCGTCCGGGAGCAGCGCGTTGATGCGCTTGCACAGCGTCCCGAAGCGTTCGGGGAGGATGTCGACGAGCCACGGCGTGAGCACGGTATCGAAGCCGCCCTTGACGAACGGCGGCCGGTGCGCGTCGGCCAGCACGTAATGCAGGCCGTCCCGGCAGGGCTGTTCCGCCTCGAGCTTGCGCAGCACCGCATGGTCGTCGATGGATTTCGGCGCGAGCGGAAATTCGTAGAGTTCGACCGTCTCCCCCGCGGTGACGCGTCGCGCGAGAAACAGCAGGAAGGGATTGAAGTCGAGCACGACGGTGGCTTCGGAGTCCGTGCGCATGTGCACGTCGTAGGCAAGCCGCCCGGCGCCCGCGCCGAGCACGAGCGTCCTGCCCGGCGATGCACCGGCAAGCGCTTCGCGCACGATGGCGAACGAGGCTTCGTTCTCCTCCTTGCCCCACGCCCAGTCGCGATGGATGTTGTAGGCGTACTTCATGAGGCCCTGATCCGACGGCAGGCGCGTTCTGAATGCGAGGTTGGTCGAGTAGCTCGCCGTCAGCGGTTCGAGTTTGAGCGGCGCGAGCAGCGTTCCCAGGTGCTCGGCATGCGCCCGGGTTGCCTCGGCGTGCTTGGAAAGCCTCTGGCGCGTGAGCTCGCTCAGGTCGCCCGCGGACGCAGCCGCTTGCAGGCGCCGCTGCTCGTGCCCGAGGGTCTGCAGGGTGAAATCGGCCCGATTGCGCCACTCGCCGAGCGAAGCGGCAGGCTCGGCGAAGAGCCAGGGGATCCCGTCCACGGTCGGGAACTCGATCCGGCAGGCGTCGCAACGGCGCCGGCTGTCGGCGGCTTGCAGGGGGGTGTGGTCGCAGCGCGGGCAGGCAAGCACGCTGGTCAGATCAAATCGTCCGCTCATTACCCAAACGTTGCGTGAAACGGGCTGACAAGATGAAGAGTCGGGGCTGGCATGTCAAACGAATGGACTACCGGGCTCCCGCCGTGCACTCGGCGCGTCCCGGCGCGTCTTGCTGGACTGCATCCCGGCGCGGTTCTATGCTTGATCGGATGCCCGCAAACAAGCGAACTCGAAGGCTCCTTGTCACGGTCAGCGCGTCCGGCGCAGTGGTCGCGGCCGCGGTGGCCGCCTGGCTACACGCCCCGTTCTCGGACCGCTCCCAACAACACTGGAGCGTGCTCGAGACCTACTGCACCGAGTGCCACAACGCCAGCGAATTCGCCGGCGGCATCGTGTTCGAGGGACTGGCTCCGGATTCCGTGCCGGAGCACGCGGAAACCTTCGAAGCGGCCGTGCGCAAGCTCCGCGGGCGCCTCATGCCGCCGCCCGGCAATCCGCGGCCTGACGAGTCGGACATCGACAGCTTCATCGCCTGGCTTGAGACATCGATCGACGCGGGCAGCACCGCGCCGCTGGCCGGCCACGTACCCGTCCAGCGGCTGAACCGCACAGAGTACGAAACGGCGGTCAGGGACCTCCTCAGCGTGGAGATCGACGCCACCGAGTATCTGCCGACGGACATCGAGGTCGACGGCTTCAGCAATATCGCCGCTGCACTGAGCGTCTCGCCCGCCTTCCTCGAGCAATACCTCAGAACCGCGAGAACCGTGGCTCGCCTTGCCGTCGGCGAGACCCGACCCAAGCTCGCAAGCGTCTACTTCCCGCCGCCCGGCGGCGATCAGGACGGCCATGTCGACGGCATGCCGCTCGGCACGCGCGGCGGCACGATGTTCACGCATGTGTTTCCCGCCGACGGCGAATACCGCTTCAACATCACGGACCTCGACGTGGGCCTCTACCCGCGATCGCTCGAGACCGAACACACGCTCGTCGTCCTCGTCGATCGAACCGAGGTATTCCGCGCCCGGCTCGGCGGCAGAGAGGACCTCGAATTCGTCAATCGCTTCGGCGCGCCGGCCCGGGCGGAACTCATGCAGCGGTTTGCCGATATCCCGGTGCGCGTGACGGCCGGCACGCACGAGGTCGTCGTCACCTTCATCGAGCGCTCGCAAGCGGCGACCGACGGCACGATCTACGGGTTCACGCCCTACGGGGGCTTCAGTTTCTCCGGCCAGATGCGCGTGCCGCGCGTGATCGGCGGCATCGAGATCGTCGGCCCGTTCGAGCCGACGGGCGTCTCGCGCACGGCGAGCCGGGAGAAGGTCTTCGTCTGCGAGCCCGAGGTCGCAGAACGGGAACGGGCCTGCGCCGAGCGCATCGCCGCCCACCTTGCCCGGCGTGCGTTCCGCCGGCCAGTCGATCGGGACGACATCGACCGGCTCATGCCGTTCTACGAAGCCGGCCGCGAGTCCGCCGGCGGCGGCGAGGGCGCATTCGACACAGGTGTCGAGCAACTCGTGACGGCCGTTCTTGCAAGCCCCGAATTCCTGTACCGCGCGATCGCACCCCCGGAAGATCACGACGGCGCGGACCTCCACGCACTCAGCGACCTCGAGTTCGCCACACGGCTGTCGTTCTTCCTCTGGAGTCAGGGTCCCGACGACGAACTGCTCGAACTCGCAGCTTCCGGCGCGCTCGGGGACCCCGGCGTCGTCGAAACGCAGGTGAGCCGCATGCTCGCCGACCCGCGCGCCGAAGCGCTCGTCAGCGGCTTTACGCTGCGCTGGCTCAATCTCGACGAACTGGAGGCCGTCGAACCCGACGAACGCCTGTTCCCGGATTTCAGCGACGAGCTTCGCGCGGACTTCGCGACCGAGCTTGAACTATTCATCGGCAGCGTGCTGCTCGAGGACCGTAACGTCCGGACGCTGCTCAGCGCCGATTACAGTTTCCTCAACCAACGGCTTGCGGAGCACTACGACATCGACTCGGTACGCGGCCCGCAGTTCCGCCGCGTCGTGCTCGAGGACGACTACCGCCGCGGCTTGCTCGGCAAGGCGGCCGTGCTGCTCAGCACGTCCTACGGCGACCGCACCTCGCCCGTGCTGCGCGGCGCCTGGGTGCTGGAAAAGCTCATGGGTACGCCGCCCGCACCGCCGCCGCCCAACGTCGAGACCGACCTCACGACGCCCGAAGGCGAGCAGCCGAAGACAATCCGCGTGCGCCTCGAGCAGCACCGCGAAGCGCCGAACTGTGGCGGCTGCCACGGCGTGATCGATCCCTATGGCCTTGCGCTTGAGAACTTCACCGTGACCGGCCAATGGCGCGATTTCGACGAGCTTGCCGATGCGCCAATTGACGCGAGCACGGATTTGCCCGGTGGAATCGCCGTTGACGGACCCGTAGAACTGCGCCGGGCCCTGCTCGCCCGGCCCGACCAGTTCGTGCAGGCGCTGACCGAGAAACTCATGATGTACGCGCTCGGCCGGGAGCTTGAGTATCATGACATGCCACAGGTTCGCGCCGTCGTGCAGGGCGCCGCCGGGCAGGATTACCGCCTGTCGGCGATCGTGACGGGAATCGTGAACAGCGACGCATTCCGCATGCAGGCGCCTGCCCACGAAACCGGAGCGGACGACGTGCGCAGTGCCGCGGCGCCTGCAAACCGCATCGCGCGGCTCAACTGACAGGGGGAGGGTTCATGTATCTCACGAAGAAGCACCTGTCCCGAAGAACCTTGCTCAAGGGCGCCGGCGTATCCGTCGGGCTGCCGCTGCTCGATGCGATGATCCCGGCAGCGACCGCCCTTGCCCAGACCGCCGCCGCGCCGAAACTGCGCGCCGGCTTCTTCTATATCCCGCATGGCGCAATCATGTGGAACACGGCTCACGGCGCCGAGCTCGATCACTGGACTCCGAGCGGATCCGGCGCCGACTTCACGCTGAGCCCGATCCTCGAGCCGCTCGAGGACTACAAGCACAAGCTGACATCGTTCGGCTACCTCGAGAACAAGGCCGCTCGCAACACCGTACATACCACGACACCGGCGACCTGGCTCAGCGGCATCGCACCGGACCAGGGCCAGCGCGGCGCGAGCATGGCGCCGACCATCGATCAGATCATCGCCGGGCACATCGGCCAGGACACCGCGCTGCCTTCGCTCGAGGTCGCTTCGGAAACCACGATCCAGGTTGCGGCCTGTTCGGGCGGCGGCGCCTGCTACTACAGCTCGACGCTGTCGTTCCGCAATGCCTCGACACCCTTGCCGATGGAGTTCAATCCGCGCAAGGTGTTCGCGCAGCTCTTCGGCGAAGGCGACACGCCCGAGGAACGCGAGGCGATCGCGCGGCAGACCCGGAGCATTCTCGACCTGATCTCCGAGCGCACCCATGCCTTGCAGCGGCGGCTCAGCGCGAGCGACCGCGTATTGCTCGGCGACTACCTGGAAACCGTGCGCGAGATCGAGCGGCGCGTCGAGCTTGCCGAACAGCGCGACCTGTCCGCCATCGAAGTGCCCGAGGCGCCGATCGGTGAACTCGATTCCTTCGACGAGCAGGTCAGGCTCATGTTCGATCTCATCGCACTTGCCTACCAGGCGGACCTCACGCGCGTCGCGTCGTACATCATGGTCGCCGAAGGTACGAACCGCACGTACAACCACATCGGCGTATCCGACGCGTTCCATCCCCTTTCGCACCATGCGAACAACGTCGACCGGCTGCGCAAACTTGCCCTGATCCAGCGCTACCACGTCGAGCGTTTCGCGGACTTCGTCGCGAAGCTTGACTTGATTCCCGACGGCGAAGGTTCACTGTTCGACAACTCGCTGCTCATGTACGGCTCGAACATGAGCAACAGCGACCGGCACAACAACTACCCGTTGCCGACGATCCTCGTCGGCGGCGGCGCGGGCACGCTCGCAGGCGGCCGGCACATCGATCTGCCGGAGCGTACGACGCTTTCGAACCTGCATCTCACAGTGCTCAACAAGGTCGGGCTCCAGATGCAGAACTTCGCCGACAGCACGGGCGAGATCGCGGGCGTATAGGGCCTGGCGGTCCGGCGCCGCCGGGCACCGGCTGAGCGTCCGGCAACGTCCGCGGCAATCCGACGGGAGCAGGATGAGACGATGGCTATCCGAACCGGAATCCCGGCCATCTGGATGAGCGGACTCCTGTTCGCCGCAGGTCCAGCCTCGGCCGACGACGCGCTCGCGGAACTGATCCGGAGCGGCGACCGCGATACTGCGATCGCGGCGATCCGGGACGGCGCCGAGGTCAACGCGGCTCAGGGCGACGGCACGACACCGCTTCACTGGGCCGTCTACCGGCTCGATCCCGAACTCGTGCAGGCGCTGCTCGCCAACGGGGCGCGGCCGGACGTCACGAACCGCTACGGCTCAAGCCCGCTGGGCGAGGCCGTCAAGACCGCGAATATCGAACTCGTCGAAATGCTGCTCGATGCCGGGGCCGACGTCGATGCACCGAACGAGGACGGGCAGACGGCGCTGATGCTGAGCGCTCGCGCGGGCTCGCTCGAGGTCGCCGAACTGCTCGTGCGGCACGGCGCCGACGTCAACGCGCGCGAAACCTGGCGCGGCCAGACGGCGCTCATGTGGGCGGCGGATGCGCAGGCAGCGGATGTCGTCGGGTTCCTCATCGACAACGGCGCCGAGGTCAACGTCCAGGCGCTCGCGCATGACTGGTCGACGCAGATCACCTCCGAACCTCGCGCGCAGTACCGGCCGACCGGCGGGCTGACCGCATTGCTGTATGCCGCGCGTTCGCGCTGCACGGCCTGCGCCGCGGCCATCGTTGCGGCCGGCGCCGACGTGAACCAGCCGAACCCGGACGGGGTAACTCCGGTGCTCGTGGCCTTCGACAACTTCAGCTACGACACGGCGAGGCTGCTGCTCGAGAACGGCGCGAACCCGCACGTGTGGGACTGGTGGGGACGCACACCGCTCTATGCGGCGGTCGACATGAGTTCCTACAGCGGCGCGAACACCGGCCCCGCCATGCCCGTGATCACCGACGAGACGACACCGCGGGACATCGTCCGCATTTTGCTTGACTCGGGCGTCGACCCGAACCCGCAGCTCAACATGCTGCGCCCCGGACGCGGCGGCAACAGCAGCCGCTTCAGAGACAATCTGCTGACCACGGGAGCCACACCGCTGCTGCGTGCCGCCAGCGGCCACGACACCGAAAACGTGCGTGCGCTGCTCGATCATGGCGCGCTCGTGGACCTGCCGAACGTCATGGGCGTCACGCCGCTCATGGGCGCGGCGGGCATGGGCGTCTCGCGCAGTGACCGGCGGATCGATTTTCGCGGCGATGTCGAGTCGCGCGTAATCGCAACGCTCGAAGTCCTGCTGGCCGACGGCGCCGACATCAACGCCAGGGTCACCGACATCCACAGCCGAACGGCGCGCATCGCCCGCAGAAACTCGATGACGGACCGCGAAGGGCAAACGGCACTTTACGGTGCCATTCGCTTTGGCTGGCCGCGCGTTGTCGATTTCCTGATCGACAACGGCGCCGAGGTCGATGTCATCGACGCACTCGGCAAGTCACCGCTCGACGCCGCGCTGGACGGGATCGACGGTCGGGTCGACGAGGTGTCAGACGCGGTCGTGGAGCTTCTCAGGTGAGCCGCACTCCCTTCCTGATCCCGGCCGCCGCGGCCCATTCGCCGGCGCCGATCTTGCCGCTGCCGGACGGTCGGACCTTGAGCAACCGAAGCTGTCGGTCGGCCGTGGCCACGGTCACGGAATCATCGTCCACGGCCGTCACCTGGCCGGGCTGCACGCTCAGGGGTTCTGGCACCTTGACCGCATCGTAGATGCTCACGGGCTCGCCCTCGAACGTCGACCAGGCGCCGGGCTGGGGGTTTGCTCCGCGTATCAGGTTCCAGACCGTCTGCTGCGGCATGTGCCAGTTGATCCTGACGAGGTCGCGGCGGCACCAGCCTTCGTAGGTCGCCTGACCGTGGTCCTGCTCGATGCGCGGGGCACTGCCGTCGCGCACGAGGTCGACGCCCTCGAGCATCGCTGCAACGCCCATCGGATAAAGGTGATTGAAATACAGCGAGCCGAGCGTGTCGTCGTCGCCGATCGCCACTGTCTTCTGCAGCAGGATCGGCCCCTCGTCGAGACCGTCGTCGGGCCAGAAGATCGTGAGCCCCGTCTCGGTCTCGCCCCAGATGATCGGCCAGTTGATCGAACTCGGTCCACGGTGCCTGGGCAGCAGCGACGGGTGGTACTGGATCGTGCCGTGAGTCGGGATGTCGAGCGCCTGCTGCGGCACGAAGAGCGTCACATAGGCCATGACGCAGAGATCGGGCTCGAGCGATGCCATCTGTTCGGAGACCTCTTCGCCACGGTAGGACGCGGGCTGCAGCACGGGCAGACCGTGTTCGAGCGCCGTCTCCTTGAGCGGGTCCGGGCGCGCGCCGGGCTTGTCGGGCGCACAGTACACGCCCACGACCTCCTCGGAGCGATTGAGAAGCCCTTCGAGCACGCTCTTGCCGAATGCCTGCTGGCCGTTCACGATCAGGCGCATTGACCCCGTCCTCCCTGTTGCGGCACCAAATGGCGCGCCAGTTTAGCAGTCCATGGCCGCGCGCTCGATTCGGTACCCGTAAGGGACTACTATCGCGAGACGGGAGACCGGCACAGGAGAGAATTCGATGCGTATGGGCCAAGTCGTCGCTGCCGTTCTGGCGGCACCTGTCCTGATGGCCGCCGGCGCGCCGTCCGCGCTCGCGCATCATGGTTTCGGCACGTTCGTGATGGACGAGGACATGGAATTGACGGGCACGGTCACCGACCTTGCCTTTGTCAACCCGCATTCCTGGCTCTACCTCGATGTGGTGCAGGACGGCGGCGAAGTTGTGGCCTTCCGCTGCGAGATGCGTTCGGCCAATACGCTGCGCCGTTCCGGCTGGACACCGGACCTCTTCCCGGTCGGCGAAGAGGTCACGATCACCGGCTCTCCGGATCGCGACGACCCGTATTCCTGCTACGTGAGCACGGTCATCTTCGACGACGGCAGCAGCCTCGATCGCTACGGGCAGATCCTGCCGCCCGCGCCCGCCGAAGAAGGCGAACGGCCGCTCAGGCTCGCCAACGGCGAACCGAACATTTCAGGCGACTGGGCCACCGAGCAGCGCGTGATGACGGATCCACGCGGTCAACTCGGCACGCTCGTGCCGTTGAGTCAGGCCGACGAATTCGGCGTGGGCGGAGTCCCCGAAGGTCAACGCGCGATTCCCGGGGCGCGCGGCACCCCGGAAGCACAGGCACGTGCCGCCGGCACCGAGGAAGAACGCGGGCGCTTCAATTTCCCCACACCGGATTGGCTGACCGAAGCCGGTCTCGATGCGCTCGAGGCACTGGCCGACGAGGATCGCTATGCGCGCTCGTGCGTGACGACGAGCATCATTGCCGACTGGTCCGGCGAACCGATCAACAGGATCACCCAGCGCGTGGCCACGATACTGCTGCAGTACGGCCGTCTCGGGCTCGAACGCACGATCTACATGAACATGGACGAGCATCCGGCCGACATCGTACCGAGCCGCACAGGTCACTCGATCGGCCGCTGGGAAGACGACGTGCTCGTCGTCGACACGGTCGGATTCGAGGAGGGACTCTTCCGGCGGCGCACGCCTCACAGCGGGCAGCTTCACGTCGTCGAACGGTTCCGCTTCGACCCGGAAACGACTGAGTTGCGGCGCGAGTACACGGCCGAGGATGCGCTCTACTGGACCGAGCCCCTGACGGGCATGGACGCGCTCGACGTCGCCGAACTCGGCTACAACCCGGAGCTTTGCCAGGACCTCACGCTCGACGACGACACCGAACTCGGGCCGCGTGGATGACACCCGGTGCACTTGCGCGAGCGCCTCGTAACCGTCAGGATTCACGCTGGCCGTGAGGCCGCTTGCAAAAACCACACAACGATGGGCAAAACGATGAAGAAAACGCTATTTGCTGTCCTTGGCTCCGCCGCACTTGCCGTACCGGCACTTGCCGCACTCAACGCCGGCGACGAAGCGCCGCTCTTCGAGGCGAGAGCCTCCCTGGCCGGAGAGGCCTTCGACTTCTCGCTGCGAGAAGCGCTCGATGCGGGTCCGGTCGTGGTCTATTTCTATCCTTCCGCCTACACGCAAGGCTGCAACATCCAGGCGCGCGAGTTCGCCGAGAACATCGAACAGTTCCAGGCCGCGGGCGCCAGCATCATCGGCGTTTCGCTCGACAGCATCGAGCGGCTCAACGACTTCTCCGCCGATCCGGAGTATTGCGCCGGCAAGCTTCCGGTCGCCTCCGACACGACGGGCGACATCGCACGTTCCTACGACCTCATGGTCCGCGAAGGCCGCCCGGGAATGACCGATACGCGCGGCGTCGAGATCGACCACGACTTCGCCGAGCGCACGACCTTCATCGTGACGTCGGACGGGCAGATTGCCGAAACGATCGGCGGCGTATCCCCGATCGAAAACGTCCAACTGTCGCTTGAGAGCGTGCAGGGACTGTAAAGGCCGCATATTCGGCCTGAATCGGGCCTCTGGAGCAGGGGCCTTTCGCCCCTCGCTCCTGCCTCTCCTGCCCAGCGGCCGGTAGCTGGCCGCAACACTGGTGAGCATTCCGTGACTCGCCCGTCCCGGCGTGCGTTGAGCCAAGGCCGCACCGTCGCCAAGCGGCAATTTCAGGCGCTCGAGGCGAACGCAGCGAGCGCCAGACCTCCACCAAACCACTGAGCGTGAGTGGTCCCCGGATCGTCCCACACCGATGGTGCGGCCGGCACCGTGGACCCACGACACGCTCCTTGCGACCGGCCGCTGCCCGCCTACTGCCCCGCCGCCTGCGCGTCGACGTTCGACGTGAACCCCTGCTCCAGCCACCCCTTCCAGCGCTCGATGTTCTCGTCGTTGCCGTTGCAACCACCGTCGCTTGGATTGATGATGCTGCCGTCGGCAAGCTGAACCCAGCCGAGATGACCGCCGTTGCGCCCGTCGACCATCGGGCAGTACATGAACGTCAGCGTGTCGCCGGGCTCGAAGGTGCTGCCGGTTATTCCGCGGTTGATCAGCGAAACCGGCCCGGAACCCTCGAAGCTCCACAGCGTCTCGTTACCCTCTTCATCGGCGATGTTGAGATAGAGCCAGGAGTGCGGGTTGTTGAACGCCCAGCGAACGACCGTACCGGTCTGCAGATACTCCCTGCTGCGATCGAACTGGGTGAACGAATGGTGAGCGTTGACCGCGGGCACCGTGAGGACAGCGGCGGTCAGCACAAGCGGCAGCGAGTTGTTCAGTCGTCTCATCGTGCTCTCCTTCAATCGACCGGCAGCGTCGTGTTGTAGATCGGGTCGCGCGACTGGCCGGGCAGCTCCGGAAAGAGCGTGAAGCCCCGCGGGTCCACAAACCCTTCCTCGCCCGGCAGGCGGTAGGTCGTGGAGCCCTGCGCGTCCATGAGCGCATTGTTGGTCAGTTCGCACTCCCAGTGAACGACGCGGTAACCGGCAGCCTCGAGATCGCCGGCGCGCCGGTACGCATATACGGCGTGCACGGGCTTTTCAAACGCGTAGGAATCGTAGAACGTCACCTGGACCTCGAGCCGTTCCACGCCGTCCGGATAGGACTTCAGTTCCCAGACCTCCACGGATTCGAACTGGTTGCTCGTCATCGGCGCCCAGCGCGTGAAGTCGGCGGGCAGGAGATCGACGGTGTGGGTGACGAGCCTGTCGCCTTCCCAGAACCCGACGATGTCACCGTACCATGAGTGCGTGCCCATGATGTTCGCGTGCTCCTGGCCGATATAGATCCGCCGAACGGAGCTTGCGAAGTCGTTGATAAAGTAGGACTGGTGCGGCATGTTGATGAATTCGTGCGTGTAGGGCTCGAGCAGGATGCGCGGATAGCCCTGAGGCTCGCAGTGCGTAAGCCGGTCGTACTGGACCTCGCCGAGTTCGATCTGCTCGCGCCAGCGCTCTTTATAGGCCGCTTCGTATTCCGGCGTGAGCACGCCTTCGCGGACCTGGCCCTCGAACCGCGGCGCATCGACGAAGCTGTCCATGGCCGTATTTCCGGCGGTTTGCCACAGCCCGTCCCAGCGCGGCAGGGTCTCGAAGGTGTGCTGGGTGCCGCCATTGGCCTGTTCGAGCAGCCAGGCATAGTGCGCAGCGGAAGTTTCGAACTCCATGGGCGGCGGGATGGTCTCGAGCGGCGGCCCGTAACCGGCCCCGAATTGTGCGCCGGCTGCAAGCGGTAAGGCGCCAAGCAGCAGTGCGCTGAAGCCAGGTCCTGTCCGGCGTCTGATGGGAGTCATATGCACCTCCGTTGTTGTTATGGCCACGCGCCGTGTCGGGCGCGGTGCGGTGCTTTGCTGCGTTTGTCGTATCCAGGCTCCCCGCCGAAGGACGAACGCACACCCGCCGAACTCTTTCACTTTCCGCATTTCTTGCGTTGCATGGTATGGAAGCGCGTCAACGCCGGTCAACACGGAACCGCAGACGCCAACTCACGGCCCCCGGGCAGCGAGCCCATGGGGAAATCGGATTGGCCAATGGCGATGCAAACGGCCCACCCCGACCCGCTCGCAGATGAACGATTTGCGTTGCGGCAACCGGACTGGTTTCGCGGCGCAGGCGCTCGGCCGCTCGTTTATAATCGCGTGCCTCGTGGTGATGTAGCTCAGCTGGTTAGAGCGGCGGATTCATAACCCGCAGGTCGGTGGTTCAAGTCCACCCATCACCACCAATTCAGGCTAATGCGGCGCGTCGCGCAATCCTTCCGCGCAGGCGAACTCGCGCAGTTCGTCGTTCGGGTACGCAGCCTTCCGGTAGGTACGCACAATCTCCCAGGGCTCGAGCAGGGCGACCGGGTCGTTCACGGTAATGTGGTCCTCGAGAACGTCCGGTCCGATGAAGCGGATACGCTCATGGACCATCATCTGATCGCTGTGCGGCGACGAACTGTCGATGAAGGACTTGGTCGTCAGTGCAACGGTATCGACAACGAGCGTGTCGCCGTCCCAGTAGCCGGTCGAATAGCCGGCGTAGGTCGGATCGTTGAGGTGGCGCTCGGTCGGTTCCCGGCCGTCGAGGTAGACGCGCCGAAGCGCATCCTGGTGCTCACTGAAAAACGTGATCCTGTCCTCCGTCTGCATGATCTCCATGCCGTACGCCATGCTCATCATCGCCGGCATTCCCGGCGGCAGACAGTTTGCGATGTTGTCGTATTCGTACGAGCCGGCCGTGCGCGACGCAGCGATGATGTCCCATTGCGCGAGGTATTCAGGGGTGAGCTTCGGTGCGTTCGGACTGCGCCCGGTCGAGCCGTCACTGGTCGGACCGGTGCGCGTCGGTGGCGGCAGCGGTCCGGACTGAGGCTGCGGCGGCGGGGCCGCGTTGGGATTCCACGGAAAGTAGACGCCGGAGAAATCCGGGCGTTCGGCGGAAGCCTCGTCCGCGGGCTCCTGAGCGGGCACGGACCCAGCCAGAAACATACCCATCGTCAACGCGACTATCCCTGATGCCGATAGAGCCTTGTACATGATTGCGCGTCCTTTGGCGGCCTCGATCGCCGCCCGTCTGGCGAATGAAACTTCGACCCGCGGCGGCGCCTACTCCCCGCCGAAGAAATCCGGCCTGTTGCCGAGAATCGTGCCGTCGGCCTTGGTCACCCGGGCAATGATGCCGACGGCGCTGCCGTCCTTGGACGGGCTCGCGTGCACGGTGACGGTCTCGCCCGGCTGCAGGACAGTGGGATGCCAGCCGGCGCGCCCGAGAATGCCCGGTGCACGGCCTTCGACGGCCCATTCGAGCTCATTGCCGTCCTCGTCCTCCACGGTCAGGAACAACCAGGTGTGCGGATTGGACCAGCGCCATTCCGTCACGGTGCCGACCAGCGTGATGATCTCGTCGACCTGGTAGGAAGAGTTGCTGTGATGCGCCGGCGCCGGAATCGCGAGCGCGCTCAAAACCGCCAGTGCCGCCAGTCGTGTGTGCATGCTCAGACCTCGTTGCCCGGGTTCGGAACCATCGTCGTCCAGCCGTAGATATAACTGCCCGTGGCCTGCCCGGTCAATGGAAATCACCGATTCGCCCGAAACGAATCGCCTCTGGGCGGATGGCTCGGCGCCTGACCCTGACGAATGGTCTCAGGGCGGATAGATCGGCGCCTGACCCTCCGGGCGATTCTTGTAGCGCCGGTGCGACCAGAGGTACTGCTGCGGGTTCTTGAGGATCATCCGTTCGAGAAGCTCATTGACGGCTCTCGCATCGCGGTGCGCATC
>JAQAJI010000080.1 GCA_028278665.1 Candidatus Rariloculus versatilis
GGAAGCAGCGAGAATCGCTGGATTTGTCTTCATCGAATGCTCTCCCACGTTCTCAATGGTCCCTCCGGGGGCTCGATCCTCATCTCGCAGCTTCGGCTGCCCTCGCTTCTTCGGCTCGAGCGCCGCCAAGAATACCGATCATGCTTTGATTGCCTTCGTGACAGGCATACTCATAAATCAGATCGTCGGTCTTCCTCGCCGGTATCTGCACGGTCCAGGATTCCGTAAACGCATCGGGATCGTCGACCGTGAACTCATAGAGCAGCACGTCGTCGGCGACGCGTGTAAACCGCTCGGTCAGGCGCATGTTCTCGCTGGCGCCGCGAAAGTTGCTCTGATCCGAAAAATTCCTGGTCTCGACAACGAGCGTATCGCCGTCCCAATGTCCGCGGGAGCTGCCGAGCCACTGCCGGACATCGCTCGGCAGATGCGGCCGCCCATCGAGCGGGACGATGCGCGCGTCATGAATCATCTCGTTGAGAATCAGTACGTGGTCGGCTGTTTGCACGATCTGAAAATTGTTGTTGTATGCCGTCGGCAACATGGGCGGCCCGGCACTGACCCACAGGATGCAACGATCGGATAAGGTGCGATCCTCCGGACCGTCGGCGGGATGCAGTCTCCTTCGCTCGGCACGGGCATCGCTTCGCCGCTGGCCCTCCTCGGTCAGCGCCGGGATCAGGCCGTCACGAGGATGGATAACGAGCGAAGTTCGCCGCGTGGCCGCGATATTTTCACCCCAGTCCCACCAGAAGTCGTTGTAGGCGCCGCGTACGTCGGCCTCGGCATCGTCGGTCTGGCGACGATCCATGTTCGTCTCTTCCTGCCTGCGCCGCTCGTACTCGATGGCTTCCTCCGCGGTAAGGAACTCCTTGTCCGCAAGGTCGGCCGGTCTCTCGAGGGGCGTAATGACGGCGTTCGACCAGGTGCCCTGCAGGTCGGGCTGACCGTCGGGTGTGCGGGCGGGCTGGTAGCCATCGGCGGTGGCCGATTGCGCGTATCCGGTGACCGGTAGCGAGGCAAGCAGCGCTGCAAGCCCGGCGATTCGCAGCGCGTCGATGAAATGGATCATACCTTGGTGCATCGTAAACCTCCGCATCGCGGGCAGCTCGTTCAATCCTGCTTGCGAAGGTGACCGTACATTTTTTCCTCCGCAAATTCGGCACATTTGAATTCCATGAGTTGAGCGTTGTCTTCGACGCGGCGGTAGAGCGGCAGACTGATACTCCACGGTCGCGTGAATACATTCGGATCCTCGATGGTCGCCTCGTAGAGCAGATGATCGGGACCCATCGGCGTGTACCGCTCGACGACGTGCAGGGCGTCGCTGTGAAAATTGCCGGCCCGGTCGAACCAGGTATCGTCGTTCTGACTCGTGACGTCGACGACGAGCGTGTTGCCCTCCCAGCGGCCGACCGACCACCCCATCCAGCTCCGGGCGGGACTTGGACCCGGATCGCTCATGTGGATCGTGCGCACCGCGCCAGCGTACTGGTAGGCGATCATGACGTAATCGGCAGTCTGAAGGATCTGGAACGGCTGACCCATATAGGTCGCCCTCGGCACCCCAGGCAGGTAACACTTGGCTTCGGGATCGAGCTCGACCCGATTGGCGAAATTCTCCCGCTGCTGCTCGGCGGCCCACGGCTGGTAAGGGATTTCACCACCTTCGACGACGCCGATGCCGGGCGGTGTGGCTGCCAGCGCACCGAGTTCGGGCACCGGGGAGTGGCCGGCCGCGTGCGGCCGGATATCCCAGTTCGCCGAAGCAAGCGCCTGCCAGATTCCGTTCAGATTCGGGCCGCCATCCCCGGCAGCCGACGTCTGGCCGGTCGCTCCGGCGTCAGTCGCAGCTTGCTGATCGCCCGTCGCGGCATCGCTTACCGGCGTCTGGTCCAACGGAGCTTCGCAGCTCGTCAGCAGGAAAACGAGCGCGAGCAGCGCCGTTATTTTGGCCGTGGAAACCCTCGAGTCTCGAAACTGACTTCGCACCTGACCCCCCCGCCCTTTTTGTTTTCACCAGCATACCCTCACGGCCGGCGAGCGCCAACCATGATCGCACGCGAATGGGCGTCGCGAGCCTATCTCAGGGTCTCGAAGATCCGGCTGTACTTGAGAACGATCTCGCGACCCCCGGGCAGCGCGCCGAAGCGCCTCTCGTAAACCTCGCCTTAGTTGCACGAAAGCACAGATAACGGACATGGGCTGAGAAACATGTATCAAGTCCCGCGTCGCGCTGCGCTATCATCACTGTGTCGTTGCTTCCGGTCTTGACACGGCACCAGGAGCCTGCGCGGCAGGAATTCACGGCTGCAAGTCCGCTCTCATCCGCCCCATCGCCCGATCGATTTCGTCAAATATGGCTCGACATTTTCCTCAAGCGATTGGACGATGGGACGGCGATATCGGGTTTTCGCGTTTGCGCCTTCCTGCGGCGCAGGCTCCTGGCCTGTCTCGTCCCGATCGTGGTACAGCCGTGGTACCGACGATCCACATGGGGTCCGTCAGATGAACACAACCGTCCCCGCGCTATGTTGTCTGCTGCTTGTTCCGCATGGACTTTCGGCTCAAGCAGCCGGCCCTGAAAACGCTCCGGTCGCTTACAGGTCCGACAGCCACTTCCATCTCCTCGATTTTCTGCAGAACGGCGAGTTTCTGAACACCGATGGCAGGTTTCCGGGTTCCGAATGGGGTTTGAACCCCGGCGGACGCTATTCGACGCTTCCGTTCGGCGAGAGGGGCCGGAGAATCGAGGCCCTGCTTGCAGGTATGGCTGCGGCGCGAGTGGAACACATCATGGTCTCGGGCATGCCGTTCATCAAGAAGTGGTCGGAAAACGAGCCGTTCCTGAGGCCGAGGTATTACCTCGTCAGCAGCTCGCCGGTAAAGCGCGCGCGCGATACCGACATCACCGTCGCCTCAGCCATCGTCGATTACCGCACGAAGTATGCCGACGACCCAGAACAGCTCGGCGAATTGCGCAAGATTCATCCGTTCATAACGGGTTTCGACGGCACCGACCTCGGTGCGGTGGATCTCATCGTGAAACGCATAAAGGAGTTCCCGGGAATCTGGGAAGGCATCGGGGAAGTGATGTCCCGCCACGACGACCTCACCAATCTCTCCATGGGCGAGCGACCCCGCGCAGACCATCCGGCGCTCGTGCGCGTGTGCCCATTCGCGGGAAAGCACTTTCTCCCGGTGAGCATACATCACAACATTGCGCCGATTTCCAGGAATCCGGACGAAATCAAGCCTCCCCTGTATCTCGATGAGTTCGTGCAACTGCTGCAGCACTGCCGATGGCAGGAAGGCGACGTCAGCTACACGACGCGGTTCATCTGGTGCCATGCCGGCATCAGCAGACGGGTCACCATCGACAATCTCTCGTTCTGGATCGAGGAGGTCCTGAAGGAGACTGGAGATCAGGTATACATCGACCTGTCCTGGGTGGTCCTTGACGACTACGTCTACCCGGAACTCGACCGTTGGGTCGAGTTGATCGAGCGCTACCCGGACCGCTTCATGATCGGGTCCGATGCCGTCGGTACTGCCAGCCGCATCGGCGAGGAACTCGACCGTTTCGACCCGCTGTTGTCACGCCTCTCCGAGGATGCGCGAAGCCTCGTGGCTCATGACAACTTTGCCGATCTCATGCAGGAGATGGCCGAATTGCGGTCGGCAGCGGGTTTGGGAGAACAGGGCATCGTGCTCGATTACAGCTACGAGTTCCCGGAATATGCCAACACGGGGCGGTTGCCGGACTCCGAATCATTCGTTCGATCCCGAATGCAAACGCAGTAGCGCGGCGACGCGCCCCCATCCGCGTTTCGCTATCTCGGGTTGCCGCAGCACGTCAGCACGCGGCGGCGGTCGGCCTTTCGTCGTTCCCCGGGTGAACGAACCCTGCTGCCTCGGCGCCGCCATGCTGACGTATACTGCTACGCGCTCATATCGGTAATGACCGTATGCTTGCAACCTCGTCAGCACATGCCGGTCCACACTTTTTTCAACAAGCCGGTACCGCACTTCATCGAAGCCCGGAGGCTCGAGACAGACACAACGGTGAACGTGTGAAATTCATCTGCAGATTGGCGGCATCGCTCGGATTGCTGGCCGCTACCACGGCGCTCGGCCACCACAGCGATGCGGTTTACGACCGGGAAACCGTGGTCGCATTCGAGGGCGTCGTCACGAATTACAGTTTCAGCAATCCTCATGTGAGGATCGTCGTGGCAACCGCTGACGCGAACGGCGAAACGGTCGAGTGGGACATCGAAACCGGCTCGACGCCGATCATGATTCGCAGCGGCTGGTCGGCCGACCTGCTGAGCGTCGGCGATACCGTCGTCGTCAGGGCCCACCCGGACCGCACGGGACGTCTGCGAGCCATCCTGAACACGCTCGAGACGGCGGACGGCCGGCTCTTCCTGCAGGACGAATCGGACCCCGAGGAGTCGGTGGCAGCGACGAGCATTGCGGGTGTGTGGAAAGGGCTGAGCGCCTTCAGCCTGCGCCGGGGCCTCGGCCAGGTGCCTTTGACGCCCGCCGCGCAAGCGGCGCAGGCTCAATACGACTACCTGACCCAGAGTCCGGTCAGGGATTGCGTACCGCCGCCACCGCCAGGCCTGATCGGGTCGACGGTCTACCTCAATGCGATCGAGATTCTCGATGACCGCGTTCTGCTCAGAACCGAGTACTTTGACCGGACGCGAACCGTGTACCTGGATGGGCGCGGGCACCCGGAAACCGGCGAACGCACCGCTTGGGAGGGTCATTCGATCGGCTGGTGGGAAGGCGACACGCTGGTGGTGGACACGACTCATTTCCGGGATCATCCGGAGGGTAACGGTCGAGGCGTGCCTTCGGGCGCGTACAAGCACCTGATCGAGCGCTACTCGCTGAGCGACGACGGAAGGCGTTTGCAGGTCGAAGCCTTCCTTGAAGATCCCCAGTACCTCGCAGAACCCTTCAACGGCTATACCGAGTTGGTGTATGCGCCCGAACTTCAGCTTTACCGTTATGACTGCGATCCCGTGCTGTCCAGACAGGCCGGTTTTGAATAGATCGTTGCCAGGCGCTCGCGCCCGAACGGCCCCGAGGTACAGGTGGTAGTCGAGGTGCTCAAGTTCGCATCGATGGTCGCGGCAGGCACTGCCGTAACGGGATAAGATGACTGTCACCTCTTGTCCATCAGGCGCTGACACCGAGTAGTTCGGAGGAAAGGTTGGATGTTGACGAGTGCGATCGAAAAAACTGCTTGCAACGGCGTAGCCGCCGTCGGCGCGCTCGCTGCCCGTTGGCGTGAGCCGGCAGCCGGACCGTCGGGCAACGTCCGTTTCGGTATGCACAAATCCACGCCGCGCACGGGCAGCCGGTCGATACGCCCGCGGACGCTTGGGACCGTTGCAGTCGTCGTGAGCGTCGTCGGCGGCGCCTGCAGCAATCCGTCAGACATCGCTGGCGTACCCGGGAACATCAGTTACAACTGGCACGTCCGGCCGATCCTCTCGGAGAACTGCTTCAAGTGCCACGGCCCGGATGCGGAAGGACGCGAGGCCAGCCTTCGGCTCGACTCTGCGGAATTCGCATTCCAGCGCCTCGAAGGGCCGCGCGAGCGTTACGCGATCGTGCCGGGGGATACCGACAGCGGAGAACTGATCTGGCGCATCGACGCACCGAATCAGGACGATGTGATGCCGCCGGTGTCGACCTACAAGTCATTGACGGATCGCGAAAAGGCAATTCTGCGTCAATGGATCGCCGACGGAGCCGAATACCAGCGCCACTGGGCGTTTCTCACGCCTGAAGTCGTGCCGGCGCCGCGCACAGCTTTCGACGACCGCGCCATCAACGGGATCGATCCGTACATCTTTGCCGGTGTGGAGCGCGAGGGCATGACGCCTTCACCGCAGGCCGATCGCGAAACGCTGATCAACCGGGTCAGCCTGACCTTGACCGGCCTGCCGCCGGCGCTCGATGAAGTCGACGCCTTCGTTGCGGATACCGGCCCCGACGCCTATGAGCGACTCGTCGAGCGTTTGCTTGAGTCGCCGCGTTACGCCGAACACATGGCGGGCTATTGGCTCGACCTCGCGCGTTGGAGCGACAGCGATGGATTTCTCGATGATCATCACGATCGATTCCTGTGGCCATGGCGCGACTGGGTGATCGACGCGTTCGACCGAAATTTGCCGTTTGACGAGTTCGGAACATGGCAACTAGCCGGCGACCTGCTGCCCGATCCGGGCGAAGAGCAAATCCTGGCGACGGCCTTCCTCAGGGTCGGCAAACGTTCCACGGAGAATGGCGCGATCGACGAGGAATACAAGGTCGAATACATGGTCGAGCGGACCGACAACGCGCTTGGCACCGCGTTCATGGGGCTCACGCTCGGCTGCGCACGCTGCCATGACCACCGCTACGACCCGATCAGTCAGCGCGAGTACTACGAGTTGGGCGCATTTTTTAACAGCAACGACGAACCCGGCCAATACGCGCCCGGCTACAGCGGTATACAGGGCGGTCCGACCCTGCCCTGGCCAAGCGACCAGCAGAGCGTTGACATCGAAGCCGCCGCAGCGCGAGTGGCCGAACGCGAAGCCGCGTACCGTGCGGCGCTGGCGGACGCGACGGCTGAAACCGAGGCCGCCGTGGGCGGACTGCTCGCCGGGGATGGCTTACCCGCGGTTGCGACGCTGCGCGTATCGCTCCAGCGCGATCTCGCGGCGCACTACGCCTTCGAAACGGCAACGCCGGCTGAACTGACGGACCTGCCCACGCCCCGCCCGCCGCGCCTGCCGCCGCCTACGCTGATCGAATTCACGAACAGTCCCAACGCTCGGCCGCCACCCGAGTTCGAGACCGACGAGGAACGCCGGGCGGCGGAACTCGAAGCGCGCGTGCCGGCCCTCTACAACGCCGGTGAACTTGAGCTCTCACCCGCCGCGACGGCCGGAGTGTCCGCTGCCGTCATCCAGGCGCCGATCTTTCGCGACGGCATCGCCGGACAGGCACTCTTCTTCGACGAGACCAACAAGGGCTTCCTGGGCCGCGATGTCGGCTACTACGACCGCAGCCAGCCATTCTCGATCGACTTCTGGTTCTACGCTGCCGAAGCCTACGACGATGCCCCCGTGCTCAATCACATGAGCGAAAACAACTCCGGCCGCACCGGCTACAAGCTGTCGATCGATCAGGGGCATCTGTGGGTCCAGCTCGCTCACTCGCCGCCGGCCAACATGATTGCGCTCAGGTCGTCCGCACCGTTCCCGGTCGACGAATGGACCCACGTGACACTGACCTACGACGGTTCAAGCCGTGCCGCCGGAACGCGCGTGTTCGTCAACGGCAGGCAAGCGCAGATGCGTGTCGAGCGCGACGCGCTCACACGCAGCGTTCTGCCGTGGAGCAGCGGAGACCAACTCGATCCCTTCCTTGGACTTGCTTTCGGCACGCGTTTCCGCGTGAAGGCGCCCGTCGGCAGCGGGCTTGACGAATTACGGCTGTACGACCGGGAGCTGGCGCCGGCGGAAATTGCGGTGCTGCACGCGGACATGATCGGGCGATCCGTCGCTCTGGACCGTAACGATCTCGTTGACGCGCTGGTAGCGGGCGATGCGCGCGTCATAGCGGCGCTCGACGCACTCACGGCCGCCCGAAGCGCGCACGACAAACTCGTGACCGCCGTGCCGCAGGTGCTCGTCATGGGCGACACGCCCGAAGCGGTCCCGACGCACGTCCTGTACCGGGGCGTCTACAGCGAGCCGCGCAACGAGGTCGAGCCGCGGGGCCTGGAGAGCGTCATGGACTGGGACGAATCTCTGCCGAAGAATCGGCTCGGGCTCGCACAGTGGCTCTTCGATGCGTCCAATCCGCTCACGGCGCGCGTATTCGTGAACCGGATCTGGCAGATGCACTTCGGCCGCGGAATCGTCGAGACAGCCGAGGACTTCGGCTCACAGGGCTCGATCCCGACACACCCGGAACTCCTCGACTGGCTGGCGACCGAGTTCATCGAATCCGGATGGGACGTCAAGGCGCTGCACCGGCTCATCGTCACGTCCAGAACCTTCCGGCAGAGCTCCGTCGTCTCCGAAGTGCTCGTGGCGAACGATCCCGATAACGCACTGTATGCACGCGGGCCGCGCTGGCGGATGACCGCCGAGATGGTTCGCGATCACGCACTTGCGGTCAGCGGGCTGCTCGTGGGCACGATCGGCGGTGAGAGCGTACGGCCGTATCAGCCTGGCGGGATCTGGAATCCCGGGAACAGTTTCTACGAATACCCCGAGTCCGACGCCATCCCGACCGACGAGCATCACCGGCGCACGATGTACACTTTCGTGAAGCGCAACGCCTTGCACCCGGCGCTTCGCAATTTCGATTTCATGAACCGCACCGAGAGCGTCGCGCGGCGCCGCTCGTCGAACACGCCGCTGCAGGCGCTCACGCTCCTCAACGATCCGCAATACGTCGAGGCCTATCGCGCTCTTGCGGGTGTCGTCCTGACGTCCGGCGATGGTGCGCGCGCTCAGCTCAGGCGCCTGTACCGGCTCGCGACGCGCACGACACCGACTGAAGCGATGCTCGACCGTCTCGAGAGCTACCTTGCGGATCAGCTGGCGGCCTTCGGAGCCGATCCGGACAAGGCGATTGCGTTGCTCGAAGTCGGCGTGACGGACCCCGACCCGGCACTCGATTCCACAACGCTTGCAGCATTGACCAACGTCGCGGCGGTGGTCATGAATTCGCCCGATGCCTACACGGTGCGCTGACATGCACGAGACCCGCTCACCCGATACCCGCGCGGTTCGCTGAAATGAACGAGACGAATACCCCGGTCGACCGCGCCAGGCGCCGCTTCCTCGCCGACGCGGGCATCGGGCTCGGCAGCCTGTCGCTGCTCGAGCTCGTCGGCGGCGGCGCGCTTGCCCAGACCGCCGCACCGACCGCCCAGGCCGGCGTTCTTGGCGCGGGCCACCACCCGGAGCGCGCCAAGCGCGTGATCATGCTGCACATGCTGGGGGCGATCTCGCACGTCGACACGTTCGACTACAAGCCGCGGCTCGTCGAGATGCACGGCCAGGAGATCCCGCCGTCGGTCCGCGAGACGCAGCGGCTCTCGACGATGTCGAACGGCCAGTCGGCCTTTCCGATCCTCGCGCCGCTGAGACCCTTTCAGCAGCGCGGGCAGAGCGGCGCCTGGGTCAGCGACTTCCTCCCGCACACCGCGTCGATCGCCGACGAGCTTTGCTTCATCAAGAGCCTGCACACCGAGCACGTCAACCACGATCCGGCCTCGAAGTTCCTGCATTCGGGCTTCCAGTTGGCCGGCCGGCCCTCCGCCGGCGCGTGGGTCAGCTACGCGCTTGGCTCGGACAATCTCGATCTGCCGAACTTTGTCGTCATGAACTCCGGCAGTGGGATGGGCGTACCGCAGGATTCGGCCATCTGGGGCACGGGCTTCCTGCCGTCAAACCATCAGGGCGTCGAATTTCGGGCGGCCGAGGATCCGGTGCTCTACATCAACAACCCCGATGGAATCGAGCAGTCGGACCGGCGCGCCATGCTCGACGCGATCTCCGACATCGCGCGCCTGCAGCACGAGGTCTCGAACGACCCCGAGGTGTTCTCCCGGGTGAGCCAGTACGAAATGGCCTACCGCATGCAGCGCTCCGTCCCCGAGATCGCGGACATTTCCGACGAACCGGAGCACGTGCTCGAACTCTACGGTCCCGATGTCCATACGCCGGGCAGTTTCGCGCGCAACTGCCTGATAGCCCGGCGGCTTTGCGAACGCGGCGTCAAATACCAGACGCTCTTCGGCCTGGGCTGGGATCACCACCTGACGATCAAAACAAGCTTCCCACTGCGCTGCCAGGAGGTCGACCAACCGGCCGCGGCGCTCGTCATGGATCTCAAGCAGCGCGGGCTGCTCGAGGACACGCTGGTGCTCTTCGGTAGCGAATTCGGCCGCACTCCCTTCGCGCAAGGCCAGATCGACAATCCGATCGTCGGCCGTGATCACCACGGCGGCGGCTTTACCTGGTGGCTCGCCGGCGGCGGCGTCAAGGCCGGGTTCACACACGGCGAGACCGATGAATTCGCCTACAACGTCGTCAAGGACCCGGTGCACATCCACGACCTCAACGCCACCCTGCTGCACATCCTCGGCATCGATCACGAACGCCTGACATTCCGCTTCCAGGGCAGGGACTATCGACTCACGGACGTGCACGGGCGGGTCGTGCACGAGATTCTCGCGTAGGCAGGCAACGCCTTGGCCACTGCCGCGATTCGCAGCGCGGCCCGGTCACATTCAGGGCGCTACGAACGCCGCCGCCGTCAGAGATTCCGTTCGCGGGCCCGGTCTACTCAGACCGCGTGCTACGCCGCGAGCACGCGCTCGCGCGTGAACGGCAGCGCCCGGACCCGGGCGCCCGTCGCGCGGAACACGGCGTTTGAGACCGCGGCGCCGGTCGTCGCCAGACCGAGTTCTCCGACACCTGACGGTGGAGCATCGCTCGCGAGCGCCTTGACTACGATCTCGGGAACCTCGTTCATCCGCATGACCGGGTAGTCGTGAAAGTTCGACTGCTCGACGACGCCATCCCTGATGGTTATGCGTTCCCTCAGAGCGTTGCTAAGGCCGTAGATGACGTTACCCTCGAGTTGCGCTTCGGTGTTGCGCGGCGCGACGATGAGCCCCGCGTCGACGACCATCCAGAAGCGGTGCACCACGATGTCACCCGTGCCTGCGTCGACCGAGACCTCGGCGATTCCGGCGGCCACCGACGCACCGCCGTAGTCGGAGAGCGCGACGCCAAGCGCCGTCCCATCTTCGCGCTGCCGCGGCCAATCGGCGAGCCTGCCGGCCTCCTCGAGCACGGCGCGCCCACGCGGATCGTTGCGGGCGAGTTCGAGCCGGAACTCAAGCGGGTCCGCTCCGCTCGCATGCGCGAGTTCGTCGATGAACGACTCGTTCGCAAAACGCGTATAGCTCGATGCGACGCCCCGCCAGGCAAGCACACGCGAGCAGCGCTCCATTCTGACGTGTTCGGCGCGGATGTTCGGTATGGCGTAGCGCGTCTCCTGCGCGCCGTTCATCGCAATGCCGTCGCGGCCGCGGGACATGGCCCAGCGCGGCGGATTCATGTATTCGAGCACGCTCGGCGCCGCGACGCGCTGGTGCACCGCGACGATGCGGCCGTCCGCATCGAGTCCACCGCGAAGGAACTGCGCGGCCAACGGGCGGAAGGTGCCGTCCCTGACGTCGTCCTCCCGGCTCCAGATCACCTTGACGGGCCTGCCGATCCGCCGCGAGACGAAAAGGGCATCGTCGATGTCCTTCTGGCGGTACTCCGTGCGCCGCCCGAAGGCGCCGCCGACGTAGGGCAGATGCAGCGTGATCTTGTCGGTCGTGGTATCGAGCGCCTCCGCAGCGCCCATCACGGCCATGCTCTGCGACTGCGTGCTGACCCAGATCTCCGCTGACTTGCCGTCGGCGGACACCGACGCCGTGGCGTTCATGGGTTCCATCTGGGCGTGATAGGCCGCATCGGTGACATAGGTCGCTTCGATGACCCGCTCGGCGCCGGCGAGTGCCGCATCGACGTCGCCGACATCCTGCCAGAGCGGGCTGTCGGTGGAGAATCCGGTATCGCGGGCGTGCGCTTCATACTCCGCAAACACGGCGTCGGAATCGACGCCCCGGAACCGCGACTCGTTGCTCCAGCTCACTTCGAGCGCATCCTTGCCGGCGATACTCGCCTCGACGGTCTCGGCGACGACAGCGACGCCTGAGGGAATCTCGACGATTTCGAGGACGCCCGGAATCGCCAGCGCCCCCGCGCCGCCAACCTCGACCGGGCGTTCGCCTTCCACGGGCGCGCGCAGGACCGACGCATAGACCATTCCCGGAACCTGTACGTCGATACCGAACTGCGCGGAGCCATCGCTCTTGGCCTCGACGTCGATCCGAAGCACGTCGGTACCGACGTAGCGGTAGTCGCTTCGATCCTTGAACTCGCTCTCGTCGACGGGCTCAATGCGCTCAGGCGCCTCGGCGAACGAGGCGATTTCCCCGTAGCTCATGCGCCTTCCCGATGCGGTATTCACGACCGTGCTCGGCTCGGTCACGAGTTCCGATGCGGCCACGCCCCATTCGCTTGCGGCGGCATCGAGCAGCACCCTGCGCGCCTGGGCGCCGGCCTGGCGCATCGCCTCGTAATAGCCACGCACGCCCTGGCTGCCGGCCGTGTAGAGGATGCCTTCGCCGAGGTAGCGAAACGCGCGCGGGTTGCCGTAGTCGGGATCGTGCGTCGCC
>JAQAJI010000081.1:0-9651 GCA_028278665.1 Candidatus Rariloculus versatilis
CTCGAACGAGGACGCCTCGCCAGGCTCCGGCGCCATGCTCGCGTCCCTGGAACCGGACGACGCCGATTCCGGCGCCCCCACCATCGAAATCCCTCTGCCGCTAAAACACACCGACGTGCGCGCCGAGATCGTCGGCTACGTCAGCACGGTGGACGTGACCCAGCAGTTCGAGAACCCGTTCGACACGAAGATCGAAGCGGTCTACGTATTTCCGCTGCCGGAGAAGGCGGCGATCAACGAGATCGTCATGACCATCGGCGAACGGCGCATACGCGGCATTCTCAGGGAACGCGAGGAAGCCGAAGCAATCTACGCGGAGGCTCGCGCGCAAGGCTACCAGGCGAGCCTGCTGACGCAGCACCGCCCCAACATCTTCGAGCAGAAGGTGGCGAACATCGAACCGGGCAACCGGATCGACGTCAACATCCGCTACTTCCACACGCTTTCGTATCGGGATGGCTGGTATTCGTTCGTGTTTCCCACCGTCGTCGGACCCAGATTCAACCCGCCGGACTGGAACGATCCGGTCACGGCGCTGCCGCGCATGCCTGTCCAGCCGCATGTGCCGGGCGTTGGCGTGCAGTACCTACGCCCGAATGAACGCTCAGGACACGATATCGCCATCTCCGTCGCGCTTGACGCGGGCGTAGCGATCGAGGCCATCGAGGCGAGCCATGCCATCGACGAGGCGCGCGCGGGCGAGACTACGGCGACTGTCGAACTGGCCAACCGCACGACGATCCCGAATCGCGACTTCATCCTCGAATTCAAGGTCGCCGGCGACCGGGTCAACTCGAACCTGCTGACCTACGCCGAACCGGAGGACACCGACGCCGGATACTTCTCGATGATGCTCTATCCACCCGACGACCTCACCGACTTGCGCCGGCATCCATTGGAAATGGTTTTCGTGCTGGACAGCTCGGGCTCCATGAACGGTTTGCCGATCACCCAGGCCAAGGCAGCGATCGTCAGCGCGCTCGATCGGCTCCAACGCAGCGACACGTTTCAGATCATCCGTTTCTCCGACAACGCGAGTACCTTCGGCGACGAACCGGTTGCGGCCACGCGAAGAAACATCGAGCGGGCGAAGCGTTACGTAAGGGGGCTCAACGGCGACGGCGGCACGATGATGATCGAGGGCATACGCGCCGCGCTCGACTTCCCACACGATCCCCGGAGGCTTCGATTCGTCACGTTCCTGACCGACGGCTTCATTGGCAACGAAACCGAGATCCTGCGTGAGATTCACGCATCGATCAGGGAGTCGAGGATCTTCAGTTTCGGCGTGGGCTCCTCGGTCAACCGCTATCTCCTCCAACGCATGGCGGTCATCGGGCGAGGCGCCGTCGCCTACCTTGGCCTCGACGATTCCGGCAGCGACGTGATGGTCGACTTCTTCGGCAGGATCAGTCACCCTGCGCTCTCCGACTTGAGTATCGACTGGGGCGAAATGCAGGTTACCGATGTGTATCCGAGCCGCCTGCCCGATCTCTTCGTCGGAAGGCCGGTCGTTGTCACCGGCAAGTACACGGGAAACCCGGACGAATTGACCATCCAGGGTCGGGCCGGCGGCGCACGCATCGAATTCGCCGTTCGACCCGACGGCCTGGAACCGGATCATTCATTCCTGCCGCAGCTCTGGGCACGATTGCGCATCGCCGACCTCATGGACAGGCGAGTCCGGGACACTGATCCATACGGCGAACTCGACGGCATGATCAGGCGTACGGCGCTCGACTATCAGCTCATGTCCGACTACACGGCGTTCGTCGCAGTCGATGCGTCGCAACGCACGTCCGGGGGCCACGGCGTCACGGTGGTGCAGCCCGTGCCCGTGCCGGCCGGGGTGCGATACGAAACGACGGTGCCGTAGGGCTGGGCCGTCACTGGCGAGTGACGTCGCGCTGGGGAAACACGCTGGGCCGCCCCACTCCGTGCTATTCGCCGCTGCCCCTATCCGAACGGATGCTGCCGGACGATGATCGCGTCGCGGCTCGGTCCCGTCGACACGATGTCGACCGGCACGCCGAGAATCGCCTCGATGCGGCCGAGATAGTCGTGCGCTTCGGTCGGCAGCGCCGCCCAGGACGTGACTTCCGACGTCGGGGTCTTCCAGCCCGGCATCGTCTCGTAGACCGGCTCGCACTCGTCGTAGCGGTCGATCAGCAACGGCAGCGTCGAGAGTTCCTCGCCATCGAGACGGTAGCCGACGCAGATCTTGACCTCGTCGAGACCGTCGAGCACGTCGAGCTTGGTCACGCACAGGCCGCTCAGGCTGTTCGCGAAGACGGCGTGTCGCAGCACCACGGCGTCAAACCAGCCGCAGCGGCGCGGCCGCCCGGTCGTGGAGCCGAACTCCGCGCCGACGGTCGCCAGGTGTTTCCCCATGTCGTCGAGCAGCTCCGTGGGGAACGGGCCTGCGCCGACGCGGGTCGTGTAAGCCTTGACGATGCCTAGCACGTAGTCCACCGAGCGCGGCCCGACTCCTGAGCCCGTCAGTACGCCGCCGACGGTCGTATTCGATGAGGTGACAAAGGGATAGGTGCCGAGATCGATGTCGAGCATCCCGCCCTGTGCGCCCTCGAACAACACGCGTCGGCCCTGGTCCTGAAGGTCTCGCAGCAGTTCGCTGACGTCGGCGACGAGCGGCTTGACACGCTCGCCGAGCATGGCCAGACGGTCGTATTCCCCGGCCGCGTCGATGCCGGACGCGTCGTAGTGCCGTTCAAGCAGGAAGTTGTGCAGGTCGAGCAGCCGCTCGAGCCGCTCGCGCAGACCATCGGGCGAAAACAGGTCCGCGATGCGCAACGCCCGCCGTGCCGCCTTGTCCTCGTAGGCAGGACCGATGCCGCGGCCTGTCGTTCCGATAGCACCGCTGCCGCGCGCCTTCTCGCGCGCCAGGTCGAGCGCCAGATGCGACGACAGGATCAGCGGACAGGCCGGCGAGATCCGCAAGCGCGCCTCGACCGGAACGCCGCGGGCGCTCAAGGTATCCATCTCCCTGGTCAGCGCGTCGAGCGAAACGACGACGCCGTTGCCGATCAGGCACTTGACGCCGGTTCTCAGGATCCCCGACGGGATCAGGTGCAGGATGGTCTTTTCGCCGTCGGCAACGAGTGTGTGACCGGCATTGTGGCCGCCCTGGAACCGCACGACGGCATCGGCCCGTTCGGCCAGCACGTCGACAACGGCGCCCTTGCCCTCGTCGCCCCACTGCGTGCCGATTACGACAACACTGCGGCCCACGTCGCTATCTCACGACAAGAAGCAACGCCAGTCCCGCGATCACGAACGCGAGGCCGAAGCTGCGAAGTTGATTGTCGTTGAGCCCGGCCATCGCGGCCAGTCCACGCCGCCAGCCCTGAGGTGAAATGAACGGGAAAAGACCCTCGAGGATCAGGTAGAAAGCCACGCCCGCGAGCAGATCCGCCCAGGCCACAGCCCCAGCCCCCCTGTCAAGCCCGCTTGTGTGTGAGTGCGTCTATTCGGCAACCGTTGCGGTACCGAATTCGCTGCGCAGGAACTTGAAGAAATCGCTGTCTGGCTGCAGGACCAGCACGTCCTGGTCCCCGCCGATCGATGCCCGATAGGCCGACATGCTGCGATAGAAGGAATAGAAGTCGGGATCCTGCGTGTACGCGTTGGCATAGATCTCCGCTGCGCGCGCATCGCCTTGGCCGCGAGTGCGCTCGGCATCGCGGTAGGCTTCGGCCAGGATCACCGTTCGCTGACGGTCGGCGTCGGCCTGAATCATCTCCGACTCTTCCTCGCCCTCGGCTCGAAGCTGCGCGGCGGTACGCTGGCGCTCCTCGCGCATGCGGCTATAGACGGAGTCGCTGACTTCCTCGGAAAGATCGATGCGCTTCACGCGCACATCGACGACCTCAATGCCGAGTTCCGGAGAGCGTTCGCGCGCATCGAGGAGCATCTGGTTCATGAACTCCGAGCGCTCCGCCGATACGACCTCCTGCACGGTGCGACGGCTGATCGCCGCCTTGATCCCTTCCTTGATGATCGCCGAAAGACGCTCGACGGCGAGCAACTCGTCGCCGCGTACCGATCGGTAGTAGTCCGCGGGGTCCGTGATCCGCCAGGTCACGAAATAGTCGACGATGAGGTTCTTCTTCTCACCCGTCAGGAACTTCTCCTGGGCATCCTCGAAGGTGAGAATGCGATTCTGGTACTTCGTGACCGTGTTGACGAACGGTATCTTGAAGTGCAGGCCGGGCTCGTAGTCGGCTCGCACGATCTCGCCGAAGCGCAGCTTCAGCGCATGTTCTCGCTCGTCGACGGTAAACACCGACATGCCGAGAAGAAAGACCGCGGCTGCCGCAACGATAAGTGTCAGGTTCGTTTTGGGACTCATGGCGTGATTCCTCAGATCGCGCTCGCGCGCATCGCGTACCGATACGTTGTTGCTGAGCGGCATCGGCGGCGGGGGCGCGTCGGTGACAATGCTGCCGCGGCGCTGCGTGAGCTGATCGAGCGGCAGGTACAACAGGTTGTTGCCGCCTTCGGTGTCGATCAGCACTTTGGTCGAATTGGCCAGTATCGACTCGAGCGTCTCGAGATAGAGCCTTTCGCGCGTCACGTTGGGCGCCTTCTGGTATTCGGCGAGGATCTGCACGAAGCGGTCAGCCTCGCCTTCGGCATCGGCGATGGCTCGGGACCGGTAGGCGTCGGCGTCCTGGAGCTGCCGGGCAGCGGCACCGCGCGCCCTCGGCAGGATATCGTTCGAGTAGGACTCGGCCTCTAGAATCCGTCGTTCCCGGTCCTCGCGCGCCTTGATTGCATCCTGCACGCTGCCCTCGACCTCGCGCGGGAAGTTCGCTTCCTGCAGGTTGACTTCGTAGACCGTGATGCCGGTGCCGTAGGTGTCAAGCGTGTTCTGCAGCAGCTCTTGCGTCTGCGCGGCGACATCGGCACGGCCCTCGGTAAGAATGAAGTCGAGGTAGTTCTTGCCGACGATCTCCCTGATTGCGCTCGCGGTCACGTCCTGCAGCGTATCCACGGGGTCGCGCAGGTTGAACAGGTACGAGTACGGGTCGGCGCGCCGGTACTGGACGATCAGATCGACGATCACGATGTTCTCGTCGCGCGTGAGCATGCTGCCCTGATACGCCCAGCGTTCCGTCATGCTCGCGTTGACCTTCTCGACCGTTTCGATCGGCCACGGCATATGCCAGCGCAGGCCGGGTTGCGTCGTTGCGGTGTACTGGCCGAACCGCAGTACGATGCCGCGTTCGGCGGCGTCGACCATGTAGAAGCCCGTGGCCGCCCAGACGCCGATCGCGAGTACCGCAGCGGCTCCGAAGAGGCCCGAACCCGGCGGCTTCGCGCCGTCCTGCCCGCGGCCCGGGCCGCGGCTTCCGCCGAACAGCCCCGCGATCTTGCGCTGGAAATCCCGCATGATCGCATCGAGATCCGCGGGGCCCTTGTCACCCCCTGATTGCCAGGGGCTGCCCTTGTCTTTGTCGTCCCATCCCATATCAGTCACGCTTTGTGTCGTGTGTGGCTTTGAACATCGTCAGTGGAAAACCCTTCGCGCTGGCACAGTTCCCGCCAACGGCGCGCAGTGAGCTCGACATCCAGCGTCCAGCCGCCCGCATCGTCCGGGGCTTCGTGCCGAACCGCCTGCCAGTCGAACAGCTTCGACCGCACCCGGCTCTGTTCGGGTCCGAGCCTGAGCCGGCCGCGCACCGGCCGTCCGTTCAGCCGCGTGCGAATCATGTCCGTGAGCCCTTCGAGTCCTTCTCCGGTCTTCGCAGATACGCCTGTTTTGGCGCTTTCGGAGGCCGCAAGTTCCCTTCGCTCACGCTCGCCCGCCCGGTCAAGCTTATTGTACACACGTATGCAGTCTGCGTCCGACGCACCGATTTGCCCGAGCACGTCCTCAACCTGCCGCATTCGATCCTCGTAATGCGGGTCGCTCGCGTCAATGACGTGAAGCAGCAGCGACGCGTCGCGAGTCTCGGTCAAAGTCGCGCGAAACGCCGCCACGAGTTCATGCGGCAGATCGCGGACGAAACCGACAGTGTCCACGAGCAGGACCTGCTCGCCGCCGCCGAGCGACAGCCTGCGGATGGTCGGATCGAGCGTCGCGAAAAGTTGATCCTTCGCTTCGAGGTCGGCGCCTGACAACGCATTGAACAACGTCGTCTTGCCGGCGTTGGTGTAACCCACCAGAGCAACGGTCGAGAGCCCGGAGCGTTTGCGTTCCCGACGCCCGACCTCGCGACCGCGCAGTACGCGCTCCATTCCCGACTTGAGCCGCCTTATCCGCTTGCCTAGCAGCCGCCGGTCCGTTTCAAGCTGGGTTTCGCCGGGCCCCCTGAGGCCGATACCGCCTTTCTGGCGCTCCAGATGGCTCCAGCCGCGGACCAGGCGGGTCGACAGGTGTTCGAGCTGTGCCAGTTCGACCTGCAGCTTGCCTTCGAAACTTGCCGCGCGTTGCGCGAAGATGTCGAGAATCAGTCCGTTGCGGTCAAGCACGCGCACCTTGAACAGCGCCTCGAGATTGCGCTCCTGACTCGGGCTGAGAGCCCGGTTGACGAGAACGAGTTCCGCACCGGAATCGTGCGCGAGTTCAGCGACTTGCCCGGCCTTGCCCGCACCGATCAAGTAGCGGGGATTCGGCCGATTGAGCCTGGATCGAACTTCGCCGATGACTTCGGCTCCGGCGGAACCTGCAAGCGCACGAAACTCCTGGGTCTCGTCGTCCTGGCAGGGACTGCCGATACCGACGTGCAGCAACAACGAGCGTTCGCCGCTGCGTGGCCGATCAAACAATTCGCATTCCTCCCGGAGGAACCGGGGAACTAATCCGCCGCACTATCGTCGCTGTCGTCGCCGCTGGGCAGCCGGACACTGCGGGAGGGCACTACAGTCGATATCGCGTGCTTGTACACCATTTGACTTACGCTGTTGCGCAATAGAACGACGAACTGATCGAACGCTTCGATATGGCCATGCAGCTTGATGCCATTGACGAGGTAAATGGAAACAGGAACCTTCTCCCGTCGCAAGAGATTGAGAAAGGGATCCTGCAGCGTCTGACCTCTGGCCATTTGCATCTCCTTTTTTTTCGGGCCGTCATTTGCGGGAACTCCGAGATCGGGCCGGAGCCGATTCCGCCGCGTGCTGCGCATTCTGAATTCTCGCCCCGGCGTTGTTCCCACTAGTGCCGGACGGTGCCATTTGAAGAACGGCGAATACTAGCATAGCGACTCAACAGCGTTACCCATATGACCTTCGATGCGTCGTGCCAGATCGCCGGCAAGATTTCTTGAAAACGCATCGAGTCGCTCGACCCCGATCTCGCCGCGAAGCCATGTAAGCTGACGCTTGGCGAGCTGGCGCGTTGCGGCAAGCGCAGCTGCACGGGCCTCGAGCCAGGCGTACTCGTTGTCGAGGTACCGCCAGATCTGCCGGTAGCCGACTGCACGCATCGACGTGCTGGCGGGATCCAGATCGCCGCGCCGCCTGAGCCGCCGGACTTCGGCGACGAAGCCCGCCTCGACCATCGCATCGAACCGCCGTTCGATGCGCGCGGCAAGCGCGGCCCGCTCGGCCGGCACGAGTGCGATCGTCAGAATGGCCGCACGCTCCTTCTCCCCCGCCAGGCGTTGCAGCGCCGTCAATGACTGACCGGTCAGCGCATGGACCTCAAGCGCCCGCTGGATCCGCTGTCTGTCGTTCGGCGCGATGCGTGCGGCGGCGTCCGGATCGACCGACTCGAGCCGCCGATGCAATGCCGGCCAGCCGTACGCGGCCGCTTCGGCATCGAGTGCCTCGCGAACAGCCGGATCGCGGCCGGGCAGCGGCGCAAGACCATCGCGCAGCGCACGCAGATAGAGCAGCGTGCCACCGACGACGAGCGGCAGCCTGCCGCGATCGCGGATCGCCTCGATCTCGCGCAGCGCGTCGCTGCGGAAGCGGCCCGCCGAGTAGGTTTCCGTCGGTTCGAGGATGTCGATGAGGTGGTGCGGCACGGCCGCTCGAACGTCGGCCGCGGGCTTCGCAGTACCGATGTCCATGCCCCGGTAGACCAGTGCCGAGTCCATGCTGACGATTTCGACCGGGAAGCGCTCTGACAGGGCAAGCGCAACGTCGGTCTTGCCGCACGCTGTCGGGCCGGTCAGGCAGACGCAGTTCAGTGTTCGCTGGCTCATCGCGGTCGCGAAGCCCGGCGAGCCTGCGCCGCAGGAAGTCGCGCCAGCGAATATTCGATATCGCCGTCGCTTCGACCGATCGGTTGAGGAGATTTTCGAGCCATATATGACGAATTCGATCGAAGCGGCGGATGAGAGCGGATTTGCAGCCGGTAATTCCTGCGGCGCACGCTCCTACTGACCGCGCAGGAACAGCCGGTCGAGTTCGGGCAGCGTGATTCTCGTCCAGGTTGGTCGGCCATGATTGCACTGGTCCGCGCGCTCGGTCCGCTCCATTTGACGAAGCAGCGCGTTCATCTCGGCGATGTCAAGTTTGCGGTTCGCGCGCACGGCCCCGTGGCAGGCCATCGTCGCGAGTGACTCGTTGACCGAGGATTCGACGCGCTTCGCGCCCCTGCCCTCGGCCATGTCGCTGAGGATGTCGCGCACGAGCGCCTCGACGTCGCTGCCTTCGAGCAGCGACGGTATCGCGGTCACCCGGAGTTCGTCGCGGCCGCGCCGCACGAGCTCGAAACCGAGGCGCTCGAGGCTCTCCGCTTGCGCCTCCGCCGCGTCCGCTTCACTCGCCGCAACGCGCAGCGTGTGCGGCACGAGCAGCGGCAGCGGCTTGAGCCCGGTTTCGGCGAGTTCCTGCTTCATACGCTCGTAGGTAATCCGCTCGTGCGCGGCATGCATGTCGACGATGATCAGGCCGTCGCTGTTTTCGGCGAGAACGTAGATGCCCGACAGTTGCGCGAGCGCGTAGCCGAGCGGCGGGACATCGCCGTCGCTGTCCTCGACGGCCTGTTCTCGGCGCGCGGCCGGCGGCGCATGCAGGCGCTCGTAGAGCGACAGGACCTCGCGACCCTTCGCGGCGCCGAGAGCGAGCCCATGCTGTGTGGCTCCGGTCCGGCCGGGCAGCGCTGTCGTGCGCGTGCTCGTGGACGCCCCCGGTACCGTGCCGCCCGGACCATGCAGCCGCGCGGCATCGGTCGGCGGTGTGCGGTCGGGCACACTCTCGGACGCTGCTTCGTTCGCGAGTACGGCTTCGATGGTCCGAAACACGAAGTCGTGCACGAGGCGCGAATCGCGAAAGCGGATCTCGAGCTTCGCCGGATGGGCGTTGGCGTCCACGCGCCTGGGATCGATGGTCAGGTACAGCACGCATGCGGGTTGGCGCGCCTGAAACAGTACGTCCTCGTAGCCGAGCCGTATTGCATGGCGCAGCAGCTTGTCGCGCACGACGCGTCCGTTGACGAACGTGTACTGCATGTCAGCCTGGCTGCGCGTAAAGCCGGGCCCGGCGAGCCATCCGGACAGGGCCATGCCCTCGATCTCGCGCTCGAAGTAGCGCGCCTGCTGCATGAACGCCTCGCCGAGCAGCGCGGCGATACGCGCTTCGCGCTCGGCGTGACTGCGCGCGCGGTTGAGCGTCAGTGAGACGCGCTGATTGTGCCGGACGCGGAAGTCCACGCCGGTGCACGCGAGCGCGAGGCCC
>JAQAJI010000081.1:9723-10297 GCA_028278665.1 Candidatus Rariloculus versatilis
CCGAGGATGTGCAGCCGGACGCGCTTCGTCGAGTTCACCGCCGTCGCTTGCGACGCGCCAGCCACGCTCCTCGTCGCAATGGCGCGAGCTGAGGGTCAGGCGCGACACGGATGCGATGCTCGGCAGCGCCTCGCCTCGGAAGCCGAAGCTCGCGATCGCCTCAAGGTCGTCGAGACTGTCGATCTTGCTCGTCGCGTGCCGTGCGAGCGCAAGCTTCAACTCGCCAGGCTCGATGCCGGCGCCGTTGTCCGCAATTCGGATCAGGCGCGTGCCCCCGGACTGGGTCTCGATGTCGATGGCCGTCGAACCCGCATCGAGCGAATTCTCGACGAGTTCCTTGACCACCGATGCCGGACGTTCGACGACCTCGCCGGCCGCGATCTGATCGATGAGCTGCGGGGGAAGGAGTTGAATGGCCACGCGCCCAGATTATAGAGCCGAAGACCGGAAACACGCGCGTGGGTACGGTTCCCTGGTATCCGGTCGAATTCAATCTCGCCGCGCCGACGACTCTCGATCGGTTCGTACGCACCGGCACGCCCGGCCTGCCGCAAACGTGAGGGGAGGTGTACTA
>JAQAJI010000081.1:10306-22508 GCA_028278665.1 Candidatus Rariloculus versatilis
GCAGGGATGCGCGCGCGGAGAGTACATGGATGTATTTACCGCGTGTTTCAAGCTACCGGTAGTACAGCTCCCCGACAGGCACGCGTGAACAGCTAGTACGCGTCCGCACCCTGGCGGAGGGTCAGCTCGTCGGAATCGTGAGCACCTGGCCGGCGCGAATCCTGTCGCCGCTAATGCTGTTTGCCCGTCTGAGGCTCGCGAGGCTCACCTCGTAGCGCGCGGCGATCTGCGATAGCGTCTCGCCGCGGGCGATCACGTGGCGCGCCGGCGACGGAGGCCGCGGGTTCATCGCGAAGTAGGTGCCGGGCGGCGGGTTGCTGCGGAAATAGCCGACGATCCCGTCGCGCAGCGCGCGCGCGAGCTTGGCCTGGTGACTTGAGGCACGCAGCACCGATTCCTCGCCGGGGTTGGAGATGTAGCCCGTTTCGATCAGGAGCGACGGGATGTCGGGCGAGGTCAGCACGATGAACGGCGCTTGCTGAACCGTCGTCTTGCGGATCCGCGTGACCGCGCCGAGTTCGCCGATAATGTGCTCGCCTGCGGTCATGCTCGCGCTGATCGCGGCACTTTGCGACAGGTCGAGCAGAACCTTTGCGAGCACCGCGTCCTTGTCGGACAGGGAAACGCCGCCGATCAGGTCCGACGCGTTCTCGCGCTCGGCGAGGCGCCGCGCGGCCTCGTCCGAGGCGCGCTTTGTCGACAGCGCATAGACGGTCGCGCCGCGCGCACGGGAATTTCGTGCCGCATCGGCATGCACGGAAATGAAAAAGTCCGCCTCCGCCCGGTGGGCGATGGCCATGCGCTCGCGATGCGCCACGTAGAAGTCCTCATCGCGGATGAGCAGCGAGCGCATGCCGGGCACGCTGTCGACCTCGCGGGCTAGCAGATCGGAGATCGACAGAACGATGTCCTTTTCGCGCGCACCCTTCGGGCCGATGGCGCCCGGATCCTTGCCGCCGTGACCCGCATCGATGGCGATAACCAGGTCGCGGCCCTGGCCCGACGCGCGCTCAGGCGCGCGCATAACGATCTCCGGCGCCGGCGCTATGGACTCGGCTCGAGGAGGCTCGGCCTCAGAAGGCCCGGCCTGAGGAGGCTCGGCTCGAGTTGGCTCCGCTTCAGCAACAGGCGCGCGAGCCTGCTCCGCGGGCGCCACGTCTTTCGACGCCTTCAGGTCAACCACGATGCGATGACCGAACCTCGCTTCCGGACCGAGAACGAAACTCGTCGGCGTGACGTTCGGCTTGACATCCAGCACCACGCGCAACACGTCTCCGGGCTGATTCCCGATGCGCACGCGCGACAGAAAGCCTCTGGCTTCGGGTAGTGGCAATCCCTCGGGCGTTGACATTCCCGGCAGATCGACGACGACCCGGGAAGGATTGGCAAGCATGAACATGCGGTGCCCGGCAGGCTCGGAGACGTCGAGTACGACGCGTGTGGATATCGGCCCCGAAGAGGCACGCACGCCTCGAATTTCGGCTGCATCGGCCAACGCGAGCGGCGCAGCGATGCCGATCGTCAACGCCAGCCGTGGCCAGATTTTCGGTAGCACCGAACAGGCTCCCGTTCATTCCTAGGCTCTATCTACCAAGTTCGATACAGGATTGCAACCGTTTTTCAATTTAAAATTATGACATTAGCTTGGGTATCTCGAATCGATATGATGTATCGACTCAAGCGCGGACTGCCCTGAAACGGAGACGGCGGCGATCACCACGCGGCGCGAGGACGCGCCCGTGATTTCGAAATCGACCATGAGATCGCAGTGCGCAAGCAAGCGGCCGGCACGTTCCGGCCACTCGGCCAGCAACCACAGATCGGGCCGGTCGAGCCAGTCCCTGACACCGAGATTCTCAAGTTCATCGCCGCTTGCCAGGCGGTAAAGGTCAAGGTGCACCAGCACGAGTTCGCCGAGCGGATACTCCTCCAGCAACGTATAGGTCGGCGACGGCACACGTCCTGAATGGCCGAGCCCGCGCAGCATCGCACGTACCCAACTCGTCTTGCCGCTGCCAAGCTCGCCGCGCAGGCCGACGATGAGCGGCGTATGGCCGTTGCGCTGCCAGCAACGGGCAATCTCCCCCGCGGCCTCGACAAGCCCGGGCTCGCACGGCAGTGACAGGACTAGACGGGATTCGCCCATCGGCGGATGAACGGCAGCATGTCCGTGGCGATCATGCCGCGTTCGCCGTCGGCTGCCGCATCGTCGCCGGCCAGAGCGTGCAGCAGCACGCCAGCGCGCGCGGCGAGCGGTGGTTGCACCGAACGTGCGAGCAGTGCGCCGACGATGCCGGCAAGCACGTCGCCCGTGCCTGCCGTCGCCATCCCGGGGTTACCCCGGTCGCAGACATGGACCGTTGCAGGATTGTCGGGCGTGCCCGGCGCGGCAGTCAGACTGCAGGCGCCCTTGAGCACCGCCGTCGCGCCGAACCGTGCGGCGAGTTCGGACGCGCAGTTCAGCCTGTCCGCCTGCACCGCAGCGGCGCTCAGCCCGAGCAAGCGTGCGGCCTCGCCCGGGTGCGGCGTGAGAACCCAGTCGGCGCGTCGGCAGGGCTGCTCGGCCAGGATGTTCAGGCCATCCGCATCGACGACGAGCGGCATGGCCGTATCGACAAGCACGCTCCACAACGACCGCCCCCACTCCCCTCGCCCGAGACCCGGCCCGACGACCGCCGCGTCAGCGAGACCGATCAGCGGTTCGAGATCGTCAGGCTCCGCGATCGCATGGCAAATGATTTCCGGGCGTCCGGCCATCACGCTCGGGATGCTGTCGACGTGCGTGCCGACGTAGACGAGCCCTGCGCCGGCGCGAAGCGCGGCTTCAGCCGCAAGCCGGATGGCGCCGGCCATGCCCGGCGACCCGCCGACAAGCAACAGCCGGCCGTTGTCGCCCTTGTGTGCGGCGCGCGGCCGAGGCGGAAAAGCGGCGCGCAGGTCGCCCTGTGTCGTCCTGCGAAACGCCGGTTCGAGCCCGCGACCGGCCGCAGAGACGCCGAGAGCCGAAAACGTGAGTTCACCTCGACAATCGGGCGCGCTGCCGAGAAACAGACCCGGTTTCAGCCCCACGAACGTGACCGTCGCGTCGGCGTGTACCGCAGCGCCATGCGGGATGCCGGTATCCGCATCCAGACCGCTTGGAATGTCAAGTGCGAGCACCGGTGCGCCGCTCGAATTGATGGCGCGCACGGCTTCGGCATACGCGCCGGTCAAGGGCCGGTCGACGCCCGTGCCTAGCAAGGCGTCGACGATAACGTCCGGCGCGAAGTCGTCGACGGCGACCGCGCCGCTGCCCTCCTCGATCGCAACGCCGGCAGCGCGGCAGTCCTTCAGGGCCGTGGCGGCATCGCTTCGGAGCCGCCCGGTCGGACCGACCGCTAGGACACGTACAGCCAGGTCCCGGCTTCGACACAGCCTCGCCACGACATAGCCATCACCGGCATTGTTGCCGGCCCCGCAGCAGACAAGCACATTTTTCGCGGCCGGCCAGCGCCGCGTCAGCGCGGACAGTGCGGCCTCGCCCGCGCGGCACATCAGCGTGTATCCGGGCGTGCCCTCTTCCTCGATCGCGATGCGGTCCAGTTCCCGCACCTGCGCGGCACTGTAGACCTCTGCCGGCAGATCGTGGGGCCTGGCAATCCGTGGCGAAAGCCCTGCTGCATTTGAACGGCGATGCACTCCGCCTGACTGCGTTGCTCGTCGCTCAAATATGCCCAAGATTCTCGCTCCTCGTGCCTTGTCAGGCGGGCGCCTGGCCGGTCTCGGTGCGACGCAGGGCTTTCGCCACGGACTGCCGGGTTGCATCGCGGCGATTATACTTGGCAGCCCACCCGCATCCCGCGCGGGCGCGGAAGCTCATGACTGAACCGGCAACAACAGACTGGCGCGACCTTGTCGAGGAAATCAGGCAGCTCGCAGAGACGCTCGGTTTCGACAGAATCGGGATTGCAGGGATCGATCTTGCGACGGACGAGGCGCACCTGGAGCGCTGGCTCGCCCTCAAGCGCCACGGCAAGATGCGCTACATGGCGCGCCACGGGCGCAAGCGCTCGCGTCCCGCCGAACTCGTGCCGGGGACCGTGCGCATCATTTCCGCGCGCATGGACTATTGGCCCGGCGACTCGGCCGACGCCGAAGCCACGCTCGAGGACGGGCGGCGGGGCTACATTTCGCGCTACGCGCTCGGCCGCGACTATCACAAGGTCGTCAGACGCCGCCTGCGCAAGCTCGCCAACCGGATCGAGGACCTCGCAGGCCCGATGGGCTATCGCGTCTTCGTCGACAGCGGCCCGGTGCTCGAGAAAGCGCTCGCGCGCAATGCCGGCCTCGGCTGGATCGGCAAACACACGAACCTCATCGATCGCGACGCGGGTTCGTGGTTCTTTCTCGGCGAGCTCTTCACCGACCTGCCACTGCCCGTGGACCGTCCGGTCACGGAGCATTGCGGCTCCTGCACGGCGTGCCTGGATATCTGTCCGACAGGCGCGATCGTTGCACCCTACGAGGTCGATGCACGGCGCTGCATCTCGTATCTCACGATCGAACTGAAGGGCTCGATCCCGGTTCAGTTCAGGGCAGCGATCGGTAACCGTATCTTCGGCTGCGACGACTGCCAGCTCGTGTGCCCGTGGAACCGGTATGCGAAACCGACCGCAGAAGGCGACTTCGCACCGCGCCATGGGCTCGACGCTCCGGAACTTATTGAACTCTTCGGCTGGTCCGAGAGCGAGTGGTCGGCGCGAACCGAAGGCAGCGCTTTGCGCCGACCGGGCTATCTGGGCTGGCTGCGCAACGTGGCAGTTGCGCTCGGCAACGCACCGACGAGCCCCGACGTGGTCGCCTGCCTGCACAACCGCGCCAATCACAACTCAGCGCTCGTTCGCGAGCATGTCGGCTGGGCGCTCGCTCGGCATGGGGTCCAATAAAGCAGGCCGGCCATGTTCAAGGCCCGATCGCATCCCTGTCTCGTACCGTTCGACGGTTCCTTTCAAGTTGCAGATGCACCGACTCGCGCGAGTGAAGAGCAGCTTGCCGAAGCGGAGTCGCAAGACGATCTCCCGACGCTGAAGCAGACCATCGGACGCTGGCAGCAGCGACTTCACGCCGATGGCCGATACGCACTGTTGCTCGTCTTCCAGGCAATGGATGCCGGCGGCAAGGACAGCACGATTCGCCGCGTGCTGACGGGCGTAAACCCAATGGGCATTCGGGTGACCTCGTTCGATCGGCCTTCCAGGACCGAACTCGCTCACGACTTTCTCTGGCGGACGGTCGCACATCTGCCGCAGTCGGGCGAGATCGGCGTATTCAATCGCAGTCACTACGAAGAAGTGCTTGCTGTTCGCGCGCGCCCCGGGCTCCTGGAGCAGCGCAGGCTGCCGCCTGTCACGAAGGACATCTGGGAGGCGCGCTTTCGCAGTATCGTGAATCACGAGCGCCACCTCGCCGAGTCAGGCACCGTAGTGCTCAAGTTCTGGCTCAATATCTCCAAGGACGAGCAGCGCAGGCGGTTTCTCCGCCGCATCAGGCGGCCCGACAAGCGCTGGAAGTTTCGCGCTGCCGACATCGCCGACCGCGTTCTCTGGGACAACTACATGGTTGCGTACGAAGAGTGCCTGAACGCGACATCGCGCGAACGCGCGCCGTGGTACGCGATCCCGGCCGACGACAAGCGCTACATGCGCTGGCAGGTCGCGTGGCTCATCGCCGACGCCATCCGCCAGGTCAATGTGGATTTCCCGCCCGTCACTTCCGAAATGGAGCAGGAACTCGTGGATGCCAAGGCGAAGCTCGACGCGGAATGAGCCGAGCCGATGCGAATGCGCCTGACAGACCCGCGTGAGCGGCGCAAGCTTGCGGTCGTTTAAGGCTTTGCAGTCGCGCCGCGGTTGGCAGCGTCCGTCGCGTGGCGGTTGGCAGCGTCCGTCGCGCTGAGACCCAGGTTGTCGATGAGCCTCGCGTTGCCCAGCCTTGCCGCGGCGAGCACGATGAGTTCGTCGGGCGGCTGTCGCCCGTTCGGCTTCGCAAGATCGGCGGCGCATCTGACCTCGACGTAGTCCGGGACGAAACCCGCGGCGCGTAACTCGTCAGCGGCTGCCTGCTGCAGCGCGCCGAAATTCCCGTCTCCATCGCATATCGCCGCGGCGACCCTTTCAAGCGCGGCGTGGAGCAGCGGCGCCCGGTCGCGCTCGTCATCCGTCAGGTAGCGGTTGCGCGAGCTGATCGCGAGCCCGTCTGTGTCGCGCATCGTCGGTCCCGAAACCACGCGAACGCCGATGCCGAGGTCCGCGACCATGCGCTTGACGATGATGAGCTGCTGGTAGTCCTTGAGGCCGAGCACGAGGACGTCTGGGGTCACGATGTTGAGCAGCCGGCATACGACCGACGCCACACCATCGAAGTGGCCGGGCCGGCTCGCTCCGCAGAGCTCGCGGCTCAGCGCGGGCATCGACACGCGCACGGCCTCGCGGGCACCGTACGGGTAGATCTCGCGGTCGTCGGGCACGAACACCGCGTCGACCGTACCCGCGGCGGCGAGGAGCTCGAGGTCCGCATCGAGCGTGCGCGGATACGACGCGAAATCTTCGCTTGCGCCGAACTGGGTGGGATTGACGAAGATCGTCGCGACGACCCGGTCGGCCTCGGCGCGAGCCAGCCGTGCAAGACTCAGGTGCCCCTCGTGCAGATTGCCCATTGTCGGCACGAGCGCGATGCCCTGCTGCGACACGCGCCAGTCCCTGACGAACTCGCGCATGCGATCGGCCGTATGCAATACGACTGGTTTCGGCACGAAAGCACCCGGCACAATCTTCCTCGCCCGCATTGTATCAGGCGAAGCAGTGCTCCTCGGCGGGGTACTCGCGCTCCTTGACGGCGCGTACGTAGTTCTCGATCGCATCGAGCGGCGAGTCCTGCCCGGTCATGAAATCGCGAACGAAACGCGGCGTCCTGCCGCGGGTGATGCCTAGAACATCGTAGAGAACGAGGATCTGGCCGTCGACCTCAGGGCCCGCCCCGATCCCGATCACGGGCACCTCGACTGCGTCGCTGATCAGCCGTCCGATCCTGTTGGGGACACACTCGAGCAACACGATGTCGGCGCCGGCCTCCTCCAGCGCCCGCGCATCCTCGACCATGCGCCGTTCGGAGTCGGCTTCGCGGCCCTGGACCCTGAATCCGCCGATCTTGTGCACGGACTGCGGCTTGAGCCCCAGGTGCGCGCAGACCGGGATATCGTGCAGGGCGAGATACGAGACGACCTCGACCTGCCCCTGCCCGCCCTCGAGCTTGACCATCATCGCGCCGCCCTCCTGCATGAGCCGCACGGCATTCTCGAGCGCCTGATGCGGCGTCGTGTAGCTCATGAACGGCATGTCGGCGATGAGGAAGGCGCGCACGACACCGGTCGCGACGCAGCGTGCGTGATAGATGACGTGATCCACGGTGACCGGCACTGTCGTGTCATGCCCCTGGATGACCATGCCCAGCGAATCGCCGACGAGCACGATGTCCGACCCCGCGACGTCGACGAGCTGCGCGAAACTCGCATCGTAGGCCGTGAGACAGGCGATCGGCTCGCCGCGCTCCTTCATCTCGCGTAGCGTCGCGACGTTGACGGGAGGCGAATCCATGCCGCGCTGCTGCAGTTGCTTGTACATGTGTTCGATTGGGCCGCGTCAGCGGCTCGTGTCCTCGGCAGGATTGTAGAAGTGCCGACCTCTCCTGACGTTCACGATCGTTGCGAGCAGTTGCCGATAGTCCTCCTCGCGGCGGATCGGATCGATGGAAGCGGCGTTGACGATCAGGAGCGGCGCCTCATCGTAATTGTAGAAGAATCTCGCATAGGCTTCGCCGAGACGCTCGAGATAGGCGGCCTCGATATTCTGCTCGTACGGCAGGCCTCGGCTCGCGATGCGCCGCAGCAGCACCGGTACGGGCGCCTGCAGGTAGATGACGAGGTCGGGATTGGGTGCATCGACCTCGAGCATGGTGGCGACCTGCTCGTAGATCGCAAGTTCGCTCGCGTCGAGATTGAGTTCGGCGAAAAGGCGGTCCTTCTCAAGCAGGAAATCCGCGATGCGTACGGGTGAAAACATGTCCCGCTGTCGGATTTCCTCGACCTGGCGCGCACGCTGCAGCAGGAAGAAGAGCTGCGTCGGCAAGGCCGCCGCTCGATTGTTGCGGTAGAAGCGCTCGAGAAACGGATTGTCCTCGGCCCGCTCGAGAATCAACTCGCTCGCAAAACTTTCTGACAGACGCTGGGCGAGGCTGGTCTTGCCGACGCCGATCGGCCCTTCCACGACGATGTATCGCGGACCGTCGGTCTGGTTGCGCTGCAGATGAGTGTTCACAAACGGGATTTTCCACGCGCCCGGGCTGCCCGGGTGCACGATCGCGCCATTCTACGACCCAGAAGCATCGGCGGACAGCCGCTTGCGCGCGCCGCCTCGCCGGCCGCCCCGGCGGCGTTTGCCCCGGCGGCGCTTGCTGGGGCTGAAGGCCTGCTCGCGCTCCTCGGTCGTGAGCGTCTGCACGTGGGTCCACCAGTCCGCGAGCTCCATTTCAACTTCGCCGCAACGGCTTCGCAACAACAGGAAATCGTACGCTGCACGAAACTGCCGGTGCTGCATCAATCGTGCCGCGCGCGCGCCGCGCCGGTTATCGAAACGCCTCTGCAGGCCAAAGATCTCCTTCATCGGAACGCCGAAGCGCTTTGGCAACGCCGTACGGTGCTGCTGTTGGGCTGCGATACCTGCGCTTGCCTCCGCCATGGCTTCGTAGTCGCTCGCGCCTGACGCCTTCAGTGCCGCTGCCGACCGGCTGACCGCGGGCCAAAGCAGTATGGCGAAGAGAAATGCGGGCGTGATCGGCTTGTCTTCGGCGACTCGCCGGTCCGTTCCACCGAGGCCGAGTTCGATGAAGCGTCGGACGGCTCCGCCCCCGGCGCCTTCAAGCAAGGCGTTTGTGGCGGGAAATAGCTGCCCGAGCAGGCCGAACTCGTCGAGCAACTGGAAACTGCGAACCGCATGGCCGGCCTGGAAGAGCTTGAGCACTTCCTCGAACAGGCGCGCAGGAGGCACGTCGCCGACGTACTCCCGCAGTCGGGCAATCGGCCCTGCGGTTTCCGGGGCAATGTCGAAGCCGAGCTTGGCCGCAAACCTCAACACACGGAGCATCCGCACCGGATCCTCGCGGTAGCGGGTATCCGGGTCGCCGATCATTCGGAGCGTCCGGCTCCGCATGTCCTCCAGACCCGTTGTGTAGTCCACGACGCTGAAGTCGGCGACGTTGTAGTAGAGGGCGTTGACCGTGAAGTCGCGGCGCCAGATGTCCTCGTCGAGACTGCCGTAGACGTTGTCCCGCAGAATCCTGCCGCTGTCGGAATGCTCGCGATCGTCGGCGCCATCGCTCGTCCCGCGGAAGGTCGCTACCTCGATGATCTCGCGGCCGAAGCGTACATGCGCGAGACGGAACCGCCGGCCGATCAGCCGGCAGTTCCCGAAGAGTTTCCGGACCTGCTGCGGGTGCGCGTCGGTGACGATATCGAAATCCTTCGGATGTATCCCGAGCAACAGGTCGCGCACGGCGCCACCGACGAGGTAGGCCGAGTATCCCGAGTTCTTCAGCCGGTAAAGGACCTTGAGCGCGCTATTGGAGACGTCGACGCGACTGACGGTGTGTTCGGAGCGTGGGATGATCCTGGGGCCGTGCCCCGGCTTCGGATCCGGCGTGTACAAATGAAGTTCCGGTTCGGCGAGTTTCGCACTGCGACAATCGCCGCTATGATACCCGCTCCCCGATTCCGGGTAGTGCGCTCCCTTCGTCTAGCGGTCAGGACGCGGCCCTCTCAAGGCTGAAACAGGGGTTCGATTCCCCTAGGGAGCGCCATACCTTCTTATAAAACAATAGGTTAATAGAGTAGATATTTCCCAACGTTTTTTTCCAACAATCTGCTTATAGCGTGCGACGACTCTCATTGTGCACATTGCGTAGTCGCATGTGTCAGATGCATTTCCTGGAAGCGTGCGCCGTAGGATGATTTTCGTTCGGGCGAATGATTCGGGGGCGTGAAACGGTCCCCGATCGGCTCCATGTCCTCGCTCGGCCGAAGACTGACTTCACCGGGAAACCGGGGTATGCTGGCGCCATACTGAACCGCGCCGGGAATGCCGGAGACTCCTTGGTGTGAGTCAGGCCACCTTGACCCGCTCTCGATTTTGATACTGGATTGTTTCCTTATCCGCGCCGGCCGAGGGTGGGCCAATTCCAATCACTAAACGGCCCAAAAACTTCCATTTTTTGGGCCGTTTTCGTCTACAATCCCCTCCATGTGGGCATGGGAGCATCCGAATTGGCCGCACTTCGTCATTGACGAAGATGCCTTCGAGAGCCGCAACGAGGCTTTTCATCGCGCAGCCGAACGCCTGTCCGGCAGCGTGTGGGCCATGAGCGACGACTGTCGCTCCGACGCCGCGATCGAACTCATGCTTTCCGAAGCAATCGCCACGAGCGCCATTGAGGGGGAGAACCTGGACCGCGATTCGGTGCGCTCCTCTCTTCTGGCGCACTTCGGCAAGACAGTGGCCAAATCGAACGTCGGCCTGAAAGCAGAGGGAGCGGCGAGCCTCATTGTCGACACTCGGCGCAACTGGGACCGCCCCCTGACGCACGAGCTGTTGGGCGCATGGCAGACGATGGCTGTCCCGGAAACGCTGTCCAGCGTGGCAATGCGCGGGGCGTACCGCGCGGGTGAAATGACCATCGTCAGCGGTCTTCCCGGGCACCAGCATGTTCACTATGTCGCTCCCCCGGCAAGTCGCGTACACGACGAAATGGAACAGTTTCTGGAGTGGTACAACTCGGACAGCGTTGGCCTGTCGGGGCCGATCCGCGCGACAGTCGCACATGTATGGTTCGAACGCATACACCCCTTCGACGATGGCAATGGGCGAGTCGGCCGTGCGATTTCGGATCACGCGCTATCGCAGTCTCTCGGCCGGCCGACGCTGGCCTGCCTAGCCACGGCTATCGAAGAAACGCGAAAGGCTTACTACAAGGCGTTCGAGGACTTCGACCGCAACGCACGGCTCGATATGAACGGCTTTGCCGAATACTTCACCACTGCAATTGTCCGGTCTCAGGAGATTGCTCTCGCGGAGGTCGCGTTTGTCCTGGACAAGAGCCGATTCTTCGATCTCCACCGCGACTCCATGAACGAGCGACAGTTCAAGGCGTTGGAGCGAATGTTCACGGTCGGCAGGCATGGGTTTGAAGGTGGCATGTCCACAAAAAAGTACATGGCCATTACCAAGTGTCCCGCAACCACTGCCACGCGTGACCTGGCGGCATTGTGTGCCATGGGTGCAATGGTTTCGAGAGGCGCCGGGCGCGGTACGCGGTACGAAATCTCGCATTCGCCTCCGACGCCCGAAGGGCAACGCGAACTCGTGCGATAGTCCTTTCTGCGGTCGAATCAGCGCGGCAGGGCTACGAGAACGCGCTCGCAGTCGACCGTGTATTGATCCTTGTACCCATCAATCAAAGCTCGTAGGCGACACTCGGGCCGGGTCAGCACAAGATCTATGCGGATGCCGGCGGCCGAGCTCGGGACCCGAGCCGGATGCTATCGCTTATCGGCGACGGCTCGGAGCCGGAGCACGAAATACAGCGCGGCCACCCCAAGCAACAAAACGCCGGCGATCGCCGGGGCGCGCCAGTCCCCGGCCCCGACGCGGGTTGCGAACATCACGATACAAACGACGGCGCCGAGCGCCGGCACCGCGATCGGCAGTTCGAAACCACCCGGGGGTTCGCCGGGCCGCATCTTGAGAACCACCAAAGCGCTGTTCACCACCAGGAACACCAGCAGCAGCAGCAGCAGCAACACGGTCGCCGATGCCAGTTCGGAGATGTCGCCCGACAGGATCAGGATCGCGATCAGCACGATAGCAACATGCGGTGTGCGCCGCACCGGATGAACTCCCGAGAGTACGGGCGGCAGGTGCCCGTCGCGCGCCATGCCGTAGAGCAGACGTGAAGTGGTGATGTAGTTGATCAGCCCGGTGTTGGCGACCGCGAACACGGTAATCACTATGAATATCCACGCCGGGAACCAGGGTGCCGCGCGCGCCACGACTTCGGCCAGCGGCGCGTTGGCCTCGGCCAACTCCTGCCACGGCACGACCGAGACGGCGCTGATCGC
>JAQAJI010000082.1 GCA_028278665.1 Candidatus Rariloculus versatilis
CGTGCGCGACCTGGAGAAGGCCGATGTCAAAGAGCTCGACGTGTCCGTGGAGTATCTCGTCGGCAAGATCCTTGCTCACGACGTCGTCGACACCGAGACAGGCGAGTTGCTGGCCAATGCGAACGACGAGTTGACGGGTGAGCTGATCGAGCAGCTCATGGAGTCCGGCGCCGACAGGATCGAGACGCTGTTCGTCAACGATCTTGACCGCGGGCCCTTTGTCTCGAACACGCTCAGGATCGACTCGACAAACACGAAACTCGAGGCGCTGGTCGAGATCTACAGAATGATGCGTCCGGGCGAGCCGCCAACGAAGGAGGCGGCCGAGAATCTGTTCCAGAATCTGTTTTTCAATCCCGAACGCTACGACCTGTCGGCTGTCGGCCGCATGAAGTTCAACCGCAGGGTCGGGCGGCAGCAGTCCAATGGCGACGGAATTCTCAGCAAGGAAGACATCATCGAGGTGCTGAAGACCTTGATCGACATCCGCAACGGCTACGGCTCGGTCGACGATATCGACCACCTCGGCAATCGCCGGATCCGAAGCGTGGGCGAAATGTCCGAGAACGCATTCCGCATCGGTCTGGTCCGCGTCGAACGGGCCGTCAAGGAACGTCTGACGCTGGCGGAGTCCGAAGGGCTCATGCCGCAGGAGATGATCAACGCCAAGCCCGTTGCGGCGGCGGTCAAGGAGTTTTTCGGTTCAAGCCAGCTCTCGCAGTTCATGGACCAGAACAACCCGCTATCGGAGGTCACCCACAAGCGGCGCGTATCGGCGCTCGGGCCGGGCGGACTGACTCGCGAGCGGGCCGGGTTCGAGGTGCGCGACGTGCATCCGACGCACTACGGGCGCGTGTGTCCGATCGAGACGCCGGAAGGGCCGAACATCGGCCTGATCAACTCCCTCGCCGTCTATGCGCGGACCAACGAGTACGGCTTTCTCGAAACACCCTACAGGAAGGTCATCGACGGCAAGGTGTCAGGTCAGATCGATTACCTGTCTGCGATCGAGGAAGGCCAGTTCGTCATCGCCCAGGTCAACGCGAACCTGAGCCCGGAGGGTGAGTTCACCGACGAACTCGTCTCCTGCCGCCACCAGAACGAGTTCGCCCTGTATCCCGCCGACCGAATCCAGTACATGGACGTGTCGCCCAAGCAGATCGTCTCCGTGGCGGCGTCGCTGATTCCGTTTCTCGAACACGACGACGCGAACCGGGCCCTGATGGGATCGAACATGCAGCGCCAGGCGGTCCCGACCCTGCGTACGGAGACTCCGCTCGTCGGCACGGGCATGGAGCGCGCAGTCGCTGTCGATTCCGGCGTGGCTGTCATCGCCAGGCGCGGCGGCGTCGTCGACTCGGTCGACGCGTCGCGCATCGTCGTGCGCGTCAATGACGACGAAACGACGGCCGGCGAGTCGGGTGTCGACATCTACAACCTGACCAAGTACACGCGCTCGAACCAGAACACGTGCATCAATCAGCGCCCGCTCGTCAAGGGCGGCGACGCGATCGCCCGCAACGACGTGCTCGCCGACGGCCCCTCGACGAGCATGGGCGAGCTGGCGCTCGGCCAGAACCTGCTCGTCGCGTTCATGCCCTGGAACGGCTACAACTTCGAGGACTCGATCCTGATCTCCGAGCGCGTCGTCGAAGAGGACCGGTTCACGACGATCCACATCGAGGAGCTGACCTGCGTCGCACGCGACACGAGGCTCGGGCCCGAGGAAGTGACCGCCGATATTCCGAACGTCGGCGACGCCGCACTGACCAAGCTCGACCTGTCCGGCATCGCGTTCATTGGCGCGGAGGTCCGTGCGGGCGACATTCTCGTCGGCAAGGTGACCCCGAAAGGAGAAACCCAGCTTACGCCGGAGGAGAAACTGCTGCGCGCGATCTTCGGCGAGAAGGCTTCGGATGTGAAGGACACCTCGCTGCGCGTCCCGCCCGGTATGGACGGCACCGTCATTGACGTGCGCGTGTTCACCCGCGACGGCATCGAAAAGGACGAACGGGCGCTCGCCATCGAACAGCACGAAATCGAAGCGGTCCGCAAGGATCTCGACGACCAGCAGCGAATTCTCGAGGACGATATTTATCAGCGCGTCGAAAAGCTGTTGCTGAACAAGGTGGCGCTCGGCGGGCCGGAGGGACTGAAGGCCGGCGGCAAGATCACGAAGGGTTATCTCGGCGGGTTGCCTCGCGACGAGTGGTTCGCCGTTCGTCTCAAGAACGACGAGGCCAACAGCCAGCTCGAGCACGCGGCCGAACGGCTGCGCTCGCAGCGCGAGGAGTTCGGGCGGCGCTTTGAGGAAAAGAGCCAGAAGATCACCGCGGGCGACGATCTCGCGCCAGGCGTGCTCAAGATGGTCAAGGTCTACCTGGCCGTGAAGCGGCGTATCCAGCCCGGCGACAAGATGGCCGGACGGCACGGCAACAAGGGTGTCATTTCGATGATCGTACCCGTCGAAGACCTGCCGTACATGGAAGACGGCACGCCCGTCGACATCGTGCTGAACCCGCTCGGGGTGCCGTCGCGCATGAACGTCGGCCAGGTGCTCGAGACCCATCTCGGCTGGGCCGCCAAGGGCCTCGGGCTCAAGATCGGCGAGATGGTCGCTTCCGGCGAGAAGACGTCGTCGCTGCGCGAGTTCCTGGGACAGATCTACAACGAAACGGGCGGCCAGAAGGTTGAGCTCGACAGCCTCGATGATGAGGAGGTTCAGGAGCTTGCGGGCAACCTGGGTCACGGCGTGCCGATCGCAACGCCGGTGTTCGACGGCGCCCAGGAGGATGAGATCAAGCACCTGCTGGAGATGGCGGGCCTGCCACGGTCCGGTCAGGCGATGCTGGTCGATGGCCGCACCGGCGAGCCGTTCGACCGGCCGATAACGACAGGCTACATGTACATGCTCAAGCTCAACCATCTCGTCGACGACAAGATGCATGCGCGTTCCACGGGGCCGTACAGCCTCGTGACCCAGCAGCCGCTCGGCGGCAAGGCGCAGTTCGGCGGACAGCGATTCGGCGAGATGGAGGTCTGGGCGCTCGAAGCCTATGGCGCGGCCTACACCTTGCAGGAAATGTTGACGGTCAAGTCCGACGACGTGCAGGGCCGAACGAAAATGTACAAGAACATCGTCGACGGCACGCACGCGATGCAGGCCGGGATGCCCGAATCGTTCAACGTCCTGGTCAAGGAGATTCGCTCGCTCGGGATCAACATCGATCTCGAGCAGGCGACCTGATCGTGGCCGGTCCGATGCTCGAGTCCACGTATATCGTTAACGACAAAGCTATTGCGGCAGGTGACGCTCCATGAAGGATCTACTGAAGCTGTTCAAGCAACAGAACCTGATCGAGGACTTCGACCTTATCAAGATTGGCCTTGCGTCCCCGGACATGATCCGTTCCTGGTCGTATGGCGAGGTCAGAAAGCCCGAGACGATCAACTACCGCACTTTCAAGCCGGAGCGCGACGGGCTCTTCTGCGCGAAGATCTTCGGCCCGATCAAGGACTACGAGTGCCTGTGCGGCAAGTACAAGCGGCTCAAGCATCGCGGCGTCGTCTGCGAGAAGTGCGGCGTCGAGGTCACGCAGACGAAGGTCCGCCGTGAGCGGATGGGACACATCGAACTCGCAAGCCCTGTCGCCCATATCTGGTTTCTGAAGTCCCTGCCGTCGCGGATCGGCCTCATGCTCGACATGACGCTGCGCGAGATCGAACGCATCCTTTATTTCGAAGCCTTTGTCATCGTCGAGCCCGGCATGACCCCGCTCGAGCGGGGCCAGTTGCTGACGGACGAGACCTATCTTGAAGCGATGGAGCAGTACGGCGACGAATTCGATGCCCGCATGGGTGCCGAAGCGGTACGCGACCTGCTCATTTCCATGGATCTCGAAGCGGAGATCGCCGGCGTTCGCGACAACATCGACGCGACGAACTCCGAGACGAAGATCAAGCGCCTGTCCAAGCGCCTGAGACTGCTCGAGTCGTTCATGGACTCCACCCACCGGCCCGAGTGGATGGTCATGACGGTGCTCCCCGTGCTGCCGCCCGATCTCAGGCCGCTGGTTCCGCTCGACGGCGGACGCTTCGCGACGTCGGACCTCAACGACCTCTACCGCCGTGTCATCAATCGCAACAACCGTCTGCGTCGGCTCCTCGAACTCAACGCGCCCGACATCATCGTGCGCAACGAGAAGCGCATGCTGCAGGAAGCTGTCGACGCATTGCTCGACAACGGCCGCCGGGGCCGCGCGATTACCGGCACGAACAAGCGCCCGCTCAAGTCGCTCGCCGACATGATCAAGGGCAAGCAGGGCCGGTTCCGGCAGAACCTGCTCGGCAAGCGCGTAGACTATTCGGGCCGCTCGGTCATCGTCGTCGGGCCGACGCTGAAGCTGCACCAGTGCGGGCTGCCGAAGAAGCTGGCGCTTGAGCTATTCAAGCCGTTCATCTTCGCCAAGCTTCAACTGCGCGGCGAGGCAACGACGATCAAGGCCGCAAAGCGGCTCGTGGAGCGCGAAGGTCCCGAGGTCTGGGATATCCTCGAGCAGGTCATCCGCGAGCATCCCGTCATGCTGAACCGTGCGCCGACGCTGCACCGGCTCGGCATCCAGGCTTTCGAGCCGGTGTTGATCGAAGGCAAGGCGATCCAGCTTCACCCGCTCGTGTGCACCGCGTTCAACGCCGACTTCGACGGCGACCAGATGGCCGTGCACGTGCCGCTGTCGCTCGAAGCGCAGCTTGAGGCGCGCGTCCTCATGATGTCGAGCAACAACATCCTGTCGCCCGCCAACGGCGAGCCCATCATCGTCCCGTCGCAGGATGTCGTGCTCGGGCTGTATTACCTGACGCGCACCAGCGTCAACGCACGCGGCGAAGGGATGGTGTTCGCAGACCTCGAGGAGGTTCACCGCGCCTACGAATCCGGTGCGCTGGATTTGCACGCCTCGGTCAAGGTCCGGATCCGGGAAACGGACGAGAACGGCGACATCCAGTCGCAGATCGTCGAGACGACTGCCGGCAGGAGCGTGCTGTCTGAGATCCTGCCCGACGGCCTGTCGTTCAGCGTGATCAACAAGCCGATGAACAAGCGGGCAATCTCCGAAGTGATCAACGCCTGCTACCGCCAACTCGGCCTCAAGGAAACCGTCGTCTTCGCCGACCAGCTCATGTACATGGGCTTCGGCTACGCGACCAAATCGGGCGTCTCGTTCGGCGTCGACGACATGGTCGTTCCAGGCGAGAAGTCGACCATCCTCGGGCTCGCCGAGGGTGAGGTCAAGGACATCCAGGACCAGTACGCTGCGGGCCTGGTGACGGACGGGGAGCGCTACAACAAGGTTGTCGATATCTGGTCGCGAACGAATGACCAGGTCGCCAAGGCGATGATGCAGCAGCTTGGCGTCGAATCGGTCACGGACGCCGCCGGGAAGCCGGCCGAACAGGAGTCTTTCAACTCGATCTACATGATGGCTGACTCCGGTGCGCGAGGATCGGCCGCCCAGATCAGGCAGCTTGCCGGAATGCGCGGCCTCATGGCCAAGCCCGACGGCTCGATCATCGAAACGCCGATCACGGCGAACTTCCGCGAGGGGCTCGATGTCCTGCAGTACTTCATTTCCACGCACGGTGCACGCAAGGGTCTGGCCGACACGGCGCTCAAGACCGCCAACTCCGGTTACCTGACGCGCCGCCTCGTCGATGTGGCCCAGGATCTTGCGGTGACGGAAGACGATTGCGGCACGGAAACGGGGCTGCTCATGACGCCGCTCGTCGAAGGCGGCGACATCGTCGAGCCGCTGCGCGAGCGCGTGCTCGGACGCGTCGCCGCGGCCGACGTGCTCGCGCCCGGAACCCAGGAACGCGTGCTCGAGGCCGGTGCCCTGCTCGACGAGAGGGCCGTCCGTACGCTCGAAAAACACTCGGTGGATCAGTTGCTCGTGCGTTCGCCGATCACCTGCGAGACGCAATTCGGCGTCTGCGCCCAGTGCTACGGCCGCGACCTCGCGCGCGGGCACCGCGTCAATCGCGGCGAGGCCGTCGGCGTCATCGCGGCGCAGTCGATCGGCGAGCCCGGTACGCAGCTTACGATGCGCACCTTTCACATTGGCGGCGCGGCGTCACGGTCGGCGGCTTCGGACAGCGTCGAGATCAAGAGCAAGGGCACGATTCGGATGGTCAACATCAAGACCATCAAGCACGAAGAGCGCGGCCACCTGATCACGACCTCCCGGTCCGGCGAGATTGCTGTCATCGACGAATTCGGTCGGGAGCGGGAGCGCTACAAGATTCCCTACGGCGCTCAGTTGGCGGTCGGGGACGGCGCAAAGGTCGAGGCCGGCCAGCTCGTCGCGAGCTGGGACCCGCATACGCATCCGGTCGTCACGGAGGTGGCGGGCCATCTGCAGTTCGAGGATTTCATCGACGGAGTCACGGTCGCGACGCAGGTCGACGATATCACGGGTCTCACGAACATCGTCGTGCTCGATGCGGCCCAGCGCGGCAGCTCCGATTACCGTCCGACCGCGAAGCTGGTCGACGGCGAGGGCGAGCCCCTGTTGTTCCCGAATACCGACATCCCGGCGGCCTACACGCTGCCCGCGGGTGCGGTGATCAGCATGGCGGACGGTGCGCGGGTCACGGTCGGCGACGTGCTCGCGCGGCTGCCGCAGGAAACGACCAAGACGCGCGACATCACGGGCGGCCTGCCTCGCGTCGCCGACCTCTTCGAGGCGCGCCGACCGAAGGATCCCGCCATTCTCGCCGAGCACACGGGCACGGTGAGCTTCGGCAAGGAAACCAAGGGCAAGCGGCGCCTCGTCATTACTGACGAGGACGGCGAGCAGCACGAGGATCTGATCCCGAAGTGGCGCCATCTGAACGTGTTCGAGGGTGAGAAGGTCATGCGCGGCGAGATCATCGCCGACGGCGAGCCGAATCCCCACGACATCCTGCGACTGCAGGGCATCGAGAGTCTCGCGGATTATCTCGTTCGCGAGATTCAGGACGTCTACCGGCTGCAGGGCGTGAAGATCAACGACAAGCACATCGAGGTCATCATCCGGCAGATGCTGCGCAAGGCGGAGATTGCGGACTCCGGAGACACGCGCCTGTTGCGCGGCGAGCAGCTTGATCGCGCCCGTGTGCTCGAGATCAACCAGGCCGCCGAGGCTGACGACGGGGAACCCGCACGCTTCGAGCCCGTGCTGCTCGGCATCACGAAGGCATCGCTTGCGACCGAGTCGTTCATTTCCGCCGCGTCGTTCCAGGAAACCACGCGCGTACTGACCGAAGCGGCCGTCCGCGGGCTGCAGGACGACCTCAGAGGGCTCAAGGAGAACGTCATCGTCGGGCGTCTGATTCCGGCTGGTACGGGCAACGCTTACCACGAGGAACGCCGCAGGACGCAGGAAGACATCCTTGCCGACGAACTCGCGGAACTCGATGCGGCCAGCGGGGACACGGCCGAGGCGCAGGATGTCGAACCGGCGTCACCTGCGGCGCCGGAGCCAGCCGAAGAAGTGGCCGAGGAGGTGTCGGCAAGCTGATATCGAGAACAATAGGGGCGCCGATCGGTTGACGCCGGTCGTCGCTCTCCCTAAAGTGCAGCGGGGATTCGGCGCTCGGCGATTACCGTCGGCGCACCTGGGGGCTCGGAAGTCAGCCCGTACCAGGGAAACTGCAATGGCTCGGATGCCGGTAGCGGCAGCGGGCCGCTTTTACTTTTTTTCATTTGCGCGGCGCAGCTTGAGCGTGCCGCACGGGAACGACAGAGAGGTTATCGGCAAGTCCCATGGCGACTACCAACCAACTCGTCCGCAAGCCGCGGTCGACGAAGCGCGCGAAGAGCAGCGTTCCCGCGCTCGGCGCATCGCCGCAGAAGCGCGGCGTGTGCACGCGCGTCTACACGACGACGCCCAAGAAACCCAACTCGGCAATGCGCAAGGTCGCCCGGGTGCGTCTCACGAACGGTTTCGAGGTGACGAGCTATATCGGCGGCGAGGGACATAACCTGCAGGAGCACTCGGTCGTGCTGATACGTGGCGGCCGCGTCAAGGATTTGCCGGGCGTCCGCTATCACATCGTGCGCGGCACGCTCGATTGCGCCGGCGTCAGCGACCGCCGCAGAGGGCGTTCGAAGTACGGCACCAAGCGGCCGAAGAGCTGATTCGTATCGAGATCGACCAATGTCAAGACGAAGCAAGGCGCCGCGCCGCCCGATACTGCCCGATCCCAAGTACGGCAACGAAATGCTGGCGAGATTCGTCAACATGGTCATGTTGAGCGGCAAGAAGTCGGTCGCCGAACGGATCGTCTATGGTGCGCTCAACAGAATCGCCGATCGAACCGGCCGCGACGACCGCCACGCGCTCGAACTGCTCGGCCAGGCGCTCGACAACATCAAGCCTGCCGTCGAGGTCAAGTCCAGACGCGTCGGCGGTGCAACCTACCAGGTACCGATCGAGGTTCGCGCGACCCGACGGGAAACGCTCGCGATGCGCTGGGCGATCGACGCGGCCCGGAAACGATCGGAAAAGACGATGGCTTTGCGCTTGGCCCACGAACTGCTCGACGCGGCCGAGAACCGCGGTGCGGCCGTAAAGAAGCGCGAGGATACCCACCGGATGGCCGAGGCCAACAAGGCTTTCGCCCATTATCGGTGGTGAGAGCCCATGGATTCGAGGCAAATGCGTGGCACGGAAGACCCCCATAGAGCGGTATCGAAATATCGGCATCATGGCCCACATCGATGCCGGCAAGACGACCACGACTGAACGAATCCTCTTCTACACCGGCGTATCTCACAAGATGGGCGAGGTCCACGACGGCGCCGCCGTAATGGACTGGATGGAGCAGGAACAGGAGCGCGGCATCACGATCACGTCCGCCGCCACGACCTGCTTTTGGAAGGGCATGGACCAGGCGCTTCCCGAGTACCGCATCAACATCATCGATACGCCGGGTCACGTCGACTTCACCATCGAGGTCGAGCGCAGCCTGCGCGTGCTCGACGGCGCCGTGGCCGTGTTCTGCGCGGTCGGCGGCGTGGAGCCGCAATCGGAGACCGTCTGGCGTCAGGCCGACAAGTACGGCGTGCCGCGGCTTGCCTTTATCAACAAGATGGATCGCGCGGGCGCCGACTTCTTTCGTGTGGTCGGCCAGATCGAGCGGCGTCTCAACGGCAAGCCCGTGCTCCTGCAGACTCCGCTCGGTGCCGAGGACAAGTACCGCGGTGTCATCGATCTCGCCAAGATGAAGGTCATCGCCTGGGACGAGACGGCGCTGGGTGTGCGTTTCCAGGAACTGGAGATCCCCGACGACATGCGCGCCGATGCCGGGCAATGGCACGAAAAGCTCGTCGAAGCGGCCGCCGAGGCCGACGAGGGGCTGCTCGACAAGTATCTGAACGAAGGCACGCTCACGGTCGAGGAGATCAAGCGTGGCGTGAGAACGCGCTGCATCAACGGCGATATCGTGCCGGTCCTGTGCGGCAGTGCGTTCAAGAACAAGGGCGTGCAGGCTGTCCTGGACGCAGTGGTCGACTACTTGCCTTCGCCCATCGACCGTCCGCCGATCCGGGGCGTGCTCGACAACGACAGCGAAGGCACGCGCGAGTCGTCCGACGATGCGCCGTTCGCGGCTCTGGCCTTCAAGATCGCGACCGACCCCTTCGTCGGCAACCTGGCGTTCTTCAGGGTCTATTCGGGCGTCCTGAACTCCGGCGACACCGTCTACAACGCCGTCAAGGGCAAGCGCGAGCGTATCGGCCGTATACTGCAGATGCACGCCAACGACCGTGCCGAACTCAACGAGGTCCGTGCGGGGGATATCGCGGCGGCCGTCGGTCTCAGGGAAGTGACGACCGGCGACAGCCTCACGGACCCGAAGCGCGTGATCGTGCTCGAACGCATGGAGTTTCCCGAACCGGTGATCTCGGTGGCCGTCGAACCGCGCACCAACGCCGACCAGGAGCGCCTCGGCGGCGCGCTGGGCAAGCTCGCGAGGGAGGACCCCTCGTTCCGGGTCCATACGGACGAGGAATCCGCGCAGACGATCATCTCCGGCATGGGCGAGTTGCACCTGGACATCATCGTCGACCGCATGAAACGCGAGTTCAAGGTCGAGGCCAACGTCGGCAAGCCGCAGGTCGCCTATCGCGAAACGATTCGCAAGACCGTCGAGCAGGAGGGCAAGTTCGCCCGCCAGACGGGCGGGCGCGGCCAGTACGGTCACGTTCACATCCGGATCGAACCGCTGGAGTCAGGGACCGGATACGAGTTCGCCAACGAGATCGTCGGCGGCGCGGTTCCGAAGGAGTACATTCCCGCGGTCGACAAGGGCGTGCGCGAACAGATGGCGAACGGCGTGCTCGCGGGCTATCCGATGGTCGACTGCAAGGTCACGCTCTACGACGGTTCCTATCATGAGGTGGATTCGAGCGAGGTCGCGTTCAGGATCGCGGGATCGATGGCGTTCAGGGACGGCGCGCAGCGGTCGAAGCCCGTGTTGCTCGAGCCTGTCATGAGTGTCGAGGTCGTCACGCCTGCACAGTACATGGGCGACGTAAACGGAGACCTGAGCCGGCGGCGCGGCATCCTGCACGGTCTGGAGGACGCGCCCGCCGGCAAGATCGTCAGAGCCGAGGTGCCGCTGGCCGAAATGTTCGGCTACGCGACGACGCTGCGCTCGGCGAGCCAGGGCCGGGCCACCTACACCATGGAGTTTTCGCGGTACGCCGAAGTACCATCCACGGTCGCCGACGGCATCATCAGGGCCAGAACGGGTTAGCCGCCGGTATTTTGGACAAGATCAGACGGAGAGGGAGCGATCTCGATGGCCAAGTCGAAATTTGAGAGGACGAAGCCCCATGTGAACGTGGGGACGATCGGGCACGTGGATCATGGCAAGACGACGCTGACGGCGGCGCTGACGATGGTGATGGCGGCGAAGCACGGCGGCGAGATCACGGAGTTTGACGAGATTGACAAGGCGCCGGAGGAGAAGGCGCGGGGCATCACGATTGCGACGGCGCACGTGGAGTACGAGAGCGAGGGTCGTCACTACGCGCACGTGGACTGTCCGGGTCACGCGGACTACGTGAAGAACATGATCACGGGTGCGGCGCAGATGGACGGAGCGATTCTGGTGGTGTCGGCGGCGGACGGGCCGATGCCGCAGACGCGCGAGCACATTCTTTTGGCGCGTCAGGTGGGCGTGCCGTACATGGTGGTGTACCTGAACAAGGCCGACATGGTGGACGACGAGGAGCTGCTGGAGCTGGTGGAGCTTGAGGTGCGCGATCTGTTGTCGACGTACGAGTTTCCCGGCGACGACACGCCGATCGTGACGGGCAGCGCGCTGAAGGCGCTTGAGGGCGACGATTCGGAGCTGGGCACGCAGAGCGTCGTTGCTTTGGTGGAGGCGATGGACGAGTACATCCCGATTCCGGAGCGGTTGATCGACGGGGCGTTTCTGATGCCGATCGAGGACGTGTTCTCGATTTCGGGCCGGGGCACGGTGGTGACGGGCCGTGTGGAGCGCGGCATCGTGAAGATGGGCGACGAGGTGGAGATTGTCGGGATCAAGGAGACGGAGAAGACGACCTGCACGGGCGTGGAGATGTTCAGGAAGCTGCTTGACCAGGGTCAGGCGGGCGACAACGTGGGCGTGTTGCTGCGCGGCACGAAGCGAGACGAGGTGGAGCGCGGTCAGGTGTTGGCGAAGCCGGGGTCGATCACGCCGCACACGAAGTTCGAGTGCGAGGTGTACATATTGACGAAGGAGGAGGGCGGCCGTCACACGCCGTTTTTCAAGGGGTATCGGCCGCAGTTTTATTTTCGGACGACGGACGTGACGGGCGCTGTGGAGTTGCCGGAGGCGACGGAGATGGTGATGCCGGGCGACAACGTGCAGATGAAGGTGGACCTGCATGCGCCGATCGCGATGGAGGAAGGGTTGCGGTTTGCGATTCGCGAGGGCGGCCGGACCGTCGGCGCCGGCGTGGTCGCAAAGGTCATCGACAGAGGAAAACTCAAGGCCAGTAGCTCAATTGGCAGAGCAGCGGTCTCCAAAACCGCAGGTTGGGGGTTCGAGGCCCTCCTGGCCTGCCAACCCGGGTTGGCGACGCTGGCTGCCGCACACGTAAAGACGCGCATTGAACACATTTGAGTCCTGGGATCATGGACGCAAAATTTGAGAACGAACCGACTTTTGTCGACACGATCAAGATATTTCTGGCTCTGGCCATCCTGATCGGGAGCATCGTCGGTTACTACTACTACGCGAACGAGTCGGCGTTGCTGCGGGCCGTCGGCGTGCTCGTCGCGTTTGGCGTGTCCGTCTGGGTCGCATTCCAGTCGGTCCAGGGACAAACGCTCTGGAAGTTCATCCAGGGATCGCGGGTGGAACTCAGGAAAGTCGTCTGGCCGACGCGCGAGGAAGCAATCCAGACGACCGGAATCGTCCTGCTCTTCGCATCGATCATGGGAGTTTTCTTCTGGCTGCTCGACCTTTTCCTGCTCTGGTTCACGACGCTGGTTACCGGGCAGGGAGGCTGAGCGCATGGCGCTGCAATGGTACGTGGTACATGCGTATTCCAACTACGAGCACAAGGTCAAGTCGTCTTTGGAGGAACGCATAAAGAGATACGGACTCGAGGAGAGATTCGGGCAGATTCTCGTGCCGACCGAGGAAGTCGTCGAGATGCGCGAAGGGCAAAAGCGCAGGAGCGAGCGCAAATTCTTCCCGGGCTACGTGCTCGTGCAGATGGAGATGACGGACTCGACCTGGCATCTCGTGAAGGAAGTGCCGAAGGTGCTCGGCTTCATCGGCGGCAGCAGCGACAAGCCCGCTCCGATCAGCGAGAGCGAGGCGGATGCGATCCTGAACAGGGTGCAGGAGGGCGTCGACAAGCCGCGGCCGAAGGTGCTGTTCGAACCGGGCGAGGTGGTCCGCGTCACGGACGGGCCGTTCAACGATTTCAACGGAGTCGTCGAGCAGGTGAATTACGACAAGAGCAAGGTCAGGGTCGCCGTGCAGATTCTCGGCAGGTCCACCCCCGTCGATCTGGACTTCGGCCAGGTCGAAAAGGCTTAGGAAACCGATCAGGCAGATGGCGAAGAAAATAGAAACCTATATCAAGCTGCAGGTCCCGGCGGGGCAGGCCAATCCGAGCCCGCCGGTCGGTCCGGCGCTCGGTCAGCACGGCGTGAACATCATGGAGTTCTGCAAGGCGTTCAATGCCGCAACGCAGAACACCGAGCAGGGCATGCCCGTGCCGGTCGTGGTTTCCGTATACAGCGACCGAAGCTTCACGTTCATCACGAAGACGCCGCCCGCGGCGGTGCTGTTGAAGAAGGCTGCCGGAGTCGCCAAGGGCAGCGGCACGCCAAATTCGCTGAAGGTCGGCACCGTGACCCGTGAACAGCTCGAGGAGATTGCGCGGCTCAAGGAACCTGACCTCAACGCCGCGAACCTCGACGCCGCCGTGCGGATCATCGCCGGCAGCGCCCGCAGCATGGGTCTCGAAGTGGAGGGGCTGTAAGTGGCGAAGTTGAGCAAGGCCCGCAAGGCACGGGCAGAGCGTTTCGAGAAGGGCAAGGCCTACGAGGCTGACGAAGCGTTCGGACTCGTCAAGGAGCTCGCGGGCGCGAAGTTCGTCGAGTCCATCGATGTCTCGGTGAATCTGGGCGTCGACCCGCGCAAGTCCGATCAGGTGGTGCGCGGCTCGACCGTGCTGCCGCACGGCACGGGCAAGGAGGTCAGGGTCGCGGTATTCGCGCAGGGCGCCAACGCCGAGGCCGCGACCGAGGCCGGCGCGGACATCGTCGGAATGGATGACCTTGCCGAGACCATCCAGGGCGGCGAACTCAATTTCGACGTAGTCATCGCGAGTCCGGATGCGATGCGCGTCGTCGGCAAGCTCGGCAGGATCCTCGGGCCGCGCGGGCTCATGCCGAACCCGAAGGTGGGCACGGTCACGCCCGACGTGGCCGCGGCCGTCAGGAACGCCAAGGCCGGCCAGGTCCGCTACCGCACGGATCGCGCGGGCACCGTGCACTGTCCGATCGGCAACGTCGACTTCGAGGTTGACGCGCTCAGGGAAAATCTCGCGGCGCTGCTGGCAGACCTGAACAAGGCAAAGCCCGCATCGTCCAAGGGGGTCTACATGAAGCAGGTTGCAGTGTCTTCGACGATGGGGCCGGGGCTGGTGGTGGACCAGTCCACGGTGGCGCCGGGAAACTGACCGCGTGACCGAGTTCCGGCCGACGTGCCCGGGACCGAAAGCATGAGGCCGGGAGCCAAACGAACACAGAGTGTCGTCCGCCTCTGCCGGGAGTGAGAGTATGCCGCTGAACATCGAAGCCAAGAAGGCGCTGGTTGCCGAGGTCAACACCGTGGCCGCATCGGCGCTGTCCGCGGTCGCGGCCGAGTATCGCGGGCTGACCGTGGCGGAAATGACTGATCTGCGCGCCGAGGCGCGCAACGCCGATGTCTATCTGAAGGTCGTGAAAAACACGCTCGCCAAGCGCGCGGTCGAGGGCACCGACTTTCAATGCATGCAGGAGAGTCTGCAAGGTCCGTTGCTGCTGGCCTTTTCCCGCGACGATCCCGGTGCGGCGGCCCGGGTGATCAAGAGTTTCGCCAGGGAACACGAAAAACTCGTGACCGTGGCCGTGTCGGTCGGCGGCGAGCTCTACGCCCAGGACGCTCTGGATCGGGTCGCCTCGCTGCCGACGCTCGACGAGGCGCGCGCGACCTTGCTTGCAACATTCATGGCGCCCGCGTCGCAACTCGTGCGTACGCTCGCCGAGCCCGCCGCGATGCTGGCCCGCACGCTGCAGGCACGCAGCGAGCAGTCAGGGGAAGCGTAATCGAACGATCGCATCGCGGCGCACGCTGCGTCCGCGCAGCGAGCAGACCTGGTGGGTTGGAGTTTTGGTTTCAGGTAATCGTTATTGTCGAGGAGTGTGAATCATGGCTTTGTCCAACGAAGAGCTGATCGAGGCACTGAGCAACAAGCCGGTCATGGAGATCGTCGAGCTCGTCAAGTCGCTTGAGGATAAATGGGGCGTGTCGGCCGCAGCGCCCGTCGCGGTCGCCGCGGTGCCCGGTGCGGGGGGCGAAGCGGCAGAGGTCGAGGAACAGACCGAGTTCGACGTCGTCATGACCTCGTTCGGTTCGACCAAGGTTGCCGTCATCAAGGTCGTCAGGGCCGCTACGGGCCTGGGCCTGAAGGAGTCGAAGGACCTCGTCGAGAGCGTGCCAGGCCCGGTCAAGCAGGCTGTAACGAAGGACGAAGCCGAGGAGCTCAAGAAGCAACTCGAGGAAGCAGGCGCCAGCGTCGAGATCAAGTGACGCGGCGTCGCCGGTGTTGCAGGGTATGCGCTTCGCGGTACGCCGTCGGAGCGCGCGCTCCCGTTCTCATTTCAGGCCAGCGTACGTGCGCCGCAGCGCACGTGCCGCCGTGCTCGGCTGCCTGATCCACTACATTTCGGAGTAGTTGGCTATGGCTTATTCGTTTACCGAGAAGAAACGCATTCGAAAGGACTACGGGAAACTTCCGGGGATACTCGACGTTCCCTATCTCCTTTCGATCCAGATCGACTCCTACCAGCGCTTTCTGCAGGTCGACGTGCCCGCAGGGGAACGCGACGAGACCGGGCTGCACGCGGCCTTCAGGAGCGTGTTCCCGATCGTCAGCTACTCCGGCAACGCGGCGCTCGAATACGTCGCATACCGGCTCGGCGAGCCCGTATTCGATGTCAAGGAGTGCCAACTGCGCGGGATGACCTACGCCGCGCCGCTGCGCGTGCTCGTCAGGCTCGTGATCTACGACAGGGAAGTTTCCGGACCGAAGAAAAAGGTCAAGGACATTCGCGAGCAGGAGGTCTATCTCGGCGAAATGCCGCTCATGACCGATCACGGGACTTTCGTGATCAACGGTACCGAGAGAGTCATCGTTTCACAGTTGCATCGCTCGCCCGGCGTTTTCTTTGATCATGACAAGGGCAAGACGCACTCATCCGGGAAACTGCTGTTTTCCGCGCGGGTCATCCCCTATCGCGGGTCCTGGCTCGATTTCGAGTTCGACGCGAAGGATTGTCTGTTCGTCCGGATCGACCGGCGCCGCAAGCTGCCCGTCAGCATCATGCTGCGGGCGCTCGATTACTCGAATCAGGACATCCTCGACCTGTTCTTCGAAAAGAACACCTTCTCCGTATCGAAGAAGGGCATCCGGCTGCACCTGATACCGGAGCGTCTCAAGGGCGAAACCGCGGGCTTCGATATCAAGGTCGGCCGCAAGATGATCGTCGGGAAGGACCGGCGGATCACGCTGCGCCACGTGCGCG
>JAQAJI010000083.1:0-11874 GCA_028278665.1 Candidatus Rariloculus versatilis
CGAAGAGAGCCTGTTCGAAACGCTGCTCATTCCGATGATCAACGCCGAGCACTCAGAACCCTTCGTCCTCTGAACCGGCCCGAGCAGAAAGATCACGATGTCCGGCGTTCCCGAATTGACTCCGAGCGACTTCTGCGAGCGCTGGCCTCCGGGAGATACCGACGACGCACCCATCCTGCTCGACGTGCGCGAGCCCGAAGAACTCGCCATTGCCAGGGTTTCCGGTGTCGTTCACATCCCCATGGGAGAAATCCCGACAAGGCTCGACGAGCTTGACCGCGACAGGCACATCGTGTGCATGTGCCACGGTGGCGTTCGCAGCCTGCGCGTCGCGGAGTTCCTCGCCGCCAACGGTTACGAGCGCGTATTTAATCTGACCGGCGGCATCGACGCGTCGTCATTGCAAATCGATCCCGGCATCCCGCGTTACTGACCCGCAGGCACCCCAGCGCCCAGACACGACAACAGGCCCACCATCATGCCGAATGCAATCCGGATACTGACCCTCGCCGCCCTGGCGACTGTCGCGGCCCAGCCGACGCTCGCTCAGGAAGGCCTGCTCGAAATCTATCAGCGGGCCCTGCAGAACGATCCGCAGATTCGTCGCGAGGAAGCGCTCTATCTGTCGACGCTCGAAATCAGGCCCATGGCGCGCTCAGCGGTCATTCCGAACCTGCGCCTGGGCGCCGGGACCACCGGTTCATTCAGCGAGAACCCCTTTGGCGCGTCAACCGGCGCCGGTCAGGTATTCGGCGTCGGCAGCGAATTCGAGAGCGAAGGGAATTCGTGGAACATGAGCCTGTCGCAGACGATCTTCGACTGGGGCCTGATCAAGCAGCTCGAACAGGTCGACCAGCAGATCGCCCGCGCCGAAGCAACCTTCGAAGCGGCCAGGCAGAATCTGCTCGTGCGCACGGCCGATGCCTACTTCGGCGTCCTCGCCGCCGAGGAGACGCTCGCGTCGGAAATCCTGAACCGCGAAGCGATCGGCCGCCAGCTCGAGCAGGCCCAGCGGCGCTTCGAGGTCGGCCTGATCGCGATTACCGAAGTCGAGCAGGCGCAGGCCAACTACGACCTCGCCGTCGCCAACACGATCCAGGCCGAGCGCGTGTTGTCGATCACCTTCGAAGCGCTGCGCGAACTCATCGGCGAATACATCACGAACCTCGCCGGTCCCACCGCGGAGCTGCCGCTGCTCACGCCCGACCCCGCAAGCGTCGAGGAATGGGTGCAGATGGCGCTCAGGCAGAACCTGACGCTCATCTCGAGCCGACTCGACGCGGATATCGCGGAGAACAACATCGCGGTCCAGCGCGGCTCGCGATTACCGACGGTCAGCCTTTCCGCCGGCTACAGCGACTCCTCGACCGACAGTACGGTTACGCTCATCTTCGAGGACGCAACGACGGGGAACAGGTTTTCCGTGCCGAACGACAACCCGAGCGCGCGCTCCGGCTACAACTGGTCGCTCAATGTGAGCTTTCCCTTATTCAGCGGCGGCATCAACTCGGCGCGCATCCGCCAGGCGGTCTACCAGCGCCGCGCCTCGCTCGAGGTCGTCGAGCTGACTGCGAGGCAGACCGAACGGCAAACGCGCGACGCCTATCTCGGCGTGATATCGGAGATTTCGCGTGTCCGGGCTTTGCGCCAGGCCGTCGAATCCTCCCGTACCGCACTTGAAGCGACAGAGGCGGGGTTCGAAGTCGGCACCCAGACGACGGTCGACGTGCTCGTGCAGCAGGAGGTCCTGCGCAGGGCTCAGACAAATTACGCGCTGAGCCGCTACAACTACCTGATCAATGGCTTGCGGCTCAAGGAAGCCGCAGGCTCGCTGACCATCAGGGACATCGAACAGATCGACGGCTGGCTCGAATAGCCGACGATCGACTACTCGGGTAATTCGCGTATCGCGCGGATCAGCGCACTCGTCGAGCGGCCCGGCCTGAAATGGAGCGAACGAACTTCGCCGCCGTGGGCGAGCACGGTATCGCTGCCGACGATGTCTTTGGGCCGCCAGTCGCCGCCCTTGACGAGGATGTCGGGCACGATCCGCTCGACGACGCCGGCGGGTGTGTCTTCGGAGAACGGCACGACCCAGTCCACGGCCGCGAGCCCCGCGAGCACCGCCAGGCGGTCGGCAAGCGGCGTGATCGGCCGCGGCGCGCCCTTGAGCCGTGTGACCGATTCGTCGTCGTTGACCGCAACGATCAGCCGATCGCCGAGCGCCTTGGCTTCCTCGAGATAACTCACGTGACCCGCGTGCAGGATGTCGAAACAGCCATTGGTCATCACGATGCGCTCGCCGCGAGACTTCGCGTCAGCCACTATCGCTACGAGCTCATCAAGCTCGACGAGTCCGCGCCCGCCGCTGCCGCGGCGGTGCAGGGCGAGACTGAGCTCGGCCCGGCTGACCGACGCGACACCGATCTTGCCGACCACGATCCCGGCACCGAGATTGGCGAGCGCGGCAGCGTGGGCCGGCGGTGCGCCTGAAGCAAGTGAAGCACCGAGCAAGGCAAGCACCGTGTCGCCCGCACCGGTGACATCGAACACTTCGCGCGCCTGTGCGGCGAGCGTGACCGGCGGCGCGCCAACTGAAACCAGAGCCATGCCGCGCGGCCCCCGGGTCACAAGCAGCAGATCGAGTTCGAGTTCGGCGCGCAGGCGTTGTGCCTTGCCCAGAAACTCGTCGTCCTGCTGCCAGGCCCCGGCAACCGCCGCAAATTCACTCTCGTTCGGCGTCAACACATTTGCGCGGCGGTAGCGGGTGAAATCGCGCCCCTTGGGGTCAACGAGAACGCGCACGTTCGCGGCGAGGCAGGCTTCGATCAGTGCCTCGACACGGCTCAGACTGCCCTTGCCGTAGTCGGACAGGAGCACGATGTCGGTGGTCGGTAACGCCGCCTCGACGCGTTCGGCAACTTCGCTGCCACAGGCGTCGAGCGGCTGCTCGGCATCGAGCCGCATGAGTTGCTGATTGCGCGCAAGCACGCGCAACTTGTGGATGGTCGGCAGCTCCGGCGAACGAACGAAGTCGCACTGGACCCCGGCAGCGTCGAGCGCACGTTCGAGGGCGTCGCCACGCTCGTCCCGGCCGACGACCGCGACGAGCCGGACCGAAGCGCCGAGTGCCGCAGCGTTGAGCGCCACGTTGGCGGCCCCGCCCGGCCTGTGTTCGGACGAACCGGTCCGCACGACCGGCACCGGAGCCTCCGGGGAGATCCGGCTCGCCTCGCCGAACCAGTACTCGTCGAGCATCGCATCGCCCGCGACCAGGATGCGCAAACCGGTGAAATTGGGGATTGACAGTGTCACCAAATGCTCGGTTCGGCGGTCTGCCGATGGCAAGCAGTTTACCGCCTGTAGCGGCGGCAAACTCAGGCGGGGAAAAAAGGATCCGCTCCCGAGCCTGCGCGGGAATCGGATCGATGGCGGATCGAAATCAGGCTCCGCTCGGCTGCCCGCCCACCGCGGGCAATCAACCGCACTTCGAATAACCGCAATTCAGACAAGTCAGACAGCCGTCGAGCATGACGGCGGCGACGACGCTGCACTTGCCGCACAACTGGGCGCCTTTGGGATAGCTGGTCTCGGCAAAGGCATCGCGCTGGCTCGACTGCGCCGCGAACTCCGCTCGCTTTTCGTCGATGAACTTCTGCTGTTCCTCGCTCGGCCCGACGGGCTTCAGCAAACCGATTCGCGTCAGATGCTTCTCGACGACTTGCCCGAGCTCGGCGATGATCGACGGCACGAAGGTACCGCCCGGCTGGAAGTAGCCGCCGCGGGGATCGAATACCGCCTTGAGTTCATCGACGAGAAAGGCCACGTCCCCGCCCTTGCGGAACACGGCCGACATGATGCGCGTGAGGGCCACGATCCACTGGTAGTGATCGAGGTTCTTCGAGTTGATGAAGATCTCGAACGGGCGGCGTTTCTCGTGTTCGGTACCCTCGTTCAAAACGATGTCGTTGATCGTGACGTACATGGCGTGATCGGACATGGGCGTCTTTACCTTGTAGGTGGACCCGATCAGCATCTCCGGACGCTCGAGCCTCTCGTGCATCCGGATGACCTTGGGCTCGTCTTTCGACTTCTCCTCCGGCAACGGCTCCGCAGCGGCGCCCGCAAGCGCCTCGGCGCCGGCCTGCGCGACCGTGTATTCGACGATCCTGCCGTCTATCCTGATGTTTCCCATTTGCTGTATACCCGTATCGGCAGACCGCCCCGGCGGTCTGCTCAAAATTTGCCGTAGTAGCCTTCCTTGAGTGCATCGAAGAGATTCGCGGCCGTGTGCACCTCGCCGTCGTACTCGATCTCTTCGTCGCCTTTCGCCTCGACAACCGATCCATCCTCGAGGGTGAACCGGTATGTGGTCGCCTTGAGATCCTTCTCCTTGACCAGCACGCCCTGGAACGCTTCCGGGTTGAACCGGAACGTCGTGCAGCCCTTCAGTCCCTGTTCGTGCGCGTACAGATAGATGTCCTTGAACTCGTCGTAGGCGTAGTCCGTCGGCACGTTGGCCGTCTTGGATATCGACGAATCGACCCACTTCTGAGCCGCCGCCTGGATGTCCACGTGCTCTTTCGGCTGGATATCCTCGGAACTCACGAAATAGTCGGGCAAGCATTCGTCCGGCGCGCTCGAATCTGGCAGTGCCTTCGGATTGACCAGCTCCCGATAGGCGAGCAACTCGAACGAAAAGACGTCGATCTTCTCCTTGGTCTTCCTGCCCTCGCGGATCACATTGCGAAAATAGTGGTGCGCGAACGAGGGCTCGATGCCATTACTCGCATTGTTGCCGAGCGACAGGGATATCGTGCCGGTCGGGGCGATCGAGCTGTGATGCGTGAACCGCGCGCCGGTCTTTTCCAGTTGCGCCGCGAGTTCCGGCGCAATGGCGGCCACGCGCTGCATGTAGCGGCTGTAGCGCGCGTGAAGGACGCGTCCTGCAATGCGGTCGCCGCGCTTGAAGCCGTCGGCGGCCATTTCCGGCCGTCGGCGCAACATCTCCCCGGTGACCTCGAAGTCTTCCAGCAGGATCGGCGCGGCTCCCTTCTCTTTCGCAAGCTCGAGGCCGGTCTCCCAGCCGGCAAGGGCCAGTTCGCGCGCGACCCTCTCCGTGAACGCCACAGAGTCCGCCGAGCCGTAACGCATGCCGAGCAGCGTCACGGTCGAACCGAGGCCGAGGAAGCCCATGCCGTGGCGGCGCTTGCGCTCGATTTCCCTGCGCTGCGTTTCCAGGGGCAAGCCGTTGACTTCCACGACATTGTCGAGCATCCGCGTGAAGATCTTGACGACCTCGCGGTACAGATCCCAGTCGAAACGCGCCCGGTCGGTAAAGGGCTCGCGCACGAACTTGGTGAGATTGACCGAACCGAGCAGGCACGCTCCGTAAGCCGGCAGCGGCTGTTCGCCGCAGGGGTTGGTCGCGCGGATGTTCTCGCACCACCAGTTGTTGTTCATCTCGTTGACGCGATCGATGAGCACGAAGCCGGGCTCGGCGAAATCGTAGGTCGACGACATGATGACGTCCCACATCCTGCGCGCCGGCATCGTGCGATACACCCTGGCCGCGACGAGGCCGCTGCCGTTCGTGACGTAGTCGGCATCGATCGGCCATTCGCGCCAGACGATCTGCTCCGGGTCCTCCAGATCGAGCTCGTCTTCATCAACTTCGCGGCGCGTCACGGGAAACGCGAGCTGCCAGGGCCGGTCCTCCCTGACGGCCTGCATGAATTCATCGGTAACGAGCAACGACAGGTTGAACTGCCTCAGCCGGCCGTTCTCGCGCTTGGCGCGAATGAAGTCCATGACATCGGGATGGCCGACATCGAACGTTCCCATCTGCGCGCCGCGGCGCCCGCCGGCCGACGAGACCGTGAAACACATCTTGTCGTAGATATCCATGAACGACAGCGGACCGGAGGTGTGCGCACCGGCGCCTGAGACGTATGCGCCGCGCGGCCGCAGCGTGGAGAATTCGTAACCTATGCCGCAGCCGGCCTTGAGCGTGAGCCCGGCTTCGTGGACCTTGTCGAGAATGTCGTGCATCGAGTCGTTGATGGTTCCGGACACCGTGCAGTTGATCGTCGCCGTCGCCGGCTTGTGCAAGCCGGCGCCGGCGTTCGACATGATCCGGCCGGCCGGGATCGCCCCGTGCTGAAGCGCCCAGAGGAAACGCTCGTACCAGTGCTCTTTCCGGTCCGCGTCCTCAACCTCGGCAAGCGCCCTCGCCACGCGCTCCCAGGTCGAATCCATGGACAGGTCCACCGGCTCGCCGCTACGGGTCTTGAGCCGGTACTTGGTGTCCCAGATGTCGAGCGACGCGGCCTGCCACGGTATGTCGGCGAGCCTGGCTCCATCGAGCTCCACGGCTATGCTCATGCCTGAACCCAACCCTTGTACCGCATCGAAACATCCACGATGCGATGTGTTTCCACCCCCCGGATCAATCCACACTCCCGATCGACGCGATTGCCGAAAATTGTGCGAAAGTCCCCCTTTCGATCTCTCGGTATGGGCCGCCAAACGGACTCGCGGCCAGAGATTTACCGATACTACATCTTGTGCCCCGGCACCGTAGATTAGGATGCTGCGGGCATCCTGTCAAGCATGTGGGCCAAGATTCATCCTGACATAAAATCACATAAAAACAACTAGATACGTCATTTTCCTCCAATGAGGCGAGAATGTTTTTCGAGTTCGCGGACCAGTTCCGGGTCCAGGTCAGGACACAACATATTGTGGCCACGAAATCCCCAGTTTGTCCCCAGGAAAGTCCACAGGAACAGCGCCGTGCACGTGGTTTTTCCGACCCTGCCCGGCCTTTCGCGACGCCTGGCGACGGCGTGTGCGCGGGTTTTCGCCATGGCGTGCGCCCGTACAGGCGTGGCCGCGCCGTCGCTTCGGTCGAAGTCCGCCGGGCCGCCGAATCGGCTCACATACCGTCTACAATAGGGGACGACGCTCGCGGACTCGTGGGCGCTCCACGCAGGGTATGGCGATGATCGATCACGCAGGCATGGCTCGAAGTGTACCCGCCGCCACAGTACGGCCGGCGCTGATGCTGCTCCTCCTGTCGGCCGTTCCGGCATCACTCGCCCAGCAGCGGGCAACGACGCCGTTGCCAAGCCTTGCACCGATGATCGAGAGCACGTCGCCCGCGGTCGTCAATATTTCCGTGCGCGGCCGAGTCGAGGTCGACAGCCCGCTCTCCGGCGATCCGCTCTTTCGGCGGTTTTTCGACGGCCCGCGCGACAACCGAAGGGACTTTCGCAGCGCCGGCTCCGGGGTGATCGTCGACGCCGAGCGCGGCCATATCCTCACGAACCACCACGTCGTCGAGAATGCCGCCGAAATCACGATTACTCTTCTGGACAGCCGCGGCATGCAGGCGCAGGTGATCGGCTCCGATGCTCAATCCGACCTTGCGGTACTCCGGGTCGAAGCCGATTCGCTCGTTGAAATGCCTTTCGCCGACTCGGGCGGCCTCAGCGTCGGCGATTTCGTCGTCGCGATCGGCAACCCGTTCGGCTTCTCGCATACGGTGACGTCCGGGATCGTCAGCGGCCTCGGCCGTTCCGGCGTCAATCCCGACATCAATGCCTACGAAGACTTCATCCAGACCGACGCCTCGATCAACCCCGGCAACTCCGGCGGTGCGCTCGTGAACCTCAACGGCGAACTCGTCGGAATCAACTCCGCGATCGTGTCGCGCACCGGAGGCAACATCGGCATCGGTTTCGCGATCCCGGCCAATATGGCGCGCAGCGTCATGGAGCAACTCATCGCCCATGGGCAGGTGAACCGCGGCCTGCTCGGCGTCAACATTTCATCGCTCTCCGCGGAACTCGCCGAGTTCTACGGTCTGCCGGACACCTCCGGCGCGCTTGTTACCGGCGTCTCGCCCGGTGACGCCGCAGAGGAAGCGGGCATCGAGATTCACGATGTCATCGTCAGCGTCAACGGCGAGTCGGTTCGCGACTCGCGCGCCCTGCGCAACCTGATCGGCCTGCTCATGCCGGGCGAAACCGTCCGCGTCGGCTTCGTCCGCGACGGGCGGGAGGACGCCGTCACCGCGTTATTGACCCCGGTCGAGCCGGCCTTCACGCGCGCGCCGCCCGCACCGCTGGAGGTGGAACCCGTCCTCGACGGCATCGAACTCGTTCCGGCAGAGGTGTCCGACGGCGTGGGAGGCCTGTTGTTGACGCGGGTCGAGCCGGGTTCGCCGGCTTTCGCGGCGGGCCTCAGGGTCGGCGACATCATCACGCACATCAACCGTGAGCGGGTGCGCAACACCGACGAGGCGCTGGAGCTCGCGGGCGAGGCGCGGTCGATGGTCCTGCAGATCGAGCGCGATGATCGCAGCCGGCTGATCCCGGTCCGCTGACGGTATCGCGACGGTATAATCCGCGCCCCGCGCCCCGCGACGCGCGGCAACGACGATTCGATGGCAGCAAAGCGAACAGCGCCAACGGTTTGCATCCTCGGCGGAACCGGCTTTGTCGGAAGGTCGCTCAGCAGCCTTCTGGTCCGGCGCGGCTACGCCGTTCGTATCCCGACCCGCAACCGGCCGCGCCACCGCCGCTTGCTCGTGCTGCCCGGCGTCGATCTGCGTCAGGCCGACATCCATGACCAGTCGGTGCTCGAGGACCTCTTGCGTGGCTGTGACGCCGCCATCAACCTCGTCGGCATATTGAACGAGCGCGGTCACGACGGCAGCGGATTCAGGACGGCGCATGTCGACCTGGTCGAGAAGCTGATCAGGGCTTGCCAGGAAGGTGGCGTGACCCGGCTGATCCACATGAGCGCACTCAAGGCCAACCACAATCGCGGGCCAAGCCACTACCTGAGGACAAAGGGGCAAGCCGAGCGACTCATCGAGACGCTCTGCGGCGACGACATTCGCTACACGATCTTCCAGCCCTCCGTGATATTCGGCAGCGAGGACAGCTTCATCAACCGTTTCGCCGGGCTTCTTCGCGTGACGCCGGTCCTGCCGCTCGCGCGGCTCGACGCACGGTTCGCTCCGGTCTTCGTCGACGATGTGGCGCTCGCCTTCGCAACCGCGCTCGCCGACAGCGATACCTGCGGCAGGACCTACGAGCTTTGCGGCCCGGACATCTACTCCCTGCGCGAGATCATCGACCTGGTGCGCCGCGAACTTGGCATCAGGCGGCTGATCGTGCCGCTTCCGGGGGTGCTCGGCCGCCTGCAAGCCGCGGTCGCCGACTATCTCATTCCCGGCAAGCCTTTCTCCCTGGACAATTTGCGCTCCATGTCGGTCGCGAATGTGTGCTCGACCGACGGATTCAAGCGGCTCGGGATCGCTCCGCAGCCGATGCAGCAGATCGTGCGTGGCTATCTCAAACCGCAACCCGCCCGGCTGGCGTTGCTGAGGCGCACGAACCGCCGCCGGGACTGACTGCGCCCGGCGGACCTCGAACCGGAACCGGACGGGCCAGCGACGCTACGGCGCTCGTACCGCCGCCGGGACCGGCCCCATCCAGTTCTCAAGCACCGCGGCGCGTTCGTCGGCCGGCAGTGCGGCAAGCGTCTCCATTTCGCGGTAGAACGCTTCAAGACCGACCCGGTCCAGGCGCGACCGCAGCGCAGGCAACCAGCGCCGATACGTCGCGACGGTGGCCAGGGTCGCGTTGTTCAACGGCTGCGCGAACCAGGCATCGTAGTCGTCCGCGCCATTCCAGCGCGCCCTGAGCGACGCGTATTCGTCCTGCATGAGCTCGAACGATTCGGCCTTGGCGGCGCGCTTCTCGTCGTCCGACAGCGGACTGTCGTAGATTTCCCTGAGGCGCGCCTGCTGAGCGCCGACGAGCTGACCGAAGGCGTCCTGCCGCCCGGCGCGCTGCCGATAGCGATCGAGCGCGTCGCTGGCACCGCGATCGCCGAGCCAAAGCGCCACGCCGCGTTCCTCCACGGCCGTCGCGAAGGCTTCGCTGAGTTCGCTGTCGTCGGCGATGTAGAGCTGCTGATGCGCAAGCTCGTGGAAGAGGACACTCGCGATGTATTCCTCGCCCCGGTCGAGCATCGTGTTGAGCACCGGATCCTCGAACCAGCCCAGCGTCGAGTAGGCGCGCACGCCTCCCGTCCAGGTGTCGAATCCCTCCGCTTCAAGAACTTCCCGGTAGCGCTCGGCAGCTTCGCGGTCGAAGAACCCCCGGTACGTCACGCAGCCTGCAACCGGAAAACACGACTGCGCGGGCTCGATGGAAAACTCCGGGGCCGCAACGACGTTCCATACGGCGTAGCTTCGGTCCAGTTCGACGTAAGTCGTATAACTGTCGTTATCGGGCAACCCGAGCTTGCTTACGGCAAATTCGCGCATCCCGGCGATGCTGCCCAGCGTTGCCCGGAGCTCGGCATCCCGGTTCGGGTCCGCGATGACCGCTTCGATCGGCTCGCGCTTGCGCAGCAACTCGAGCTGCCCGCCAATGGCCTGCAGGTAGTACGGCAGACTGCAACCGGCCATCGCACCGGCCGCAACGACGATCGTCAGGGAACGGAATACGGACGGCATCGTCGAACCTTATCACGATGCAAGGCCCAGCTTTCTCGAGCCGCGGGCGGCCGCGTGGCTCCCCCACAGCGGGGATGCCCTAACATAGGTACGGCTATGGACGTATATCTGGTCGGCGGCGCGGTCCGCGACGAACTGCTCGACATCGAGCCCGGCGAGCGCGACTGGGTCGTCGTCGGCGCCACGGCCGGGGACTTGCTCAAGCGGGGCTACCGCCAGGTCGGCCGCGACTTTCCGGTATTTCTCGATCCGGACAATCACGAGGAGCACGCGCTCGCCCGGACCGAACGCAAGGTGGCGCCCGGGCATACGGGCTTCGCGGTCGACGCGTCGCCCGAGGTGACGCTCGAACAGGACCTTGCCCGGCGCGACCTGACCATCAACGCGATGGCCAGGGACGCCGACGGCCGCATCATCGACCCGTGGGGCGGGCGGCAGGACATCGCCGACCGGCTGCTGCGCCACGTTTCCGATGCCTTTCGCGAGGATCCTCTGCGGGTGCTGCGCACGGCGCGCTTCGCCGCGCGCTTCCACGACCTCCGATTCACGGTCGCAGCCGAGACGATGCAGACGATGGCCGAGATCGTCGCGGCCGACGAACTCGAAGCGCTGCCGGCCGAGCGACTCTGGCAGGAAACGCTCAAGGCGCTCGGGACACCGCGCCCGGAAGTCTATTTCGAGGTGTTGCGCGAGTGCGGCGCGCTCGCACGCATTTTCCCGGAACTTGCGAACCTGTACGGCGTACCGCAACCGAAACGCTGGCACCCCGAGATCGATTCAGGCGTTCACACGATGATGGCGCTCGCCATGAGCGCATCCCTGAGCGACAGCAGCGAGGTTCGCTTCGCCGTGCTCACGCACGACCTCGGCAAGGCCACGACGCCGAAGTGGATGCTGCCGGGCCATCGCGGTCACGGCGAACGCTCGGTCGGACTCATCCGCGAACTCGCCGCGCGCCTGCGCGTCCCGCGCAGCTACCAGGCGCTCGCGGAACTCGTGGCACGTCACCACGGCGTCGTCCATCGTGCCGCCGAGCTCCGGCCGCGAACGATCGTCAGGCTGCTGAGCGACGTTGACGCGTTTCGCCGGCCCGAGCGCTTCGAGAAGTTCCTGACCGCCTGCGAAGCCGACGCGCGCGGCCGGGCCGGCCTGCAGACGCAGCCCTACCCGCAGGCCGACCTGCTGCGGCGTGCGCTGGGCGCCGCGCGCAAAGTCGACGCGGACGAACTCCGGACGCCCGGACTCGCCGGCGCCGAACTCGGCGAGGCGATCCGCGTCCGGCGCGTCCATGCCGTGCGGGAGGCGTTGCAGGAGGAGCGAGGCGCAACGCCGCCGGT